>CANRHU010000030.1 GCA_947630485.1 uncultured Lachnospiraceae bacterium
CGCAACGATTCCGACAACCAGTACATGTACTCCACCGGCTCCGTTGTGACCAACGCCCAGGCGTACTATGATTACACCGCTTATCTGCTGGACTGCGAGACCTACGGCTTCGAGGAGGGCGATGAGAGCGCGGTCGATGACGAGGGCAACGCCATCGAGGTTGTGGCGCCTGTCGACCCGGCGTCCATCGGTGTGAAGGCGACGGATGATTACACGCTGGTGATCAGCCTGGATCAGCCCTGCCCGTTCTTCTTAAGCGTACTGAGCTACACCACGTTCATGCCGGTATACGGTCCGTTCCTTGAGGAAGCGGGCGACCAGTTCGGTCTGGACGCGGACAATCTGCTGTACTGCGGCGCTTACATACTGTCCAGCTTTGAGCCGCAGCAGGAGCATGTGCTGACCAAGAACCCGACCTACTGGGATAAGGACAATGTATTTATCGACGAGATCCGCGAGACCTACAACGCGGAGGCTTCCAGCATCAGCCTTCAGATGTATCTGGACGGCGAGGTGGACGGCGCCAGCATCGACACCAACCTGCTTGACAGCATGCTGCAGGACGAGAATACCAAGAATCTGATCCACACGACCCGCCGCGACATCGCTTACAGCTACTGGTATATGTTCAACTTCAATCCGCAGTTCGACGAGGTCTATGAGCCGGAGAACTGGAAGCTCGCGGTAAACAATGTAAACTTCCGTAAGGCTCTGATGGCCGGTCTGGATCGTGTGCGTTCCATGACCGTATATGATCCGTACAACCCGGAGAACATGATCAGCAATACCGTAACCCCGGCAACTTTCGCTGTGGGCGCAGGCAAGGATTTCACGCAGTATGACGCTCTGAAGCCCTATTCGGACGGAGACAGCTTTGACGAGGCGGCTGCGCTCGAGTATCGCGACAAGGCCCGCGCCGAACTGGAAGCGGCCGGCTGCACATTCCCGATCAAGGTGCTGGTTTCCTACAATCCGACGACCTCCAACTGGGATCATGAGTGCCAGCTTGAGGAGCAGCAGCTGGAAGGCCTTCTGGGAACCGACTTCATCGATATTATCGTCGAGGCCGGTCCGGAGACCGGATTCCTGGCGGCTGTCCGCCGTTCCGGCAAATACGCGTTCATGCTCTGCAACTGGGGCGCTGACTATGCGGACCCGCAGACCTGGACGGAGCCCTTCGGCATCGACAACAGCTATAACGCATGGGATAAGAGTGAAGACCCGACCACCAAGGCCCTGTTTGCGCAGTGGTATGAGCTGGTTTACGGCACGGATGCGGCAGTCAAGGAAGGTCTGGATGTCGATCCGAACGGCGGCGTAGTCGGCGCGGCCCAGATCTATGATGACGAGGCGGCCCGCTATGAGGCATTTGCCAAGGCGGAAGCCCTGCTTCTGGACAACGCGATCGTGATCCCGTACAAGATCTCCGGTTACAGCTACACGATCTCCAACGTCAATCCGCTGGAAGGCGAGTATGCTCCTTATGGTGTGGCGCTGCAGCGCTTTAAGTATCAGAAGCTCTATGATACTTCCATGAATATGGATGAGTTCAACGCAGCTTATGAGCAGTGGGAGACTGAGCGTGCCGCTGCTATCGCGGAGTAAGGAACGAATTGAATGATACCGCGCCGGGCTTTGGCCTGGCGCGGTCATGCGGTTTTACCGGATCGTCTGTGACGTCGGGAAGGCGCCAGGGATTATCCGGTAAAACCGTATAATGCGGGGTGTCCCGAGCCGTGTCCGGGGATGCGGCGGATCGGGGGGACCCATACGGTGCGCTATATGTGAGAAGCAGAAAAAGGAGGAAGCGACATTGGCGAAATATATTTTAAAGCGAATCCTGCACGCCATTTTTACGCTGCTGATCGTCATCACGATTGTGTTCGCGCTCCTCAGGCAGATGCCGATCGAGGGGTATTTCAACAACATCGACAAGCTGACGGACGCGCAGGTGCATGCTGGCCTTACAAGGCTTGGCCTTACGAGACCGCTGCCGATCCAGATCTGGAATTATCTGGTTCAGGTGTTCCACGGCGATCTGGGCGTCTCCAACAAATTCCGTGACGGTTATTCCATCGCCAAGATCATTGCGGGCAAAGCGCCGATTTCCATCAAGCTGGGACTGATCAGCCTGGTGGTGTCGCTGATCGTGGGGATGTCCATGGGCATCATGATGGCGCGGTCCACCCGGACGAAATGGAAGCTGTGGGACAAATTCGGAACCGTGTTCATCGTCATTATCCAGGCGGTGCCTTCGGCGGTGTACCATCTGCTGATCCAGCTGTACGGCAGCAGCCTTCTGGGAGTGTCCATGCTTTTCAAAGAGGAACAGCCGATGACCTGGATCCTGCCGATCTTCTCCCTGTCCATCGGCAATATCGCCTACTACGCCATGTGGCTGCGGCGTTACATGGTGGACGAGGCCAACAAGGACTACATCCGCCTGGCCCGGGCGAAGGGCGTGCCTTCCGGACGTATCAGCCGCCAGCACGTTTTCCGCAACGCGGTAGTGCCGCTGGTGCAGTATCTGCCCAACTCGATCCTTCTGACGATCGTGGGCTCGCTCTATGTGGAGAGTCTCTATTCGATCCCCGGTATGGGAGGACTGCTTGTCCAGGTAATCAAGCTGCAGGACAATACCATGGTCCTCGCGCTGGTGCTGATCTACTCGGCGATCTCGGTTCTGGGACTGCTGCTTGGCGACCTCGCCATGGGTCTGGCTGATCCGCGGATCAGCTTCGTGAAGAAAGAAGGTGCTCGCTGATGACATTGCGCGGAATGAAAGAATCCCAGCTGGAACAATCCCTGGAGGCTCAGCTTAAGAAGGATCTGAACCCGGCAGAGGCTTATGCGGACCTGCCGGAGGACGAACTGTTTGCCGTGGCCGACTTCGACCACGCGGCGGCGGAGCGGGGCGGCTATTCCAACTACTCCTACTGGGGCGCGACGCTGCGGGCGTTTTTCAAGAATAAAGTGGCAGTGTTTTTCCTGTGCGTGATCGCGGCGCTTCTGCTGTTCACGTTTATCCAGCCGCTTCTGCCAGGCCAGTTGGATCCGAAGACCATTTACGACGATCCGGCCACCGGAAGACAGTATATCAACCATCCGCCGGATGAGCAGTTCTGGTTTGGCACCAACGCCATCGGCCAGGATCTGTGGGCCAGGACCTGGGCCGGAACCCGCACGTCTCTGGGCATCGGCTTTGTGGTGGCCTGCTTTGAGGCATTGTTCGGCACCCTGATGGGAACCCTGTGGGGCTATGTGCGGAAGCTGGACGCATTGTTTACGGAAATTTATAATGTATTTGACAATATTCCCCAGACGCTGATTCTGATCCTGGTATCTTACATCATGCGTCCGGGTATCACGACGATCATCTTTGCCCTGTGTCTGACCGGGTGGCTGGGCATGGCCCGGTTTATCCGCAACCAGATCGTGATCATCCGCGACCGGGATTACAACCTGGCGTCCCGCACCCTGGGCATCGGAACCGGCAGGATCATTACCAAGAACCTGCTTCCGTATCTGGTGTCGGTCATCGCCCTGCGCGTCTCCCTGGCGATCCCGTCTGCCATCGGCAACGAGGTGTTCGTCACCTACATCGGCATCGGCCTTCCGACGGATATCCCCTCCCTGGGCAACCTTGTGCAGGCCGGCCGCGTGCTGATGAGCCAGGCGCCGCTGCGATATCAGCTGCTGTTCCCGACGACGGTGCTGGCGATCATCACGATTTCCATGTATATTGTCGGCAACTCCTTCGCGGACGCCGCCGATCCCAAAAACCATGTTTAGGAGGGAGGCAAATGCGATGAAAAAATATACAGAGCCTTTGCTTTCGGTCCGCGACCTGAATTTTAAGTTTAACCTGCGGGGCCAGGTGCTTCACGCGCTCCGCGATATTTCCCTGGATGTGTATCCCGGCGAGAGCCTGGCGATCGTCGGCGAGTCCGGTTCCGGCAAGAGCGTGTTTGTCAAATGCCTGATGGGGTTAAATGATCTGAACGGTTTCGTGGAGAGCGGAAGCATCGAGTACGCCGGTCAGGAGCTGACCCTGCTTAAGACGGACGCAGACTGGAAAGACATCCGCGGCAGCAAGATCGCCATGGTGCTGCAGGATCCGATGACCAGCTTAAATCCTCTTAAGACCATCGGATGGCAGATCGAGGAGGCGGTGACGCTCCATCAGGGCCTGAAGGGCGCCGAGGCGAAGAAGGCTGTTTACGGCATCCTGGAGGAGGTGGGCATCTCCGACCCGGAACGGCGGGCGAAGCAGTATCCCCATGAGTTTTCCGGAGGTATGCGGCAGCGCGTGGTGATCGCTATCGCTATGGCCTGCCGGCCTGAGATTTTGATCTGCGACGAGCCCACGACGGCCCTGGATGTGACGATTCAGGCGCAGATTTTGGGCCTGATCAAGGAGATGCAGAAGAAATACAATCTTACGACGATTTATATCACGCACGATCTGGGCGTCGTCGCCAATGTGGCGGACCGCATCGCGGTCATGTACGCCGGCGAGATCGTGGAGGTGGGAACCAGCGACGAGGTCTTCTACGACCCGCGCCATCCCTATACCTGGGCGCTTCTGTCAAGTCTGCCGCAGCTGGGCGTGAAGGGCGAGCCTTTGTATTCCATCGAGGGAACGCCGCCCAACCTGTTCCATGAGGTGAAGGGCGACGCGTTTGCGCCCCGGAACCCGAAGGCGCTTAAGATCGATTATGTGAAGCGGCCACCTATGTTTGCGATCACAGCGACTCACAGCGCCCGGACCTGGCTCATCGATCCGCGGGCCCCGAAGGTGGATCCTCCGGAGCACATTCTGGTGCTGCGGGAGCGCGGAAAGGATCTGGTGGCGAAGGCCGCGGCGGAAGGAATGATATCTACCGGCGCGGCGATGCCTGTGACGGAAGACGAGATGGCCGGCGACGCCGGAGAGCCTTTTCCGGGAATGGAAGCAAATTCTGACGGAGAGAAGAGGGAGGTGACCGCCCGTGGTTGAGAAAACGCCCGATACGCGCAAAAAGATGCTGGAAGTGGATCACATCAGCGTCCATTTCGGCAAGAAGCGTCATCCGTTCGTGGCGGTTGACGATGTCTCCTTTGACATCTACCAGGGCGAGACCTTCGGCCTGGTCGGCGAGTCCGGTTCCGGCAAGACCACCATCGGCCGCGCCATCATCCGCGCCAATCCATTGGCATCCGGCGAGATCCGTCTGGACGGCAAGCGCATTTCCGGCCGGCTTTCCACGGCGGACGACCGGCAGGTGACCCGCGACGTGCAGATGATTTTCCAGGATCCTATGGATTCGTTAAATGAGCGGGCTAAGGTTGGTTATATCGTGGCGGAGGGCCTTTACGCCCCGGGACGCCATGTGAGCGAGGAGGAGCGGCGCAGGCTGGTGGATAAGGCCCTTCTGGACGTGGGCCTTCTGCCTGAGTTCTCCAGCCGTTTTCCGCACGAGTTTTCCGGCGGCCAGCGCCAGCGGATCGGAATTGCCCGCGCGCTCGTTTTGAGTCCGAAATTCATCGTGGCGGACGAGCCGATCTCGGCGCTGGATGTGTCGATCCGGGCCCAGGTGCTGAACCTGTTGTCCGCGCTTCAGAAGGAGAGGGGACTGACCTATCTCTTTATCGCCCACGACCTGTCGGTAGTGCGTTTCATCTGCGACCGCATCGCCGTCATCCACAAGGGCCATATTGTGGAGCTGGCCGAGAGCGAGCAGCTGTTTGCCCATCCGCTCCATCCGTATACGAGGTCGCTTCTGTCGGCGATCCCGCAGCCGGATCCGATCATCGAGCGGAACAAGAAGCTTCTGGTTTATGATCCGTCCTGCCATGATTATTCGGTGGATCATCCGGTCTGGACGGAGATCGAGGAGGGACATTTCATCCTTGGCAATCAGAAGGAGCTTGCGGAGTACCGCGAAGCGCTCGAGGGTTAGGCGGAGCCTTAACAGACAGTAAAAGGAAATTGAGTCATAAAACGAAATCGGGGCCGGAAACCTGTTCATTGGTTTCCGGCCTTTGTCATGCCCTTTTGCCCGGCCGCGTGGGAGACGGTCAGAATTCCTCCGTAGCAGAGGGCCAGGAGGGCCGTCTGGAAGGCCGCGTTCAGGAAGGCGGGGAGACGGAGCGCGCCTGCCATCTGCGCAAGCGGCTGATTCAGAAAGCGCAGAATTCCGATGGAGAGAATCAGAGACACGACGGGCCGGACAGCCATTTTCCAGATATCCCAGGTAAATGGCGCCGCCTTTTTTAAGGAGTTCAGGTGCAGAAACGAGAGGAGAACCTCCGATACCAGCATACCCCAGAGATAGGCCCGGATACCGAAATGGGGAATGCCGAGGAGGACGAAGCCGATCCGTACAAGCAGCGCGGCCACACTTTGGAAAAAGGTCGTCCGGGTCTGCCCGAGTCCGTTTAAGATGCTGCCTGTAGTGGTGGACAGATAGAGAAAGGGGCAGAGCCAGCCGAGAATCTCCATAAAGGTTCCCGCGGAAGCGTTGTGGAAGACGCTGGTCCCCAGCACGCCTCCGAACTGGGTGAAGACGCCGACGCACAGGATTCCCATGGAGAGGCTGTAGCGCAGGGACATGGACACTGTCTGGCGGATGCGGCCGTATTGTCCGGAGGCCTGCGCTTCGGCTACTGTGGGAAGCAAAAGCACCGCCATGGAATTGGTAATGGCGGATGGAAACAGGATAAAAGGCATCGCCATGCCGGTGAGGACGCCGTAGACGCGGAAGGCGTCGGAGGAGGAGAGTCCGTAGGCGGTCAGCCGGTTGGGAATCCAGATGGATTCGGCGCTGGTCAGCACATTTAGGATCAGCCGGTTTCCGACGAGGGGCAGGGCGAGCGCCATGAGGGGCGGGGCCGTTTCGGTAAAAATGGAGAGAAGAGCCGCGGATCCCTTCCGTGCGGCGTTCTTTGCACCGCGCGGCGTACCCGACTGGAAAAACAGGAAGCAGATCATTGTGTACAGGCAGGAGGCGGCTTCCCCAATCAGGTGCCCGGCCGCAGCCAGTTCTACGGTGATGGGCCGCCCGTTTTCCAGAAGGATGTCGGCGATGAGAAAGACGGCGGCCATGCGGATGAACTGTTCGGCGATCTGGGCGAATGCCGGGACTTTCGCCTTCTGTATGCCGTAGTAATAGCCGTTGATGCAGGCATGGACGGCGGAAAAGGGCACGGAGAGCGCCATGAACGGCAGAAGCCGCGCGCACCGTTCCTCCAAAAGGATCCAGCGGGCGATGGGCTCCGCGAAGCGCATGATTGCCCAGGCCAGCGCTGTGCCGACAGTCAGGGAGATGGCAAGCCCCGTGCCGAAAATCTGCTTTCCGCGCCTGACGTCGGCGGCCACAAAACGGGAGATGGCCGTCTGGATGGAACCGGCGCAGATGCCGAAGCAGATGCCATAGACCGGATGCACCATATTGTAAAGCCCAAGCCCCTCGGCGCCGACTGTGCGGGAGAGAAAGATTCGGTAGAAGAATCCGAGTACGCGCGTGGCGAAGCCGGCAGCGGTCAAAAGCAGCGTCCCGGCGATCAGCGTATGCTTTTTGAAAAAATCTGTCATGGAAAATACTTCCTGCGAAAATCCGGTTTCTCCTATAGATATGAGAAAGGCGGAAGAATCATGCCGGAGTGGGTGAGGCGCGTTTCCGGTTAGGTAAGAAGCGTTTCCGGTTATAAAAATTTAATAAGAATCCCTATTGCAATACTAGGAATACTATGTATAATAGAAGGATAGGCGCAAGGCCTGCATTGATGTTACAGAAAGGCGGATAACACAGATGAAACGACTGATTTATTTGGATAACGCGGCGACGACCAAAACAAGGCCGGAGGTGGCGGAGGCCATGATGCCGTATTTTACCGAGTATTATGGAAATCCTTCCTCCATTTATGATTTTTCCAATCCCTGTAAAGAGGCGATTGCCCATGCCAGGGAAGCGATTGCGAAATCCATCGGCGCTAAGACTAATGAAATCTATTTTACGGCCGGAGGCACCGAGTCCGACAACTGGGCGATCAAAGCCGCGGCGGAGGCTTACCAGGAGAAGGGAAAGCACATTATCACCAGTAAAATCGAACACCACGCGGTGCTGCATACCTGCGAATATCTTGAGAAGCGCGGGTTTGAGGTAACCTATCTGGATGTGGACGAGTTTGGTACGGTGAAGCTTGACGAGCTTAAGAAGGCGATCAGACCCGACACGATTCTGATCTCCATCATGTACGCCAACAATGAGATCGGCACGATTCAGCCGGTGAAGGAGATCGGCGAGATTGCGAAGGAGCACGGCATTCTGTTCCATACGGACGCGGTTCAGGCCTATGCCCATGTGCCGATTGACGTAAACGACTGCCATATTGATATGATGAGCGCCAGCGGCCATAAGCTGAACGGCCCCAAGGGCATTGGTTTCCTTTACATCCGTACCGGCGTCAAGATCCGCTCTTTCGTCCACGGAGGCGCCCAGGAGCGCAAGCGCAGGGGCGGGACGGAGAATGTTCCCGGTATCGTGGGCCTCGGCAAGGCTGTCGAACTGGCCATGCAGGATATGCAGGAGAGGGCGGCGAAGGAAACGGAGCTTCGCGATTATCTGATTAGCCGGGTTTTAAAGGAGATTCCCTACGTGCGCTTAAACGGCCATCCGGTGAAACGCCTGAGCAATAACGTGAATTTCGCGTTCCAGTTTATCGAGGGAGAGTCCATGCTGATCATGCTGGATATGGAGGGAATCTGCGGTTCCAGCGGCTCGGCCTGTACCTCCGGCTCTCTGGATCCGTCCCATGTGCTTCTGGCCATCGGCCTGCCTCATGAGATTGCTCACGGTTCCCTGCGGCTGACATTGAGCGAGGAAAACACGAAGGAGGAGATGGATTTCGTGGTGGAACGGCTGAAGGCGATCGTGCAGAGGCTGCGGAGCATGTCGCCGCTGTATGAGGACTTTATGAGGAAAAGCAACAAATAAGGACGGAAGGAGATTTGATCAATGTATAGCGAGAAAGTAATGGATCATTTTGAGCATCCCAGGAATGTGGGAGAGATAGAGAACCCCAGCGGCATGGGTACTGTCGGCAACGCCAAGTGCGGCGATATCATGCGGATTTATCTGGATATCGATGAGAACCAGATCATCCGCGATGTGAAGTTTAAGACGTTCGGCTGCGGCGCCGCGGTGGCGACAAGCAGCATGGCGACCACGATGGTGAAGGGAAAATCCATTCAGGAGGCCATGGAGGTGACCAACAAGGCGGTTATGGAGGCGCTCGACGGTCTGCCGCCGGTGAAGGTTCACTGCTCCCTGCTGGCGGAGGAAGCGATCCATGCGGCGCTGTGGGATTACGCGCAGAAAAACGGAATCGAGATCAAGGGGCTTAATAAGCCGAAGTCCGATATCAGCGAAGGGGAAGAGGACGAGGAGTATTGAGCCGGACAGCCCGCGCGGAAGGCGGTTCTTCGGGGACGTCCCTGGCCGCCGCTCAATCGTAAGAAAATATACACCTTGCGGTAACCTCGGATTTGGTATAGAATAAATAGGCAGTAATCGACACAAATTTGCGGAGAATGCGGAAGGTTATCAATGGGCGGGAAAGGAACGGTCGTTGTCGGCATGTCCGGCGGCGTGGATTCATCGGTGGCAGCGTGGCTGCTTCTTCAGCAGGGTTACGACGTAGTGGGCGTCACGATGCGGATTTGGCAGGATGAGGACAGCGACGTCCAGGCGGAAAACGGCGGATGCTGCGGCCTAAGCGCCGTGGAGGACGCCAGGCAGGTGGCCTGGAAGCTGGGCATTCCTTACTATGTCATGAATTTCAAGGATGAATTTCAGAAGAAGGTCATCGATTATTTTATCCGCGAATACGTCCGGGGAAGAACGCCGAATCCCTGTATTGCCTGTAACCGCTTTGTGAAGTGGGAATCGCTTCTGAGACGGAGCATGGAGATCGGCGCGGATTACATCGCGACCGGACATTACGCGCGCGTGGAGCGGCTGGAGGGCGGACGTTTTGCGGTCCGCAGCTCGGTTACCGCGGAGAAGGATCAGACCTATGCTCTTTATAGTCTGACGCAGGAGCAGCTTGCGCATACGCTGATGCCGGTGGGGCAGTACCGTAAAGAGGAGATCCGGGCGATAGCGGAGCAGCTTAAGCTTCCCATCGCGCATAAGCCGGACAGTCAGGAGATCTGCTTTGTTCCGGATGGGGATTATGCAGGTTTTATTAACCGCAGCGTCAAAGAGAGCCCGCCCGAGGGCAATTTCGTAGACCGGGAGGGACGCGTTCTGGGACGGCACCGCGGGATTATCCATTACACCGTGGGTCAGCGCAAGGGATTGGGACTTGCGATGGGGCATCCCGTGTTCGTGACAGAGATCCGTCCGGAGACCAACGAGGTCGTGATCGGCGAGGCGGAGGAGGTATTTTCCAGGGAGCTGATCTGCAGCCATCTCAGCTGGATGGCGGTCGATGGCCTGCACGGAAGCAGGAGAAGGGCCTCGGCGAAGATCCGTTATGGGCATCGCGGGGCTGCCTGCGAGCTGGAGGAAATGGGACCGGACCGTGTCCGGGTGCGGTTTGACGAACCCCAGAGGGCAGTTACGCCGGGACAGGCGGCTGTGTTCTATGACGGGGAGTACGTGTTGGGCGGAGGAGTGATTCTATGAGGACGGAAGGGAAAAGGAGAAGGGGATACGGCAGGGTGGCAGCGGCTGTGCTTGCGGCTGTGCTGCTTGCCGGCTGCCAGTCCAAGTATCAGCCGATTGAGACCGGAGCGGCCCGGACGGAGGAGACAGCGGCGGTGCTGCAGGCAGAAGACGCGGCGGCCGGACGGCAGCAGAATTCCCCGATTCAGGCAGAGAATATGAACCGTGTTTCGGGAGCGGTGGGTCCCGGAGAGACGGCGGCCGGTGCGGGCGACCCAGGAGAGACCGCTTCCGGAGGAGTGGGCTTAGGAGAAGCAGGCCCGGGGGCTGCGGAGACGGCGGCCCAGACGGCAGGCCCGGGGGAAACCGCTGCGCAGACCAGTGCCCAGGAGCCGGAAACGGCGGGCGTATTTCAGGATGCGGATGAGACGGTCTATGTGACCGGGGACAATGTGAATGTGCGCGCGGCGGACAGCACGCAGAGCGAGGTTATCACGACGCTCAACAGAGGCGCCGCGTTAAAAAGGACAGGTTACAGTGAGGAATGGAGCCGGGTGATCTGGCAGGAGCGCGAATGCTATGTCTCCAGCCAGTTCCTGACGGCGAAGGAGCCGGAGACTGCAGCGTCAGTGCCGGCCGCGGCATCAGAGATCGCGGCGGAGGGCGAGGTGCGTTTGAATCCATCCTGGCCCTATGCGGAATATTCCAAGATCAATTCCGGCGCGGCCGTTCTCTATCGATCTTCTTCCGCAAACCGCAAGGGAATTACGGTCTGCGTCAACGCCGGTCACGGCACCAAGGGCGGCGGTTCCGTATCGACGCTGTGCCATCCGGACGGTTCCCCGAAGGTGACAGGCGGCAGTACGGCGGCGGGGGCAACCACGGCGACGGCCGTTTCCTCCGGAATGACGTTCGCGGACGGCACGGCGGAGGCGAAGGTGACGCTGGCCCTGGCCCTCAAACTGAAAGAGCGTCTTCTGGACGCCGGCTATGATGTGCTGATGATCCGTGAGACGGACGACGTCCAGTTAGATAATATCGCGCGCACGGTCATCGCCAATAATGCGGCCAGCTGCCACATTGCGCTTCACTGGGATTCCACCTCCAGCGATAAGGGGGCCTTTTACATGAGCGTGCCCGGCAATTCTTCCTACCGCGCCATGGAGCCGGTCAAGTCCAACTGGCAGAAGCACAATTCCCTGGGCGAGAGCTTAATCAGCGGCCTTAAGGGGGCGGGGGTGAAGATTTTTTCCGGCGGATCGATGGAGATGGATCTGACTCAGACTTCGTATTCGACGGTTCCGTCCGTCGATATTGAGCTCGGCGATAAGGTCTCCGATCACTCCGATTCTGCCTTGGAAACCCTGGCAGGCGGACTTTTAGCCGGCATCAACGCGTTTTTCGGGCAGTAGACGGACGCTGCCGCGAAGGCGAACGGAAGGCGAAAAGTCGCACAAAAGTCACACAAAAGCCGAAAAGTATGGTTGACATTCCGCGGGTTATCGGATATGATTATAAGGTGGCGATTTGAGGAGATGTAGCGAAGCGGCCGTAACGCGGCGCACTCGAAATGCGTTTGTCGGTTTATCCCGGCACAAGGGTTCGAATCCCTTCATCTCCGCTTAAAAAGGTTCGTATTTGGCGGGTGTCCGTAAGAAAGTTTTGAAACGGAATTGGATTACGGCACCTGTCAGATAGGATTGGGACAATATAAAGTACGGAGCATAGGCTTGGTTTGCCTTGCTCTGTTCTTTTTTTATCTGAGTGTATGTGTCTTTTCGATAGCCATACTTGTTATTTCCGTTTCCGCTTGCTTATGAGCTTCACGGATGTCCTTCAGAATGGTGATGAGATCGTCGGAAATTTTACCTAACCTGATTTCTCAAACGGGGACTATATAAGTGTAACAATCATGATTGGAACAAAGGAAAATGAAATGAAAACAAACGAAGCGCTGAAATTACTTGACGACAAAAACTTTCTTGATAAACTGTTTTGTTTTTCTTATCATCGGTGCAATACCGCACAAGAAGCGGAGGATCTGTGTTCGGATATCATTTTTACGGTGATATCGGCCATACACAGGCAGAAGGAAATTGATCACTTTTACGCTTTTGTCTGGTCCATCGCCCGGCGGGTCTATGCGGACTATTGCCAACGCCGAAACACAGAGCATTCGGTTCTCAGCATCGAAAACAGCGATTTAGCGCTTTTGGCAGCGAAGGAAAACGAGATCGACAAACTGATTGAGGAATCCGACAAACAGGAACAATTAATAAGAATCCTGAAAAGGATCGCATTTTTATCAAAGGCGTATCGTGAAGTAATGATCCTGTTCTATCTTGACGGACTGTCTGTGAAAAATATTGCACGGAAGCTGAATGTCAAGGAGAGCACTGTAAAGCAGCGTTTGTTTTCCGCACGAAATCAAATCAGGAAAGAGGTTAAAATCATGAATGAAAAAACGTACGTATTAAAACCAATAAGGCTGGCTGTTCCAGGAACAGGAGATGTCTGTGGAAACGATCCGCACACGAAAATCGAACGGTCATTTTCTCAAAATCTGATTTACTTATGTAAAAACAGACCCAAATCAGCCCAGGAGCTTTCCGATGAGCTTTGCGTTCCGATGCCCTACATTGAAGAGGAATTGGAAATCCAATGTCACGGCGAAAACGAAACCTATGGGATGCTCCGAAAATTGGAAAACGGGAAGTTTGCGGTAAATATCCATTTGGCAGATTATGATGAATACGATCAGGCCAATCAAATTTATGAAAAACACCTGCCTGAATTTTGCCATACCCTGAAGAATACGCTGGAGCAAAACAAAACGAAAATCCTTTCTTTCCCGTATTTAAGCGAACAAAAAGAGTTACGATTCATCCTGTGGTCTTTGATTTCCCGCATCGTTTGGGATTTTGAGGAAAGGATCAATCAGGTTTTGGCAAAAACATATTTTTCAGATATCATACCGGTCAAAAGAAACTTCTCTTGTGCCGCTATCGCTTATATGGACGAACAAAATCCTGATTTCGGGTTTTACGGATGCAATGGTATTAACGCGGTTTCGGTAGGCGGATATCAGTCCGTAATTGTGAGCAATATTGATGGCAAGTATATGGATGCGCATTTCTACTGCGGCCATAATCTGGCTCACGATCCGCAGCTGCTTATGGTGCTGAAGGCAATAGGCGGAATTTCCATCGATGAATTATCGGAAACAGAAAAAGAAATCGCAGCCAAGGGGATTGAATGCGGCTACCTCCGCAAAAACGGAACTGCCATTGAGCCGAAGATGATCGTGATCGACAGAAAAGATGATCAGGATTTTTACAATCTGTCTTCTGATCTCATTCGCGATATGGGGACGCTTATTGAACAAATTGCCGAAGAGCTTTCGACGTTTATGCGGACGCATATTCCGAAGCACCTGTTAAATGAATATCAAATCTATACCGAACTGATCGCAGGCAGCAGAATATTATCAAAAGTGATTGATGCGTGCATTGCCGAAGGGATATTATCAACGCCGGAAAGCCGCATTGGCGCAGAAGGAATGCTGATGATCGTGGAAAAATAGCGGATCTTCCTGATTGATATTCAGGTTGAATTGCAGCCCTTGATTTTAGATCACTTTTCTGTCCTTAATCAAAAAATCTTTTGTGTTTGATAAAGGTTTATAGAACAATTTAGCCTAATCAGTAATTTGAAGCGACCAACCAAGCTCGGACTTATTCCCGAGCATGGCTGGTCGCGTTGTTGCACACCTGTTTGGCAGCTACCCTTTATCAGTATTGTTTCGATACTGTCTTATTGGAAACTACCCGAAAGAGCAGTATGTTTTCCGGCCTTGTCTACTGTGCGGTCTGCGGGATGAAGATGTATTACTGCACCAGTAACAATTATGAGAAGCGACAGGCCCATTTCGTCTGTTCCAATTATCGCGGAACTGCGGAGAGCTGTTCGGCACACTTTATACGGGCGGTAGTTCTGGAGGAAACGGTCTGGATACACAGAAAAAAGCTGGCGCAGCTCTCTATTATACTCTAAAAATAGAACAGTATCAATCTTTTTTGTCTAAAAATAGAATATTTTTTATTGACTTGATTTTTATTTTGTGATATCCTAATTTCGGGAGGCAGAAACATGATCAAATACAAAATAGATATATTTGCAGAACTGAAAAAGAAGGGATACAACCAAACGAGAATACAAAAGGAAAACTTATTACCGGCACAGACAGCGCAGAACATAAAAGCCGGAAAAAGTATCACACTGGAAACATTAAACAAATTATGTATTATGCTTAAGATGCAGCCGGGTGACGTCCTGGAGGTAGTCCCGACAGATGAAGAAAAAATAAAATATTATTAATTTATGTATTGATAATATTCTAAAAATAGAATCTGATAATTTCAGATGAGGTTATGAAACGACTTGAAGCGATGGTTTCGGCTGTCAAGAAGACAATGCAGGAAATTGCTGTAATTGATTATTCTATGGTTGCATAATACTGGGTGTAAAATTTGAAGGGTTTGACGGGAACGTAGTAAAATGATGAAAAACAGGAGAGCTGCCGTGCCGGCAGGAGACCTGAAAAAGGAGGATAAAGCGATGCGTTATCAACTGTGGGAAATGCTTAAGGAGATGAAGTCTGATTCATACGAGTGGGTGGAGCTGTCCCATTCTCTGGGGAATGACAGCCCTTACTGGGCGGGAATCCCGGAGGGCTCCGTGGAGCTGGGAACCGTCTGCTACGACTGGGGAAACGAGATGCTGGATTGTCTGATTCAGACCTTCAAATTCCCGGGCCAGTTTGGAACCCATATTGATTTTCCGGGACATTTCGTTAAAGGGGAGCCGCTGTCCGAGGCCTACGGCGCGGAGAGTATGCTGTTCCCGCTGTGCGTGATCGATGTGACCGAGAAGGTGAAGAAGGACGTCCATTACGCGGTGACGGTGGAGGACATCAAGGCATATGAGGCCGAGTACGGACCGATTCCGGACGGCGCGTTTGTTGCGCTCTATACCGGATGGGGGAAGAACTGGCCGGATATGGACGCCCTTTCCGGAATTGCGGAGGATGGAAGCGAGAATTTCCCCGGCTGGTCCATCGAGGCGCTCCAGTACATTTATGAGGTGCGCAATGCCGCCGCCAACGGCCATGAGACGTTGGATACGGATGCGTCTGCGCTGGCTGCGCAGGCGGGCGATCTGGCCTGCGAGCGCTATGTGCTGTCCCACGGGAAGCTTCAGATCGAGGTGCTGGACAATCTGGACCGCGTAGCTCCGGCCGGAGCGCTGCTGATTGCCGCATGGCCGCGCATTGAAGGCGCGACTGGCCTGCCGGCGAGACTTTTGGCGATTACCCCGAAGGTCAGGTAAAGGGAGGAGCGCGGGCTCATGGAGAGAATGAAGGATCTGGCCTATTATAATGGCAGGATTACGCGGATTGCCGACATGATGATTCCGGCGGGAGACCGCGGATTTTATTTCGGCGACGGCATTTATGAAGTGGCGATGGTGTTTCACCGGAAGATTTTCGCTCTTGAGGAGCATCTGGATCGGATGGAAGGCAGCGCCGCCATGGTGCGCATCGGTCTTCCGATGCCGCGTGAGGAGATCGGACGTCTCCTGCAGGAGCTGGCGGACCGGGTGGAGAGCGAGTGTCAGTTTCTGTACTGGCAGATCACGCGGGGAACCGCGCCGCGCAATCATCTGTTTCCGGCAGGAGTGGACAGCAACCTCTACGTATACAGCAAGCCGTGGCCCGGAGTCGAGATGGCGGATGATTACCGTCTGGTGAGCGTGAAGGATACCCGCTTCTTAAACTGCAATGTGAAAACCTTAAATCTGCTTTTAAATGTGCTGGCGGCCCAGACGGCCAAAGAGCAGGGGTGTCAGGAGGCGGTATTTGTCCGCGACGGCATTGTGACGGAGGGTTCCCATTCCAATGTCTCCATGATCCGTGACGGTGTATTTATCACCCATCCGGCAGACAATCTGATTCTTCCCGGCGTAGAGCGCCGGCATATGATCGCTTACTGCGGGCAGCTTGGGATTCCTGTGGAGGAGCGCGCGTTTACGCTGGAGGAGCTGAAGCAGGCGGATGAGATTATCATGTCCAGCACCAGCCATCCCAGTATGCGCGTCCGGGAGATCGACGGCACGGCCGTGGGCGGCAGGAGCGAGGAGCTTGTAGGAAAGCTGCGGGCGAGATACCTGGAAGAGGTTGAGAAGCTGCGGGAAAAGTAATGAAAATGGCTGAGAAGCGGCGGAAAGAATCATGAAAAGGGCTGAAAAGCCGCGGGAAGAATAACGGAAAAGCGCAGGGAAATTCAAGGCACGGCGGAGGGGAGCGGAAGGATGGACAAGAGAATTCGCGATTACGGGATCACTGTCGGGCGAATGCAGCCCGGCATACGGAATACGATCACGGATGTGCCCGGCGTGACGGTAGGCCATGTCACGATTCGAAACGAGACGCACCGAACCGGCGTGACGGTGGTCGTGCCGGGACCGGGCAATGCGTTCGCCGAGAAATACACCGCCGCCTGCTATGTACATAACGGCTTCGGCAAGAGCGCGGGTCTGGTACAGATCCAGGAGCTGGGAACTCTGGAGACACCGGTTGCGCTGACCAACACGCTGAACGTGGGGCTGGTCTGGGACGGACTTGTCCAGTATACGATCGACCGCTGCCGCCAGGACGGCGTGAGGGCGGCCAGCATCAATCCTGTGGTGGGAGAGTGCAACGACAGCCGGCTGAACGAGATTGCTGAGCGGGCGGTGCGGCAGGAGGACGTCCTTCAGGCGATTGCCGGTGCGGACGCGGAGTTTTTGGAGGGCGACGTGGGCGCCGGAACCGGAACGATCTGCTATGGCTTAAAGGGCGGGATCGGCTCCGCTTCCCGCCTT
Organism: uncultured Lachnospiraceae bacterium; assembly: GCA_947630485.1. GTDB lineage: Bacteria > Bacillota > Clostridia > Lachnospirales > Lachnospiraceae > UBA3402. The sequence goes on from CANRHU010000030.1 coordinate 17,574, forward strand.
CTCAGAATCGGCGGAAGAGATTATGTGATCGGCGCGCTGGTACAGAGCAATTTCGGATCTACGGCCGATCTGGTGATCGGAGGAGCGCCGGCAGGGGAGCGGATTTTAAAGCTGCGCAGGACGAAAAATGACATGGCTGTCTCCCGGAAGGACCAGGGCTCGATTATGACCGTTATTGCGACTGATCTTCCGGTATCGGATCGTCAGCTGTATCGGATTATCCGGCGCGCCGGCGTTGGAATCGCGCGTACCGGGGCTTATACGGGACATGGAAGCGGAGAAGTGATGATCGGTTTTACCACGGCGAACCGGGTGCCGAAGGATGCGCCGGACGATTCCGGCCTTCTGCCCCGGACCGTAATCTGTGAGGAATTGATTGACAAGGCGTTTCTGGCGGCGGCGGAGTCCGTGCAGGAGGCGATTCTCAATTCCATGGTCTGCGCGAAGCGGGCAGCCGCGAGTGACGGCAGCGTCTTTTACAGCCTGGCGGAATTTCTGCCGGACTGCCTGCGGGATTGAGGGAGAGGCCTGGCCGGACTGCCGGAGGGCCTGCGGGACGCTTAGAGAAATACGGAGTCAGTTCTGCCTGCGGGACTGACAGCTGACAATTCGGAAATACGGAGGATACGGGGATGACGAAGAAGGAACTGGCACTTGAGATCATTGAGCGGCTGAAGCAGGAATATCCCATGGCGGAATGTACCCTGGATTATGATCAGGCGTGGAAGCTTCTGGTCAGCGTCCGTCTGGCGGCCCAGTGCACGGATGCGCGGGTGAATGTGGTAGTTCAGGATCTGTATGCGAAATTCCCGGATGTGGAAAGTCTGGCTGCGGCGGATCCCGCGGAGATTGAGGAGATTGTGAAGCCCTGCGGCCTCGGGCACAGCAAGGCGCGGGATATCAGCGCCTGCATGCGCGTCCTGCGGGATGAGTACGGCGGCAGGGTGCCGGATGATTTTGAGAAGCTGCTCAAGCTGCCCGGCGTGGGCCGGAAGAGCGCGAATCTGATCATGGGCGATGTCTTTGGCAAACCTGCGATCGTCACGGATACGCACTGCATCCGTCTGAGCAACCGCATGGGCCTGGTGGACGGCACGAAGGATCCGAAGAAGGTGGAGATGGCCCTCTGGGCGATCATACCGCCGGAAGAGGGAAGCGATTTCTGCCATCGCCTGGTCATGCATGGGCGCGACGTCTGTACGGCCCGCACGAAGCCTTACTGCGAAAAATGCGTATTGCAGGATATCTGCCCGAAGATCGGGGTGCCGCAGCACGGGACGGACGCTTAATTTGGCGGCCGGCCTGTTCTGCGGCGCGCCCGCTGGGCACGCTTATTCCTCCATCATTTCCAGAAACCGTTTGAAATCTTCTTTCGCTTCTTCAATCTGCGCCTGATCGTAGGTGTCCAGAATCTTCTCAAATTTGCGGATTGCCGATTCCACGTACCGGCGGTCGTCTCCCAGACATTCCTCGTAGATCCGCTCGGCGCGCATCAGCAGATATTTATTCTCTTCCCGCTCGCGCGGATGGATTTTTAAGTAGGAGAGCGTCCGAAGCCGCTCCTCGATTTCTTCTTCTGTCATATCCACGTCCTGTCCCAGGAAGACCTTCCGGGAAACCTGTTCCGTGGAAACAACCTTAACCTCCACTTCAAGAATGGAGTTAATATCGTAGGTATAGGTTACATCGACGCATTCTTCCCCGGCTTTTTTGGCGGGAATGTCGATCAGCAGCTCGCCCAGGGACAGATTGTTTGCCGCAAAGCGGCTCTCCCCCTGGAGCACGTTGACGCGGATTTTATCCTGATTATCCCGAACCGTGTAAAGACGTTCCGTGCGGCTGGCCGGGATTACGGTGTTGCGGTCGATGATGGGACAGAAGATTCCCGACTCAAGCTCGTGATCCTCCCATTCCCGCACGACTTCCGTACCGAGCGTGAAGGGGCATACGTCGGTGAGGACGACTTCGCGGATTGCGTCCCTGCGCTCCTTCATGGCGGCCTGGACGGCGGCGCCGAGAGCCACGGCCTCGTCCGGATTGATGTTGGTATCCGGAATCATTTTGAACAGCTTGCCGACGAAGCGGCGGATGATGGGACTTTTCGTCGCGCCGCCTACCAGGACCACCTTGTCGATGTCCGACAGGCGCACGTGGGCGTCGGAGAGGCTTCGCTTTACGGGCCGGCGGATGCGTTCCAGAAGCTCCTCGCAGGCCTCCTCATAGCGGGATAATTCAAGTTCCATCTCGTAGGGTTCCCCGTCGATCCGGCACCGCATGACGGATGTCCGGCTGTCGGTAAAGCCGAGCTTGCACAGCTCCGCCTGTTTATGGACGTGGCGTCTGGTTTTCTCGTCGAGGGAGAGGCGGTCCAGCCTGCCGAATCTGTCAAAGAACAGATTCTCGATGACGGCTGTGAAATCTTCGCCGCCTAAGAAATTGTCGCCGGCGACGGCCCGCACCTCCAGAATCGTATCGAACAGCTCCAGGATGGAGACGTCAAAGGTTCCGCCTCCCAGGTCGAACACCAGGAAGCGGGCCTGTTTTTTGCTTTGGTAAAGCCCATACGCGATGGCGGCGGCGGTCGGTTCGCTGATGATGCGCTCGACCTTCAGGCCTGCCAGCTCGCCGGCCCGCTTGGTGGCCCGGCGTCTCGCGTCGTTAAAATAGGCCGGCACGCTGATGACGGCTTCGGTCACAGGTTCGCCCAGATAGCTCTCCGCGTCCTCCTTCAGGGCGCGCAGCACCAGGGAGGAGAGCTCCTCCGCGAGAAATTTTTTGTCCAGAAGCCGAAATTCCTTTTTGCTTCCCATGTCCCGCTTAAAGACGGAGGCGGCGCTGTCAGGGTACAGAAGGCTGCGCTCCTTCGCCAGCTGGCCCACATAGACCTGTCCGTCCTCGTCGATGCTGACGACGGACGGCGTCAGATGTTCGCCCAATCGGTTGGGAATGATTTTAGGGCCATTCTCCGTAAAATAGGCTGCCAGGCTGTTGGTGGTTCCCAGATCGATTCCGATAATCATAGTTTATTCCGTAGGGTCCTTTCCTATCTTTCTTTCCGCGGCGCAAAGGGTTTAACGGCGTCCCGCGCGGCCCTCCACTCTTGCCGCCGCGATGGCGATGCTTTTTTCCTGCGGGTTGAGCGCTTCCGCCTGGCGGTAGAGACGGAGCGCTTCCGTGTTGTCGCCGATCGCTTCGTAGTACAGGCCGAGGAACAGATAGCTCTCGAAGCATCCCGCGCGGCGGCACATGCGGCAGCGGCTGCACGCGGTCATCTCCCGCAGGAGACGGAGACCTTCTTCGGGCTCGCCGAGACAGATCCGGAGCCAGCCGAACCGGAGAAGGCGCGCCGGCCGAAACTGCCGGTAACCGAGATAATATTCCTCCACGCCGCATTCTTCCTTCGCAAAATGTTCCAGCGCTTTGGCCGCGTGGTTTTTCGCGTCCGCGCGCCTGCCCATGCGGAACAGGGTCATGGAGGCCCGCCATTCCAGATCCATCAGCCGGTTTTCCCTGTCGGACAGGAGAAGGCCGCGCTTGTAGCAGGCGAGGGCCTTGGGCAGGTCGTTTAAGTAATCGCTGTAGAAACTGCCCATGGCATAGAGCAGATCTGCCTTGTCATTTTTCTCCGTGGCGGCGTTTAACTGCCTTTCATAGAAATGGATCGCTTTGCGTTTATTGCCGGTCAGGAAATGGATGAGTGCCGTATTCTCGCAGTAGTCGTCGCGGTCCGGCGCTTTGCTTAAGTATTCGAGTGCCTTGTCGTATTCCTCCAGATAGGAATAGAGAAGGCCGACTTCCTCGTAGAGGAACATCTGATGGGGGAAGGCCTTAAGGTCCTGCTCGTAGCACCAGATTGCCTTTCGGTAGTCGCCGAGGGCCTCGTAGCAGTCGGCCATGTTGCTGTAGGGAAGGACGTTCTTTTCCTCCCCCAGGAAGAGGACGGCTTTTTCCAGACACTCGATGGCCTTCGGAAAATCGCCCAGATATTTGTAGCAGCAGCCCAGATTGTTGCAGGCGGCCCAGTCCTTCGGGTCGAGGGTCAGCGCCTTTTCAAAATCGGCGATGGCGGCCTTTAGGTCAAAGGAGGCCATATAGAGACGGCCGCGCTCCACCAGATAATAGCAGCTTTCCTCTGCGGCCAGCTGGCGGTTGATATATTCTTCTGCCTTTTTGAAATCCTTCGGGTCGCATCCGGACAGGTAGCGCTCTTTATAATAGCCGGACAGTTTCCAGCAGGCGTCGCGGAAACCCTCCTGGAGCTTTAGCGTCTTTTCCAGGCACTCCCGCGCCAGCTCCTTCATATTCAGCCCCTCGTAGCACTGGGCGCGGCTGTAGGAGAGGGTGGGCGTGTTCTCATAGTCGTCCGCGGCGGCGCCGTATTCCTCCAGCGCCTTTTGGTAGGATCCCTTGTCCAGATAAATATGTCCGCGGATCAGACGGTACTGCAGCCGTTCGGGATTCTGCCCGATGGCAGTCGTCAAATGGGCCAGCGCGTCGTCCAGATGATGGTTGTCCCATTCCAGAAGGCCGAGCTCGAATTCGATCTCAGAGGGATCTTCAATATCGAATTTCGGGGTGTCAGACTCTTCCTTTTTCAGCGTCCGGCCGGAAGCGGTTTCCGCCTGTTTCTGCTCTTTGTCTTCCTCCCACAGCTTTTGAAGCTTCGCAAGCTGTTTAAAGAGATCCTCGCGCGCCTCGGACGAATCGGCCAGGTTGCGCAGTACCTTCTCCTCAAAGAGCATCATATTCGGCGTGAACGGAACCCCATTCTCCCTGGCCCGCGCAAACACGCCCTTGGCGTCCGTAAACTGGCTGTGGTAGAAAAAGATCTGCGCGGCCAGAAGGTAGGGCTTATAATAGCCGGCGTAGAGATCGGTCGCGCGGTAGAAGTCGTCCACCACCTGCTGTCCCTTCTGGAGGCGGAAAGCGGCTTCCATGCGCTGCAGATAGGCCGGATAATACTCGCTGTCGGCCGCAACCGTCTGATCGCAGACATCGATGCAGGCCTCGTATTGTTCATATTGAAATAAAAGGTAAGCCTTGTACTGCATGGCGGACAGACGGTCCGTCCAGTTTTCGGCGGCCTCGATTGCCTGCTCCACATAGGAGAGCGCCTGTTCCTGGTCGCCGATCCCGTGAAAGCAGCCGCTCAGGATGTGGCATGCCCGGAAACGCCGGGAGATCCGTTTTTTCATCTCCTGCGTGCCGTCGTCCCTGGTGGCCTTTATCAGCTCAAGCCACCGGAGCAGGTGAACCAGAGCCTCCGGATACCGCTCCTCCCGATAGAGGACGCGGCCGTAGAGATTCTCATAGGAGTAGAGCTGTTCTTCCTCCGGCTCGAAGCTTTCGAGCAGGGAGATGGCTTCCTCCGGTTTCTCATTTTGGAACAGGCACCAGGCCAGCTCCATGGTGTTGGCCTGCCGTTCATCCGCTTTTTCAGGATCGGCGATCAGCGCGGAATATTCTTCCATGAGATGAGCGTTGGCCGTGCGCATATCGTTTAACAGATCTTCGTCGCTGCCGTTTACGTCCAGAAGATCCAAAAGGTATTCCTTGGCCTGGCGGTAGTCGCCCTTTTCCATCAGATACCGGATGATGGAATATTTGGCCATATAATGATCCGGATAGTCTGAAAGGATCCGGCTCCAGAGCCGGAAGGCATCCTCCTTTCGGCCGAGGTTCCAGTAAGCGTCTCCGCAGTAATAGCGGATGTAATGGTTTTGATAGTCCATGGCGCAGAGCCGGTCCGCGATGTCCTGCATCGCGCGGAGCCGGTCCGCAGTTTCCTGCGCCGTACCGGTTTTGTCCGCAGCCTCCTGTGTCGTACCGGTTCGGTCTGTAGTCTCCTGCGCCGTACCGGTTCGGTCTGCGGTCTCCTGCGCCGTACTGGGCTGGTCTGCTTCGCCGTCAGAGACCGCCGCGCCGCAGAAACGCAGATACTCGCAGTCCTGAAACGGATGATAGACGCCGAAAGCGCGCAGGCCATCCCACTGCTCCAGCCACGCGCTGCGGGCGGAGGCGTCTGCCGGCAGACCCTGGTCCAGCTGATGCTTCAGGTCCAGATAGGTGCGGATATAGGCGTCCGCATCCGGTTCATCGCCGGTAATTTCAAAGAGATCAAAGTCGATGAATTCTTCGTTTTGCGTATAATAAATGACATAATCCAGGAAATTCTCCGGAAACTGGTTCAGAAGATTTTGCCGGTCCGCCTGGATCTGAAAGGTCCGGTCGATCAGCTGCCAGACGCTGCGGGGCAGATAGATATGATCCATCAGAAAGACCAGCAGCGCTTCGCGTGCCTGCAGGGAGGTATCCAGATCGTCGCAGATGGGATCAGAGAGGACTTCCTTCCATGCCGCGGGGTCCGCGCGCAGGCGGATATCTTCGTAGATCCGATCCACCTCTCCGACCCAGAGATCATACGGCGTCTCCGGGTCGTCCTCCTGCGGCAGGGCTTCCCTGGCAAGGGCGACGGCGCCCTCGTAGGCCTGACGCAGGCGCTTGAATCCTTCCGGGTCGTCCTCAGGGTTCGTCGAGCGAAGCAGGTTTAAGTACGCTGCCTTGATGGCGGATTCATCGCGGGTTTCCGCAATGCCGAGAATATGAAATATCATCTGTTTTTCCACGGACGTCACCCCCCCGCTCATCCCTTCTGAATTCTGTATCATCTTATCATGGATGGCAGGAAACGAAAAGGGATTTAAGAAAAATTTCAGATATTTTCTTGCGCCGGCAGGGGATGTGAAGTATACTGGATAGGACGGAAATACGGGCCGGAGTGAGGAGGGAAAGCGATGGAAAAATGGATTTACCGGTTTATCCAGTGCACCTGGGGGCTGCCTCAGACGCTGCTCGGTTTCCTGGTCTGCCTGTGCTGCGGCCGGTCGCCTCACACCTCCTTTCACGGCGCTGTTCATACCAGATGGACCGGGAAAAACGGGATTTCCCTGGGAATGTTTATCTTTACGCCGGTCTCCGGCGACGACTGGGACGGGGCCATGGTCTGGCATGAATACGGCCATACATTCCAGTCCCTGCTTCTGGGGCCGCTCTATCTGCCCGTCATCGGGCTTCCATCCCTGGTGTGGTGCGGCTGTTTCCGGAAGTACCGCAGACGGAAAGGGGTGCCTTATTCGGATTTCTATACGGAACGTTGGGCGGACCGGCTGGGGGAGAGACGGCGCACAGAGCTTATGGATGCGAACGGAGTTTGCTTATGAAGACGATTTTGCAGGATATCAAATCCGGGGAATTTAAGAAAGTGTACCTGCTTTACGGCGAGGAGGCTTTTTTGAAGAAGAGCTATAAAAATCAGTTAAAAGCCGCGCTGACAGGGGACGACACGATGAACTACCATTACTTTGAGGGCAAGGGGCTGGATCTTGGGGAGATCATCAGCCTGGCCGACACGATGCCTTTTTTTGGCGAGCGGCGTCTTCTGCAGATTGAGGACAGCGGCCTTTTTAAGGGCAGCGGCGCGGACCCGTTGGTGGAGTATCTGCCACGGATGCCGGACACGACCTGCATACTGTTCGTGGAATCCGAGGTGGACAAGCGGAGCCGTCTTTACAAGGCGGTGAAAGCCCAGGGGTATGCGGCGGAGATGACGCGGCAGGATGAGAAGCAGCTCGCCGCGTGGGCCGGGGCGATCTTAAAGCGGGCCGGGCGGAAGATCACCGCGCGGACAATGGAGCGGTTCCTTGCGAAGACCGGGGACGACATGGAAAATATCCGGATGGAGCTGGAAAAGCTGATCAGCTATACGGAGGGGCGTCAGGTTATCACGGATCAGGATGTGGATGACATCTGCACTGAGCAGGTGACGGGAAAGATTTTTGATATGGTTTCGGCGATCGTGAACCGCAGAACGCGGCAGGCCATGGATCTGTACGAGGATCTGCTGACGCTGAAAGAACCTCCCATGCGTATCCTGTTTCTGATCGCGCGGCAGTTCAATCAGATTCTGCAGGTAAAGGAGCTGATGGCGGAGGGATTGGGCCGCGACGGGATCGCCGCGAAGCTGAAGCTGCCCGCCTTTGTCGTGGGCAAGACCATGCCGCAGGCCAAGAGCTTTACCAGGGAACAGATTCTGTCGTATGTATCGCTCTGCGTGGACGCGGAGGAGGCGGTTAAGACGGGCCGCCTGGAAGACCGGCTGGCCGTGGAGCTTCTGATCACGAAGCGGTATTAAGGCTCCGGCCGAAAGGGAAATGAGATGATAGGGTTTTGACCGAAAAATAATAGACCTGTCCGCCGTGGTATGGACAGGTCTTTTTTTCAAATGTCACTCAGGCGATCGTATTCACTGCCTTGCTGACGCGGGACACCTTTCTGGAAGCGGTGTTCGCATGATAAACGCCCTTGGAAGCAGCCTTCTCGATCTCGGAGATTGCGCCTGTCAGTGCAGCCTGCGCAGCAGCCTTGTCGCCGGCAGCAACGGCAGCGTCAACCTTCTTGATAGCGGTCTTTACTCTGGAACGGATCGCCTTATTGCGGGCGGCCTTGGTCTCGTTTACTAAGACTCTCTTCTTCGCGGATTTGATATTAGCCAATCTGTTACACCTCCGATATATTGGTCTGTTTTATGTGCTGTGTTTGCATCAAAGCCTGGACACGGACAGTTCAATGTAAACATACGTTAGTATTTTATAGGATTTACAAGGGATTGTCAATACATATTTCCGATGATTTTTGCGAAAGCTGTAAGTGACGGCTGCTGTTTTCGGGCGCGGGAAGGAGGCGGAATATGTTTGAAATCCGGACTGATTTGGCGGTGGAGGAGAAGGAGAGTTTTCAGGGCGGCGGGAAAGAAATCACGGGCGTATCCCTGCGGGAATGGAGAAAAGCCTCCAGTTCCATCAAGCTGACAGAGGTGGTCATTTTTGACGAGGCGGGGGCGCGGGCGATGGGAAAGCCCTGCGGAACCTATCTGACCATGGAGGCGCGGCAGATGGGGCGCGAGGACGAGGACTACCATCGGGAAGTCTCGGGGGAGCTGGCGGCACAGCTGCGTCGGATGCTGAAAGGCTTGAGGAAGCGGCGGGCGCTTCCGACCGCCGATCCGCTCCACGTGCTGGCAGTGGGGCTTGGGAATCCCTCGGTGACGCCGGACGCGCTGGGGCCGGGCGTTTTGGGCAATCTCAGGGTCAACCGCAACCTGCGCGCGGTGAACGGACCGCCTTCCGATGGCGAGGAGCCGGTAATCCTCAGCGGCATTGTGCCGGGGGTTATGGCCCAGACCGGAATGGAGACGGCGGAGATTGTGGGGGGAATTCTTCATGAGACAAAGCCGGATCTGATTATCGCCGTCGATGCCCTGGCGGCCCGGAGCATCCGGCGGCTGGGAACCACGATCCAGCTGACGGATACCGGGATCCAGCCGGGTTCCGGCGTGGGGAATCACCGTCACAGCCTGACGGCGGAGGGGCTGGGAATACCGGTACTGGCGATCGGCGTTCCTACGGTGGTGGGGGCGGCCGCGATCGTTTACGACACGATTTCCGCGATGATCGGCGCTCTTTGGAGCAATGTGGAGACGAAGCGGATGGGGGATTATGTGGAGAATCTGCAGCCGGATGAACAGTACCAGCTGATCAGAGAGCTTTTGGAGCCGGAGTTCGGACAGCTTTACGTGACGCCGCCCGACATCGACCAGACGGTAAAGCGGCTGAGCTTTACGATCTCCGAGGGAATTCATATGGCATTTTATGAAAATCCGCAAGATGGCGGTGAGGGCGGCATATAGATGGTGCAGAGCAGTCTGCGGAACCGTGCGGCACGCGGGGACCGTTTCGGACGGAAGGGGGCGTGGGAGGAAGTGAGAGGCAGATACCGGGCGGACACAATCCTGCGTATCCTTATGCTGGCGGTGAGCGCGGTACTTGGACTGGCTTGGTTTTGCAAGGCGCTGACGATGAAAGACAGTTTGCTCAGCACCGTGACAGGACGCGCCGATCCGGCATCCGGTTCGTGGCAGATATCGGATGACGCGCGTGAGCAGATTGCCGGCTGGCTGGCCGCGTACCTCCGCGGACAGTATCCCGCGGGCCGCCTTAAGGAGAATGCGGAGGCAGACGGTGCGGAAAGCGGCGGGCCGCTCCGGACGGCGGCCTTTTATGCCGCGGAATACATCTATGGCAGGAGCCCTGTCTGCCGCTTTTGGATGAAGGAGATGGAAGTGCCGGACGGAATGACCGAAGACCCGGATCCCTCCTACGATTCCTACTTAAAACGGCAGAAGGTGACGCAGGAGGCATGGTATCTGCTGTTTCGCGGCGGTTCCGACGCCGGGGACGGGCAGTCGGAGTCCCCTGCAGGAGGGTTCTTTGCGGGTGAGAGGTCGGAGTCCCCTGCGGGTGGGCAGTTGGGGTTCTTTGCGGGCGGGCAGATAGGGGAGACGGCTGGTCTGTCCGGGAGTCTGTCCGGTCAGGAACTGCCGCTGCGTCAGATGAGCTGGCGGACGCCGGCCTATCACCGGCGCGACGGCCTGGCGGTCACGGGTACGGCATACGTGCTGGAACAGCTGCTGGACTATGATTTCCTGATGCAGAATTTCTATAGCGTCCACGCCTCCACGACGGCGGGAAGGGATGAGATGGACGCGGCCGGCCTGCTGGGCCGGGATCTCTCTATCGAAAAAGACGCGTCGGTTCCGCAGATTCTTATCTATCATACCCATTCCCAGGAAACCTTCGCCGATTACGGTCCGGGCAATCCCGACGCGACAGTCGTACATATCGGAAGCCGCCTGGCGGAGCTTTTGGAGGAAAAGGGCTATCGCGTGCTCCATGATACCACGGCCTACGATATCATGGACGGCGAACTGGATCGGAATCATGCTTATAACTATGCGCTGGACGGCATTACGTCGATTCTGCAGCAATATCCGTCGATTCAGGTGGTGTTAGACATCCACCGGGACGGCGTCGGCGAAAATGTCCGCCTGGTCTCTGAGATCGACGGCAGGCCGACGGCGCAGATTATGTTTTTCAACGGTATGAGCCAGACGCCGGAAGGGCCGATTGAATATCTGCCGAATCCTTACAAGGAGGACAATCTTGCATTCAGCCTGCAGATGCAGCTGGACGCGGCGGCGTATTATCCGGGGCTGACCCGCAAGATCTATTTAAAGGGGCTGCGCTACAATCTCCATGTCCGGCCCCGGTCCGCCTTGATCGAGGTGGGCGCGCAGACGAATACCTGCGAGGAGGCGCTGAACGCCATGGAACCGCTGGCGGAGCTTTTGGATATGACGTTAGGAGGATGACGGGGAGCAAAGATTTCCATGCGGGCAGAGCGCCGGTGACGCTCTGCCCGTCTTGCAAGTTGTCGAAAAAGATGGTATACTTTGACAGTATCCTATGATTGGGAAAGGAATTTGCATATGCCATCGATAGACCAGAGTAAGATTCGTAATTTCAGTATTATCGCCCATATTGACCACGGCAAGTCCACGCTGGCCGACCGGATCATTGAGATGACCGGCCTTCTGACCAGCCGTGAGATGCAGTCCCAGGTTCTTGACAATATGGATTTGGAGCGGGAGCGGGGCATCACGATCAAGGCGCAGGCTGTCCGCACCGTGTATAAGGCCAGGGACGGCGAGGAATATATTTTTAATTTGATCGATACGCCGGGACATGTGGATTTCAATTATGAGGTGTCCCGCAGCCTGGCGGCGTGCGACGGCGCGGTGCTGGTGGTGGACGCCGCGCAGGGGATCGAGGCGCAGACGCTGGCCAACGTCTACCTGGCGCTTGACCATAACCTGGAGGTATTTCCGGTTATCAATAAGATCGACCTGCCGAGCGCTGAGCCGGACCGGGTGGCGGCCGAGATTGAGGATGTGATCGGCCTGGAGGCGCACGACGCGCCGCGCATATCTGCCAAGACGGGACTCAATGTGGAGGATGTGCTGGAGGCGATTGTGGAGAAGATTCCCGCGCCGCAGGGGGATCCGGACGCGCCGCTTAAATGTCTGATTTTCGATTCCGTCTATGATTCCTACAAGGGCGTCATCGTTTTCTGCCGCGTCATGGACGGTACTGTGAAGAAGGGAACCGTGATCCGCATGATGGCAACCGGCGCTGAGGAGGAAGTGGTGGAGGTCGGATATTTCGGCGCGGGCCAGTTGATACCCTGTGAGGAGCTGAGCGCCGGAATGGTAGGTTACATCACGGCCAGCATCAAGAATGTGAAGGATACGGCCGTTGGAGACACGATCACCGATAAAAACCGGCCGTGCGCGGAACCATTGCCAGGTTATAAAAAGGTTACATCCATGGTTTACTGCGGCCTTTACCCGGCAGACGGCGCCAAATACGGCGACCTGCGGGATGCCCTGGAGAAGCTGCAGCTTAACGATGCGTCGCTGTTCTATGAACCGGAGACGTCGGTGGCGCTGGGCTTCGGCTTTCGCTGCGGTTTTTTGGGGCTTCTGCATCTGGAGATCATTGAGGAGCGCCTGGAGCGGGAATATAACCTGGATCTGGTAACTACAGCGCCCAGCGTGATCTACCGGATTTACAAGAAGAACGGAGAGGTGATCGAGCTGACGAATCCGTCCAACATGCCGGATCCGACGGAGATCGATTATATGGAGGAACCTGTCGCCAGCGCCGAGATCATGGTGACGACCGAGTACGTCGGCGCTATCATGACGCTTTGCCAGGAGCGCCGCGGCGTCTATCTGGGAATGGAGTATATGGAGGCCACCAGGGCGATTCTGCGGTATAATCTGCCGCTGAACGAGATCATTTATGATTTCTTCGACGCGTTAAAGTCCCGGTCGCGCGGCTACGCGTCCCTGGATTATGAGGTGAAAGGGTATCAGAGATCCGATCTTGTGAAGCTGGATATCCTGGTGAACCATGAATATATCGACGCGCTGTCCTTCATTGTGCACGCGGACTCGGCCTACGAGAGGGGCCGGAAGATGTGCGAGAAGCTGAAGGATGAGATTCCGAGGCACCTGTTCGAGATTCCGATTCAGGCGGCCATTGGCAGCAAGATCATCGCCCGCGAGACCGTGAAGGCCATGCGCAAGGACGTGCTTGCCAAGTGCTACGGCGGCGATATCACGCGCAAGAAGAAGCTTCTGGAAAAGCAGAAGGAAGGAAAGAAGCGGATGCGCCAGATCGGAAATGTGGAGATTCCGCAGAAGGCGTTTATGAGCGTGCTGAAGCTGGACGAGGAGTAAGGAAAGAGGGAGCGGCCGGGCGCGCGCCGGAAAGCGCGTCAGCCGGATGCGGCCCGTCAGAAAGCACGTCAGCCGGACGCGGCCCGTCAGAAAGGGGAAAACGTGAAAAGACCGCTGGAATTGTATATCCATATCCCATTCTGCGTCAGAAAATGCCTTTACTGTGATTTCCTCTCCCAGCCGGCCAGCGAGATGGCCCGCCATGCCTATGTAGAGCAGCTTTTGGAGGAGATTGAGAGGGAGAGCAGATTTTGCCAGGATTACAGCGTGGTCAGCGTTTTTCTGGGCGGCGGAACGCCGTCGGTTCTGGCGGCTGAGGATATCCGCGCGATTCTTTGCATGGTGCGCCGCTGCTTCTGCCTGGAGAGCGACGCGGAGATTACCATCGAGACGAACCCCGGCACGGCCAATCTGGAGAAGCTGAAGGCGTTTTTGGACTGCGGTATCAACCGCATCAGCCTGGGCCTCCAGTCTGCCGATAACAGGGAACTGAAGCTGCTGGGACGCATCCATACCTTTGAGGATTTCTTAAAGACATACCAGCGCGTCCGGGTGGCCGGTTTTTCCAATGTGAATGTAGATCTGATGTCGTCGCTTCCCGGACAGACGCTTGCTTCCTGGAAATCCACCCTCCGCCAGGTGGTGATGCTTCGGCCGGAACACATTTCCGCCTACAGCCTGATGATTGAGGAGGGAACTCCGTTTTACGGGAAATATCACGACCATCCGGAGATGCTGCCGTCAGAGGAGGAGGACCGGGCTATGTACTACGCCGCCCGCCAGATTCTGGAAGAGCACGGCCTTAAGCGGTATGAGATATCGAATTATGCCCTGCCGGGCCGTGAGTGCCGGCACAATGTGGGTTACTGGACGGGCGTGGAATATCTGGGACTGGGGCTTGGCGCATCCTCCTATCTGCATGGGTTCCGCTTCCGCAACGAGGCGGATCTGGAAGCTTACCGGAAGATCGATATGAAGGCGGACGACGCCGACCTGCGGCTCCACCAGGACATTACGGAGCTTTCCGAAAAGGATCGGATGGAAGAATTTATGTTTTTGGGGCTTCGGATGACGCGCGGGGTTTCCGGAAGCGAATTCCTGAGACGGTTCGGCCAGAATATGTGGAATGTGTACGGCAAGGTGCTGCCGGGACTGCAGGAGAACAAGCTGATTGAGGTGGAGAGCCCGTTTATACGCCTGACGGATTTTGGAATCGATATCAGCAATTATGTGCTGAGCGAATTTCTGTTTGACCGCTGAGGGTATGAAAATCCCCTTTCATTAGACGTATGTTTGTCTAATGAAAGGGGTTATTTGATTATGGCCGGTTCTTTATTTCCGCCTGGGTTTGCAGGAGCAACCGATTCCCAGGGCGCCGGGGCCTGTATGGCAGCAAATACCGAGGGAAAGGTTTCCGCTTAAGACATCGTGGCCGGGGAAAGCGGCCCGGATCTCCTCTGTCCACTCGGCGGTCTCCTCCGGCGTGGCGCTGGAGGCGGCCAGCAGATAAACCTCGCCGGCGCTGTAGGCGTCTTTAAAGCGCGTCTCCAGATCGTGTTTCAGGGCCTCGATCATGAAATGCTTCGCCTTGATGAAGCCGTGGCATTTCTTGACGGCGTCCAGCTTCTGGGTATCCAGCTGCAGGACCGGTTTGATCTGCAGAAGCGTTCCGAGGGCTGCCGTCGCCGGCGTGATGCGGCCGCCGCGTTTTAGATATTCCAGGGTCTGTACGCCCAGATAGATGACCATATCGGCCCTGTGTTTTTCCAGGATTTCCCTGATCTCCTCAGCGGTAAAGCCCTCCTCGATCAGTTCCAGCGCGTCCATGATCATCCGGACCAGAGGAGTGGACACGCGTCCGTGATCCACAACCAGCACGCGTCCGTCGTACGGCTCATCCGCGGCCAGGGCCAGAGCTGCCGCACAGGAGCCGCTTAAGCCGCTGCTGATGGGCATGTAGAGAATCTTTTCGTATGTTTTTAAGGCGGTGTCCCAGATCTCCATCACCGAAGCCGGTGAAGGCTGGGATGTGGTCACGGAAGCTCCGCCCTCCTGCAGGCGGAAAAAGTCTTCGCGGGAGAGGGTGCTTTCCTCATAATAACATTCTTCGTTGATGTAGAACGGCATGGGGAGTACCAGGATGCCCAGTTTCTCTGCAAGAACGCTGTCGATCCCGCTGTGACTGTCTGTGACGATTCCGATCGAATGCACGGTTATTCCCTCCAAATCTTTCGGCAAACAGAGGCGGCGCGCGGAATTTCTGCGCCGGAATTTGCCCGTAATGAACAGTATATCATATCTTTCAAATATTGCAATCCCGAATTACCGCGTCCGCAAAGGATTTCGTAAGAAATATTCATGGTCTTGTAATGGCTATTTCCGGATGAATCCGCTATAATGAATCCTGGGCGGACAGCCGCCTAAATGATACGGAAAGGCGCTGCCGATGGGGGCGGCGGAACAGGAATAGAAATGAGAAAAAAGGATTATCGAAGGGCGTTTGCCGCGGGACTGGCCGGAGTTATGCTGATTGTGAGCGGCTGCGGGCAGACGGCGGCAGGGACGGAGATTTCTCCCGCCCAGACGAGCGCGGCGGAGACCAAGGCCGCGGAAGAAAGCGCGCCGGACACGGCAGGAGCGGAGAACGGAGCGGAAGAGGCAGGCGTGTCTGCGGCGGAGGAAGGCGGCGAGGCCGCGGCGACCGGCGGCGAAACGTCGGATCTGTCGGCGAATCCGGGCGCGGTGTGGTTCGACAAGGACACGGGTGAGGCCCACGGCAATATTGCCGATACCTCCACGACGGAGGCGGCGCAGCCCGGAGAAGAGGTCGATGTGATGGCTCCTGTCCATGCATGGGGCGAGATCGTGAGCGTGGAAGGCGATTCCATCACGGTGAACAGGATGCCGGAGGCGTCCGATTCTGATGGAGCGGGCGTCTATCCCGAGGAGACGATCATCCATATTGACCCGGAGCACTCGGTGGTCGTAGACGCGGTGAACGGACTTCCGGTGGAGCTTTCCGATTTGAAGGAAGGGGAAAGCTTTGAGGCGTATCTGGGGCCGGCCATGACGATGTCGCTGCCGCCGCAGGTGACGGCCTACGCGGTGATCGTGAGTATCCCGGAGGATTTTAAGGCGCCTGTGTTTGTGATTGCCGCGGACGCTGTTCTGGATACGGACAATGGGAAGCTTCTGGACGCCTACGGGGATCAGGATTACATGCTGGCGGACGACGTGGAGGTACAGCCGTATCTGACCCGCAATATCGTGACGCTTGACGATATTCAGGAGGGCTCCTGCTGCCTGGCGTGGACGAATGAGTATGATATGATCACGAAGCTGGTACTGTTCGCGGCGGAGTAGGCGTGGGTGAAGAAGCGCGGCGGGATAGCCGCGGCGAGAAAACGCGGCCCGGCCGCGTGAGATTATGGGAAGGAGATGCGTGGGATTATGAACCGTCTGACAGAATCGAACCTGCTTCTGGCGGAGCAGCTGACGGAATCGATTAAGAAGGATTACGACGCCTGCGGTATCGCTGTGGCTGTCGTGGATAAGAATGGGGAGACGCAGTATCAGCGTTTCTGGGGCGTCCGCGATCTGGACACCGGGAAGGAGATCGACGGAGACACCATTTTCGGCATTGCTTCGGTGACCAAGTCCTTTACGACTATGGCGATTTTGCAGCTGGAAGAGCGGGGAGTCTTAAGCATCGACGACCCCATCAGCCGGTATGTTCCGGAGTTTACGAATAAGAACCAGAGCGCGCCGGTGCTGATCCGCCATCTTCTGTGCCACAGCGGCGGGTTCTTCCCGCTGCCAAGGATCCTTGTGGGCGATGTGGCGGCCCGGATGGGGCTGGACGAGAGGACAGACGGCGATTTCGCCTATCATGAGGGACTGGCCGAGGAGGGCATCCGTCTGGTGGCGGGCCGCCTGGACAGTTTGACGGAGCAGTCCGGCTTAAACGGCCGGCCCGGCGAGAACTACAGCTACTGCAACGACGGCTTCGCGCTTCTGTCAGACATCATCCGCCGCTATGGCGGCGAGAAGTCCTACGCGGCTTATCTGCTGAAGAATATTATGAAACCGCTGGGCATGGAGAGGAGCTTCTGCGACTTCGTGCGTCCGAGTGTGGATGAGAACGCGGCGACGCTTTACCAGAAGGCGGACGGCGTCATGAAGGGACACCGGGATTACCATGACGACGCTTTCGTCCTGCACGGCGGTGGTTCCATGAAATCGACGCTGAACGATCTGAAGAAATATCTGACCATGTATTTGAATGAAGGCCGTTCGCCGGAGGGCGTGCGCGTCTTAAGCCAGTACCATGTGCGGGAGATGGTAAAGCCGCGCATCCCATGCAATACCTTTGAAAATTACGGATACGGCCTGGAGATCAAGCAGATGGGGGATATGAAGGTGATGGAGCACGGCGGAAGCCTGCCGGGCGTTTCTTCCAATATCGCCTTCTCCTACGAGTCCGAGGCGGCGGTGATCGTCCTGTGCAATACGCTGGATGTGCCGGTGGGCGCTGTTTCCGACGCGTTTATGAAAGCGTACAACGGCGACTGTCCGGTCAATACCAGGGCCCCGTGGCGTGAAACCCGCTGGAGCGCGGAGACGGTCTGCGCGGCCGCGGGACGGTATGTGTCCGGAGAGGGAACCGTGGTGGAACTCTATGAGAAAGAAGACGGACGCATCGGCGCCCGGACGGACGGCGAGGAGAAACACATCATTCCCACCGGTCCAAGGACGGCGATCGTCCGCAACCTGTATACGGATACTTTTGTGAAGCTGATCGAGACGGAAACGCGGGGATTGTACGCGATTCAGTATGGCGGACGGATGATACCGCGGGAAAGCGGATCGCCGAAAGCCTGATCGCTTTATATATCCTTTGGTTCTTCCTGATCATCCGCCGTTTCCCGGCCGCCTCCGGAGAGCTGGCGGGTGATCACAAGGAAACCGTAAATTACAGCCGGAACCACGATTGTGCAGAACAGCGCCGCCATCAGGCAGCTTCTGGCAAAGGGGCTGTCGATGAGGGCGAATACGATGGTGGCCGCATACAGGCACGCGATCAGTATCAGGGCGAGGATCGCCAGGATCCTCCTTGGGGCCATTTTTTTCATGTTGTACCTAGCCTTTCTCTGCGGAAGCCGCAGCCGGAAGCGGCAGTTTCATTTCCGCACAATTTTATGCGTCTTCTGCCAGAGCTTCCCAGCTCTCATAGAGCGTTTCCAGCTGCGCTTTGATCTCTTCTTTTTCTTTGTTGATTTCCACAAGCTTTGCAACGTCGGTGGCAACCTCCGGCTGTGACAGGAGTTCGTCCAGCCGGTTGTTCCGATCCTCGAAAGCGGCGATGGCGTCCTCCGTCTTTTTGAGGTCGTTCTGGCGCTTGCGCTGGCGGGCCTGTTCTTCCTTTTTCTCCTGCCAGGCCTGGCGCGTACCGGTGTCGGAACTGCCGGAGGAAGCGGCCGCGGCGGCCCAGGGCGTGGCGTTAAAGGCGTCGGGAACGGGGCCTGCCTGCCCGGACGGTCCGTTTGCGCCGGAACCTTCTGCGCTGCCCAGGTAGAGCTGCGCCATCAGATCGCGTTTCTCCAGATAATAGTCGTAATTTCCGATATAATTGATAAACTGTTCGCCGGCGAGCTCCAGGATCCGCGTTGCCGTCCGGTTGATGAAATAGCGGTCGTGGGAGACATAGAGCACGGTCCCGGTGTAATGGTTCAGCGCGTCCTCCAGGATCTCCTTGGAGGTGATGTCTAAATGATTCGTCGGCTCGTCCAGAATCAGAAAATTGGCCGGCGCCAGCATCAGCTTCGCGAGCGACACGCGGCCCCGTTCGCCGCCGCTTAAGTCCTCAATCCGCTTGAACACGTCGTCGCCGGTGAACAGAAAGGCGGCCAGAATGCTCCGAACCCTTGTGTTGTTCATCTCCGGGTAGGCGTCCTGCAGCTCGTCGAAGAGCGTCTTCTCCATATGAAGCACCTGGTAGTCCTGGTCATAATAAGCGATGCTGACCCGGGAGCCGAGCGTGATCTCGCCCGCGTCGGCGGGGAGAAGACGGTTGATAATCTTGAGGAGCGTGGTCTTGCCGGTTCCGTTGTCCCCGATGATGGCCACACGCTCCCCGCGGCGGATGTCGATGTCCACGTTGGAGAAAAGGTGGTTGCTGCCGAAAGACTTGGACAGGTTACGGATGGTCAGTACATCCTCGCCGCTTACCGTGTCCGGCTCCAGCCGCAGATTCATCTCGTCGTTGATCTCGGCCGGCTTGTCCAGCACGTCGATCCGGGAAAGCATTTTCTCACGGCTTTCGGCGCGCTTGATCGATTTTTCGCGATTAAAGGAGCGGAGCTTTCGGATGACCTCCTCCTGATGGCGGATCTCCTGCTGCTGGTTTAGGTAGGCCTTCATCTGCGCCTCGCGGACCAGAGCCTTCTTCTGGCTGTAGGCCGTGTAATTGCCCAGGTAGACGCTGCTGCGGCCGCTTTCCAGTTCGATGATCTTGGTGGCGATCTTGTCCAGGAAATACCGGTCGTGGGCCACGATGATGACCGCGCCCTTGTAGTTCAGAAGATAATTCTCCAGCCAGGCGATGCTGCTCATGTCCAGATGGTTGGTGGGCTCGTCCAGGAGAATGATATCCGGCCGGGAGAGCAGGAGCTTGCCAAGGGAGACGCGCGTTTTCTGGCCGCCGCTTAAGGTGGAGATTTCCCGCGGGAAATCCTCCTCGGTAAAACCGAGACCTTTCAGCACGCCGATGATCTCGCTGCGGTAACTGTAACCTTCTGCAAGCTCAAATTGATGGGTTAAACGGGTATAGGTTTCAAGCATCTGTTCCAGCTCCCTGCCGGTCACATGCTTCATCTGCTGCTCCAGGCTGCGGATCCGTTCCTCCATCTCGATGACGGGCCGCTTCACCTCCAAAAGCTCGTCATAAATGCTTCGGTGGCTGGTCAGGTCCTGGTGTTGGGCCAGATAGCCCAGCGTCTTGCCCTTCGCTAACACGGCCTGGCCAGAGTCCGGCTCCATTTCCCCGACGATGACGCGGAGGAGCGTGGTCTTGCCGGCGCCGTTGATGCCGACGATAGCGGCCTTCTCGTAGTCTTCTATGTGAAATGAAATGTCGTCCAGTACCACATCTGTCGCAAATGCCTTGGAGATGTGGCTGCATGATAGGATCATAGCGGTCTCCTTATAAATCTCCTTACCGGGGAATTATTTATTCGTGAATCAAATTTTTAATCGTTTCCAGCAGGCTGATGATCTGGTATTTCACCAGAAACGCCAAATCACTGTATTCAGGATAATCGTTCTTTCATATTTCCGTCAGTGGCAAAACGTAATTTTCCGTCTCCTGCATATACTCGATCATCCGCTTGCGCGTAAAGCTTCCGGCCATCGTGGATACATTATTGCAGCGGTCGATGATCTTGACGACGCAGGCTTTCCCATTTTTCACTATCCGCGCATAATATTCCTTCTTCGCCTGCTCCCAGGTCTCCCCGACCGGTACACGGAAGCTGACAAGGCGGACAATTTCCTTTACCGTATCGCTGAATGGAATGTTCTCGGCATCCACCCCGGTATCCTCCACCACATCGTGCAGAAGTATTGCGGCGAGAAGGGAGTCATCGCGAATCCCGAACGCGTGCGCCTGACAGGCCATAAGAAGCGGATGGTTTAAGTATAGCGAATCCAGCCGCAATATGCAAGAGATTTCTCTGGCTGTGTACGGGCCTGTGTGCGTGCCGGGAATCTGTCCGCGGAATGGATGAAACAGAAAAATTTGAAAAAAGTACTTGACAATCGGAAAAAGTTAGCGTATGATAACGCTGAAAATGATAATCAATTTCAAAACAGAAAGGAAATGAGATTATGCCGTTAGCAATGGTCATGGCAGGCGAGACAAGGACGATCTGCGAGTTTCAGGGGAATGAAGAGATGAAAAGGCATCTGCAGGATCTCGGTTTCACCAGGGGAGAGAAGGTGCGCGTCATGGGCGAGAATCCCAGCGGGCTGATCCTGATGGTGAAGGGCGTGAAGCTGGCGCTGAACCGCGGTCTTGCCAATCGGATCATGGTAGAAGACTGACGGGACGGCTGTCCGTGACAGAGAGGATTCGGAAAAGAACGCGTCCGGCAGCGGGAGAATCGCGGCAGTGCGGAATCGTGGCAGTGCGGAATTGCGGCAGCGGAGAAGCGAAAAGATTATCATTAGGTAATTGTTAAATGTTGCTTTTACTGCTGGACACGCCTCATAAGCCATCCGTAGGGAAGAAGAAAAAACAGG
>CANRHU010000031.1 GCA_947630485.1 uncultured Lachnospiraceae bacterium
TTATTCGACATATGCGATCAGTTTATCCTCTGCCGGCGCTGTGTCGATCACGATCGTATTTCCGGCCCGCACCTGATCCTGCAGAATGATCTTCGCCGCCAGCGTCTCCACATTCTTCTGCAGATACCGTTTTAACGGCCGCGCACCGTAGACCGGATCGTATCCGTGTTCCACCACAAATTCCCTTGCGGCATCGGTCAGCTCCACCGCAATCTCCCGATCCGCCAGCCGCCGGTTGGTATCCGCCATCAGAAGCGTGATGATACCGGCGATATTGTCCCGGGTCAGCGGCTTGAACAGGATGATCTCATCCAGTCTGTTCAAAAACTCCGGCCGGAAATGCGCCCGCAGGTCGCTCATAGCCATCTCCTCCGCCTCCGGGCGGATATTTCCATTTTCATCAATGCCCTCCAGCAGATACTGGGAGCCGATATTGGACGTCATAATAATGATCGTGTTCTTGAAATCCACGGTCTTGCCGGTGGAATCGGTGATACGCCCGTCGTCCAGCACCTGCAGAAGCACGTTAAATACATCCGGATGAGCCTTCTCCACCTCGTCAAAGAGCACCACGCTGTACGGTTTTCTGCGCACCGCCTCGGTCAGCTGCCCGCCCTCGTCGTAGCCCACATATCCGGGAGGCGCTCCGATGAGCCGCGCCACGGAATGCTTCTCCATATATTCGCTCATATCGATGCGCACCATGTTGGATTCATCGTCGAACAGGCTGGCCGCCAGCGCCTTCGCCAGCTCCGTCTTACCCACACCGGTGGGTCCTAAGAACAGGAAGGAACCGATGGGCTTCGTCGGATCCTTAATCCCGGCCTTGGACCGGATGATAGCCTCGGTAACCTTCTCCACGCCTTCATCCTGCCCCACGACCCGCTTATGCAGCTCCGCGTCCAGATGCAGCGTCTTACTGCGCTCGCTCTCCGTCAGCTTCGCCACCGGAATGCCGGTCCACCGGGAAATGATCCGGGCAATCTCGTCGTCGGTGACGCTCTCCCGCACCAGGCTCAGATCCTGGTTCTTCACCTTCTCCTCTTCCTCTGCCAGCTGCTTCTGCAGCCCCGGGAGCTTTCCGTACTGCAGCTCCGCCGCCTTGTTCAGATCATAGACCTGCTGCGCCTGAGCGATCTCCCGGTTCACGCTCTCAATCTCCTCACGCAGGGAAGACAGACGTTCCACCGAGTGCTTCTCATTCTCCCACTGGGCCTTCTTATTGGCGAATTCGTCATGCAGCTCCGCCAACTCCTTCTGCAGCTCAGCCAGACGGTCCTGACTCAAATGATCCGTCTCCTTCTTAAGCGCCGCCTCCTCAATCTCCATCTGCATGACCTTCCGGGACAGCTCGTCCAGCTCCGTCGGCATGGAATCCAGTTCCGTCTTAATCAGCGCGCAGGCCTCATCCACCAGGTCGATAGCCTTATCCGGCAGGAACCTGTCGGAAATGTACCGGTCAGACAGCACCGCTGCGCTCACCAGCGCCGAATCGGTGATCTTCACGCCGTGGAACACCTCGTAGCGCTCTTTCAATCCACGCAGAATCGAAATCGTATCCTCCACCGTGGGCTCATCCACCATAACCGGCTGGAAGCGCCGTTCCAGAGCCGCATCCTTCTCGATATACTTGCGGTATTCGTCCAATGTCGTCGCGCCGATGCAGTGCAGCTCGCCCCGGGCCAACATAGGTTTAAGCAGATTCCCCGCATCCATGGAGCCCTCGGTCTTGCCGGCGCCCACAATCGTGTGCAGCTCGTCGATGAACAGAATGATCTGTCCGTCGCTCTTCTTCACTTCCTCCAGAACTGCCTTCAGCCTCTCCTCAAACTCGCCCCGGTACTTGGCCCCGGCAATCAGCGCGCCCATATCCAGCGCAAATAATTTGCGGTCCTTTAATCCCTCCGGCACATCGCCGCGGACGATACGCTGGGCCAGTCCCTCCACCACGGCAGTCTTGCCCACGCCCGGCTCGCCGATCAGCACCGGATTATTCTTCGTCTTCCGGGACAGAATGCGGATCACGTTGCGGATCTCGCTGTCGCGTCCGATAACCGGATCCAGCTTCTGATCGCGCGCACGCTCCACCAGGTCGGAGCCGTATTTCTCCAACGTATCATAGGTTGCCTCCGGATTATCGCTGACC
This sequence comes from uncultured Lachnospiraceae bacterium, assembly GCA_947630485.1. GTDB lineage: Bacteria > Bacillota > Clostridia > Lachnospirales > Lachnospiraceae > UBA3402. Next base: position 2,147 of record CANRHU010000031.1, read on the forward strand.
ACCCGCTGGTTCCCGCGCACCGTAGTCAGCGCCTGCAAAAAGGTCTCCCGGTTGATGCCGTACTGGCGGAACATTTCCTTCATCGTCTTATCCGGCTGGCGCAGCATAGACAGGAACAAATGCTCCACGGACACATACTCATCGCCCATGACCTTCGCCTCGTCCTCGGCGTTCACCAACACCTTATTCAAATCATTGCTCACATAAAGCTGCCCGCCGCCGCTGACCTTCGGAAGCCGTTCCACCGTCTGCCGGACCTCATTTGTAAACATCTCGCCGGAAATGTTCATCTTCGTGATGAGCTTTAAAATCAGGCTGTCCTCCAGCGTCAGAAGGCTTAAAAGCAAATGCGCCTGCTCCAGCTGCTGGTTGCCGTGCTCATAGGCCAGCTTCTCGCAGTTCTGGACAGCCTCAACCGATTTCTGGGTAAATTTATTGATATTCATAGGATTGCCCCCCTTTTTCTTGTTCTATTCGTACTATAACACATGTTGTTAGCACTGTCAATAGGTGAGTGCTAATTTTTTACTGCCATCAAGCGAAAAAAAAGAAGAACACCCGCGCCATTCAGCGCCTGATGTCCCTCCTGCTTTTAAAAAACAACTATTCTGACAGAATATCCCCCACGCATAACACAATTACACCAAAGCAGTACTTCCCCTGCCCCGGTTTCCGTTTCGCATTTCTAATCCTATTTCCGTGAAAATATCGGCCAGAAGCGCAACGCGCCGGCCTGACACCTGCTTTCTCGCAGGCTGTGAAGCAATTAGATTAATGATTTCATCTGTGTTAAACTACATTCTCTGTCAAATCAGACATTCCTCCGCCTGACAGCGGTTATGAAAGCCGGCCTTATTCTCCCGCATCCTGAAGATGATACTTTGCAAGCATTGCCTCAAGGAACGTCGGATCACTGCTCAGGCGGGAAATCTGATCCGCCTCACCAGCCTCACTCATCGCCATGGTCAGCTTCAAGATAAACTGAATGCCTTCTGTACGGCCTTCCTGCCTCTGTTCTTGCAACAGTTCCTGAAATTGCATATATCGCGCCTCCCATTCTCTGCTCCGCTTCAGCTCCTGCACCCTTCCATGAATCCGGCTCACGTTCGGGTCATCCACTTCCCCGACATACTCATCTGTGGAATTCTCCACATAATGCAGCAAGTTCACCAACTCCCGGGGCACCTCCGCCTCATTCGTTCCCTTCGTGTTCAGGAATACGCGTACCGCACCGTCCCCAAGCGGGAAATCTGCCTCCCGGCAGCGGTTTTCAAACGTGTAGCGGTACTTTCCCTTCCCAAACGGATCAAATGTGCAAATAAAAATCACGTACACCGGCTTCAGCCTTGTAAATTTCTCCCCAGGCTTTAACGCCATCACATCCATCTCCGCCTGGTGATACCGGCTTCGCTGCGGCAGCGACTCCCGGTCCTGGTTCTCCATCTCCATGTTATAGCGGACTTCCACCTCATCGCTGACAAACACATCCAGCCGCACGCTCCGGAAATCACTGCTGTACAGGAAAGAATGCTCCACGCTCACCTTCACTTTCCCAACCTTAATGCCAAGAAGCATCTCCAGCAGCAGCCGGCTCGTCTCTTCGTCCTCCGCCGCGGCGGCGAACAGAAAATAATTTGACAGATTCAGCTCCTGAAAACTTGTACTTGTCTCTCTCATATATCCTCTCCCTTTCTATTCGCGGGGAGGATATCCTGCCAATATCTATATTAGCACAGATTGGGGGAAATGAGAAGAGGGAATGAGAAATCGCGCGCGATAAGCAACGCCAAACAAACCCACGCAAAGACAACACGTGCAACAATGCCGTTTCTTCATCTGTACGCACTGCTCCTCATATACCGCACATGAAATAGGGTTCTTTGATAATCCCATGTTTCTTAAAAGGACTTCTCTGTCTTGCGGTATTTTCATCTGCTGTATCCTATTTATTCACAACTGCTAACTTCTATCATTTATTTTATCGAATATTATCTTATAAGGAGGCCAACAGCCATAGCTAAAAAAGGTCATCATCCGGTTTTTGAAAAGATACTAAAATATCTTCGCATCATTTCTTCTCTCGTGTATCTCTTGAATGTTAAACCTCCCCGATTTCCGAATACAATCGAACAATCCGGGACATCCGTATCGATGATAAATGTATCCGCTGCCACAACCACATGATGTCCGATCCTGCTGTCCCCCAATACTGTCGCATTAGCGTACAAAGTCACATAATCACCAAGCTGAGGATATCTTCCTTTATTGCCTCCTATCGTCACGCCCTGATAAATGCAGAGATAATCCCCGTATTTTGCCCTCCCCAGTATTGTACTAACAGGGTGTTCCACAATGAAATGATCCGGCAATTCGATGGCCCAGTACCAATCTACACCATTCATGATCTTATTCAGATAATAGATCTGATCCGCCAGGATATCCCCCCCAGAAATTTTTCCAACCTCATGAGCTAGATAATACAGAAACACGGAATACTCTGCCGAATTATATGGTGAAAATCCTTCTTTCACGTAATATTTGGCGTTTGACGCTCCCCATCCAGTATCCGTTTTTCTCAATGCTATTGTAATCTTCTCTTTTATCCATAGATACCCCGATAAATCTACGTCCCAGAAACTGCTCAGCTGCCTCTGCAGAATAGCGAGGATATCATTAACGCCTATTTCCATTCTCATTCATCCAGCCTTTCTCTGTTCCTAATGGAATATTATCCCTAATCTCCGCAAATTCCGTTTTTGTCCGATAAAGATAATCTGCAATGACCTGCATCAGTTCAAAGTCATTTTCATGGTCAAGATCAAGAACTGCCGTATCATACATCTCAATAATCTCATAATACCCACCATTAAATCCGCCGTCTGACTTCAAATGTTCCGGCTTATACGCATAAAGGGATGCGTTCATATCATAGATAACCGGTGCCTGCTGTCGCGATGTAAATTCTGACGTAATCACCTTTCTGGCACCTTCTTTCTCCGTATATGTGACCTGATTAAAATACGGATTCCTCCTGGCAGTTGTGACCGAATAAGTAATATCAGCCCCTGTTTTGAAATGCCTGTCTACCAGATGTGCCAAGTCTTCCACAGTCCTGAGTGGTGACGTGATATCCAGATCCACTGCCACATCATACTGATACCCCTTCCTTTCTTCCATCCGAAGAATGCAATCAAGAATAACATCTTTCTTCCCAACCACATCACCGCTGAGTTCCGGACTCCTTTTAATCAGGTTGACTTTCACAAAAGGATTTCTGTCCATAAGCTGCAGCAGTTCATCACTGTCCGAATTGATAACAACATCCCAGTCTGTCCCCTGACCATATTTTTTAATATACAAATCAATAGCTGACAGCGAGTAATATGCTAATGGCTTGCCACAGAACAATCTAAGGTTTTTATTCTTAATTCCTTTCGAACCAGCCCGGCCGCATATGGTAAATAGTATCCTCATTCCAAATACCCCCTTGTTATCTTAAGCGTCTGACATGCCTGCGGGATTGGATTATTGTTCTTTTCCTTTCCCTCAATAATACGGAAAAAGTTCTGCAGCTCTTTCTTCTGCATGGAATCTCGCTCCTCATGTAGATCGACGATATTCCCAGACCTCCGGTAAGTGATTGTCTGACCGATCAGATCCGCCTCGATTGTATCCTCTTTCCCGAACAGCTCTATCTTCCGCTCCGCATACCGTCCGAAATAGTCCAGATGCAGTTCCACAACCTTATCTTTGTATTCGGCTATGTAAACCGCCAGATCATCACTATCAATTTCCAGATCGGATTTTTTTGTTATGAAACACTTCACCTGTTCCGGCACTCCGATAAGTTCACAGATATAATCCCACTCATGGATCAAATCAATAGATACCCCGCCGCCCAGTTCCTTTTGGGCGCTGTATGTCTCCCGGTAATCCGTCCCCGGTCTCCATTCCGGAAGATAACTGGACGAGATGCAGCGAATACTGTAGACCTGCGCAAAATCCACATTGTGCTTCAAATACTGAATCACGTTGGAATAACGCAGGGGACATGCAACATAGTATACACTGTCTTCTCTCAGATGAAGTTTTTTCCAGTCTTCCTGCCCTGTTTCGAATACTGGTTTCTCAATAAAGAAATGTCGCCCGTTACCATGTACCCTCTGCAGGGTCTGATAATGCAGACGTGTCGGGTTCGTGATAAAGATAACATCGTAATCTTTCGGCAGACTTTCGAAATCGTGATATGTATTCCGTATGATCTTTTCCAATTCCGATCCCATGCTTCCGCCTTTCCCCGAACGCAGCACATCGATCTCTATTTCGTCACCATACAGTTCTTTTAGGTTCCTGATATGACGCTTGGCAATCGAACCCACGCTGATAAAACACACTTTCATCTCACGGTTCCTCCCGCCTCTATGCTGTCGATCAGCCGAAGCACCTTTTCATCATCCTCATAACCATACAACTCTTCATTCTGATGTCCGGACAGGATATCGAGGAATGTCTCAATTTCCTTCCTGTACGCGTTCTCAATGACGAAGACCTGGTAATGGTCCATATGCTCTGCCTGCTCATACAGATGAATGGGAAGCATTTTCTTCTGCTCCCCATCATAAGCGGCCAGGCCGGATGGCGTACCATCCCAGCGAATATGTAGTCCGTCCCCATAAATCTCCAGGTATCTTATCGCAGCAGGACTTACAACATCCACTGCTAGGATCCCCCTTACCCCACTTTCATGCTCCAGCTTCAGCAGATAGTTGTCATTATAATCAATCGCCAGCCCGCTCATCCTGTCCGACAAAACGTCAAATGATTTCACCGGTCCAAATGTCTGCGTCATCCACGGCAGCTCAATGGCAAATATCTCTCTGCAGCCATTGGAGCGCTTTTCATTCACAAAGAAGTCTTTGTAATTCTCCCACGGATGCCAGTCCGACAGATACTGTCCCACATGATAAATATAGTCTAGGCGTCCCGAATGCCCGGAAACCTTCTCACGAATGTAGGCAACTTCTTCGCGGTACAGCGGGGTAGATGATAAAAACAGAGTCAATCCCCGTTCCTTCGCCAGGCGGATATTTTCCGCATAACCATCAGAAACAAGATTGATCTCTGTAAACACATGCCATCCGTTCAGAAGACACTGCTGTACGATCCCGCTGTGGGAAAGGGGAGACGTGCAGATGAACGCCGCAAAGATACCCGGAGCCTCTTCCACTGCCTGCTTTATCGAGTCCACCGTCTGAATTCCAAACAGGTTCGCCGCTTCCAGACGTCGTTCTTCTCTGGCATCCATTCCGATAATTTCTAGTCCGTCAATTAAAGAAAGCTGTTTCAACAGACGGATTCTCCTTTTTCCCATTGAACCGAGCCCGATCACAAATACTGTCATCACGCACACCTCCCCATCGCCTGATGAGGAAGCACACGGAACCTATTACCTGGTGCTATACCCCCCCGAAGTGTATTTTTCATCAACACCTCTGCATATTTAAAATCCACTTCCGTATCAATGTCCACGCTTTTCATCTGATCCATGACATAAGCATAACTCCCTTTCTTGTACAAATGTCCATCCTGGTAAAAATCATCAATGTTACGGATATAAACCGCGCCATTTACTCGGTAATACTGCTCATACTGCTGTCGCTGGTACGCTGTGCCATCTTCTGACAAGAAGCCGTTCAGGCTTCCATTTGCCCCCAGTCTCCCATACCATTGCGGCGGGTGTTCTGCCGGGCAGACAGCAACCACGGCTATGCCGTTCATTCTTTCCAAAATATCATATGCTTTACGAATATCATCCCCGCTGCGCAACGGGGAAGTTGGTTGAAGCAGACAGAACGTGTCGAATGTCTCTCCCATTTTCTTATAGTTGTCTAATACTTCTCTAACTGTATCCCAGGAACTTGCATTGTCTGCAGAAGTCTCTTCACCCCTTAAAAATGGTACATTCGCACCATATTTTAATGCAATTTCTGCATAGACTTTTGAATCGGTCGATACCATGATTTCATCAAACACATGTGAATTAAATGCCGCCTCAATTGTATAAGTCAAAAGCGGCTTCCCTAAAAGCAGACGAATGTTTTTGTCTTTTAATCCTTTTGATCCGCTTCTGGCGGGGATAATTGCCAGGTTTTTCATCTTTCCTCCCAAAATAGAAATTCAAGTTACATTTATAAATTCTTTCACAACTTCTCCAATATTTCTCTTATTCTCTCCACGGCATCAAAGAACCCCCTATACTCATCCGGCTCCCACTTCTCCCTGATCCTCTGCTGCACCCCAGCCGAACCAACCACAGACGGCACGGAAAGGGATACACCTCTCACCCCATGCTCCCCCATGAGCGGCGATGAGACCGGCGCGATCGTCGGCCTCTGGTTCAGCACAGCGTCCGCCAGATGGCACACGCAGGTCGCGATCCCGTAGTGGGTCCTTCCCTTCGCCTTTATGATCTCCGATCCCATCTTCCGTGTCTTTTCCGCGATCATGGAACGCACTTCCTCATCCCATGGAATTGACATCTCACTGCAGTACTCGCCGATCGGGATTCCTCCGACACTCACCCGGCTCCATACCGGCACCTGACTGTCTCCGTGCTCCCCCACCAGATAACCATTCACCACGCCGGTACTGAGACCGAGGTAATCCGCTATGTTCCTCACAAACCGCGATGTGTCCAAAATGCAGCCTGACCCAAACACCATTCCATTCGGCAGCCCCATCCACTCACTGGCCTTATACGTCAATATATCCACAGGATTGGAGATCAGGAGGATAACTCCCCTAGTGTAATTCTCCTGAATAGATCCGATTACCACACGGAGCGTCTTCACATTCTCGCTGGCCAGATCCATCCGGCTTTCTCCCGAACTGCGGTTGCGGCCAGCCGTGATGATAATCAGGTCACAGTCCCCACAGTCGGTATAGTCCCCCGCATACAGATCCGCCGTTCCCAACGTCGGGAGTCCGTGCCGAATATCCCACGCCTCGCCTTCTGCCTTTTCCTTCGATATGTCAATCAGTACGATTTCCCTGGCAATATCCCTCAGAGCAAGTGCGTAAGCAATCGATGAGCCCACATACCCAGCCCCAATAACCGCTACCTTCCTGTTCCCGATCGTATATCCGCGTTTCATGTTGTCACTCCATATATTTCATATTGCTGCCCTTTATGGAAATTGCAAGAAGAAAAACTCTGACCGCTTATTCGATAAGGTCTATCACCCTGGTCAATCTCCCATATAGGTCATACCCATCCCAGATCAGGTCAAAATCCATCGTCCTTCCTGCAGGTACCACACGGTCGATTCCCTTGATTCCGGATCTCAGGAGCGGTCCTACCATCCCCACATCGCCAATATACGCTACTGTCTGACAGCGGCTGTCACTGCACAGCCCCTTCAGCTCCATGATGTCCTCACAGTCGTACTCCAGAAAGTATCCGGAATTACCCTTCAACTCCATCAGCCCATCCAGGATCTGCGGTATCTTTACACGTACCAGCAAGTTATCCGTATGAGGTTCGATCCTGACTCCGGATTCCCCATTACCGAGAGTGTCCAGCCTATCCACACATGCGGCCGTTTGCCCCGCTTTCGCGCCGCCTGGAAAATGGTTCTCTCCTTCCCATGCCCCATATACTACAGACGCCAGACAGCTTCCCGTCAGCTTGTCCACTCCCTGGATCGGCTGAAAATGATATTTTCTTTTCACCAGTCTATGGAGCCTGCCCCAGAACTCATCCTTCGCTTCTTCCCTTCTGTTTCCCATCCATGCCACCAGCCGCGGACTCGTGCACGCGTTTTGATCCGTCAGATAGGTATCGTTGTAGAAATCTTCCGCCACCCGGTCCTTATCATCCATTTTCATGTAAGCATTACTGTCAACCACCGCTATGGAAAACCGGTCGGCAAATGTGACTTCTCCCGCCCTCGCGCCCAGTGGCGACTTCCGGATCTCTTCTACGGTTGCATCCCCGCCCCAGATAATACGCGTGTCCGCTATGGATGAGAAAAGGTCATTGACATCTTTCTCCCTTCCGTATTTCAAAAGGCAAACATAAGCGGCTGCTTCCCGGTTCTTCTCCGTCGCCAGTGCCTCCGCAAATGCCCCGGCTATGATCCGCACCTGTGGGAAATCCTTCGACGGCACCCGCACAATGTTCGCATTGCCCGTCAGGAGCCCTGCCGCAAGGGAATATGCGAAATTCACCGGCACGTTGGAAGGCGCGATGTGGAAGGCCACACCTCTTCCAAAACGGATGTTCCCATCTTCCCTTCTGAACCTCTCCTTCAGTTTCAGCGTAGATGACCTTCGGATCCAGAACGCGAATGTTACTACATCCGGGTATTCCCTTGCTTCCCGGCCGGCCATCAGGATCCGGGAAACGTCATTCAGCATATCCAGAATCGCCCCGTCAAAAGGCTCTCGTGCCGGAAGGCACGGCATACCTGCCACTATGTCCTTATCGCCTATAAGAAAAGAGACACCATCCAGCGTCTCCATCATTTCCTTACCCATCATATTTTTCTCCAAACTTTACCGCATAGGTGTCGCTGCAGCCCCGTATCTCCGCATCCTTCAACCTTCCAAGCACCTCGAAATATTTCCCTTTCCTCCCGCACGGGCAGTCGTCCTCCCCCAGCAGGATCCCCTCGTCCTCTGTCAGGAGCGAATGCCCTGGGTAGGATTCCGGGAGTACAGAGACTACTTGGATGATACCCTTCTCCCCAATACCGCACTCGGAAAAGTCCAGCGGCCGGCGCATGATGACATCGGAGAACACACTGGCATGAAGGTGTCCGTATTCGCATTGCATGTAGATGCACCCGGTCTGCTCCACCATCCCATAATAATCATGGATCCGATCCAGGCCGCATACATCTTTCAGTCTCTTGTGGAACTCCTCCGGGCTCACCGCCTCACTCACAAGCTTCTTCCAGCCTCCCCCGTGAATCAGGATGCCCCTTGACAGGTCGAAGGTGATCCTTTCCCCTTTCAGACGGAGCAGCTCCTTATAGAAGTGTTGCCAGACCATGAACGTGAACCCGAACAGCAGGATATCCCGGCCATTGTATTTCTCCAAAAATGCAGCGAGCCCGTCCACATCCAGTCTCATTTCGTCGTCCAGCGCATATATCTTCTTCGCCCCGAAGATAGAAAAACCCAGGATTCCGGCGCCCCTGGCCGAAAACATCCGCCTGTCCTTTACCACGGACGGACAGTCCAAAATGACCATCGGCATACGCCCGGAGCCGGTGAAGTCCGACACGACCTTCACCATCGCCTTCTGCTGGTTCGCGGACGTGGTCCGGTCAAGGTATATCCTCGAGACCGCCTGCCCGGAGGTGCCGGAAGATGTCATGGTCTTCACAACTTCCTCCTGCGGGACGCTTTTCAGGGACAGCTCCTTGAACAGGCGCACCGGCAGGAACGGCAAGTCTTTATAATTCCGCACCTTCCTGCCGTCATAGCCCATGGCTTCTAGGATGGCCCGATACTCCGGGCAGTTTTCCCTGTGATGCTCTGTAAGATCCACCAGGCGCTCCGTCAGGATTTTTCCCTTTTCATCCTTCCCCAGTGAATATGGGGGGATCTGCATGATATCGTCGATCGTCATATATCTGTTACTCCTAACTGCAAGTTATTACCTGCCGCTTTCACACCCCTGCCGGAGAGATTTTAGAATGACTTCCGCCATTTCCCCGGTATGCTCCCTAATAAAGAAGTGGTTCCCTTCATATCGGATAAAACTGCATTCTCCAGTGAATATCTTTTTCCATTTCTCCATTTCCACCCGTGGAGTATCTGTCTCTGAATAGAAAACAGTTGCCGGGATATCAAATCCTATATCCAGGCGGTCAAAATCATAACTCCCGATCATTCCGTAATCCGCCCGGTACACCGGAAGATATACCCGCCAAAAGCTGCTATTATGGATGAGTTTCTCCGGGATGCCGCCAAACCTTATGGTGCGTTCCCTAACCAGGTCGTCCAGCTCACCCGAACAGAAATCTTCCAGTTCCCTCTTTGTATGCGGTTCATGGGCCGCCAGGAACACGTGTACAGGCGGGGCAAGCTCCCCTTCCTTAAGTATTTTAACTAACACTTCCACTGCAGCTATCGTACCCATGCTGTATCCCAACAAAGCATACGGCATGCCATCCGCATTATGCTCACGGATCGTTTCATACAAATCCCCGCCAAGTTCGCTGAATCCCTGGCACAACGGCTCCTTCCGGCGGTTTCCATGGCCTGGATATTCCAACTTCACCAGTTCCATCTCCTGCGGTACATACGGATCCAACTGGTCAAAAAAAGAAGCTGTACCCCCTGCAAATGTAAAACAAAAAAGACGCATTTCCTTACTACTCATAATACTTCGCCAGTTCTTTGTACAGCGTCTTTCCCGCGTCATTCTTCGGGATCGTATCAACGACAATGGTTTTAAATGCCGCAGAATTCAGGCCTGTCTTTGCCACAATGAACGCCTTTACTCCGTCCGCAAGCCCGCTGTCTGTCACAAACAGGTACATATGGTCATCCACACCCGCGCTGGTAAAATCAAGTCCTTCAAAATGTCCCTTGACCATGCGGTCGATCTCATCTAGGTTCACACGATTCCCATAGATCTTCAGGAAACGCTTCTTCCTGCCGACGATGTAGTAGTAACCATCCTCGTCGAACTGAGCCATATCCCCCGTCTCCAGGATCCCTCGGCGTTCATCTCCCTTAATCAAGTCCTCCCCACACTCTGCGTACCCTAAGGTAACGTTCGGGCCTTCATAGACCAGCTCCCCGGTCACATGCGGTTCCAGTACCACCTGTCCATCCATATCCGTCAGATGGAACATCCCTCCAGGGATGGCGATTCCCATGGAACCGCATTTTTCCACCGCCTTATCTGCTGGCAGATAACCCATGCGGGCCGTCGCCTCGCATTGGCCATACATGACCACGAACTTCTTTCCTTTTTCCTGTGCATATTCTGCAAACTTTTTATGCAGTTCAGGGATCAGCTTCCCGCCTGCCTGGGTCATAGTCCTCAAACTTGGGAGATCCATGCGGAAGAAACGGATACGGTCCAGCATCTCGTAAGTATACGGAACACCTCCAAAAGATGTCGCCTGCTTCTCCTTAAAGAATTGCCAAAACTCCTTCTGCATCAGGCCCTTGTCCGTCACCAGGATCGTCGCCCCCACAAGCAGGTGGCTGTTAATGATGGACAGACCATACGTGTAATTCATTGGCAAGGTGGTGATAGGCCGTTCCGTTTCATCCAGTTCCAGATAGTGGACAATAGACTGGGCGTTCGCCAATATATTAGTGTAGCTCTGACGGACAAACTTTGGGCTTCCGGTAGAGCCAGAAGTGGTCAGTAAAAGCCCAAGTTCCGGATAGAGCGGATATTTTTTTTCATATCCGGTCCTTAAAAGAACATAACCGTAAGAAGCATACACGTGCTCCATGCCGGAAAATTCTTCAGACTGCGATTCCGGAACCCATAGATATTTCGGCTGGTAGGCCACAAGAAGGCCATGCAGGAGTTCCCACTCCAGATGCGCGTTCAGAAGCACCGGAACAACATCAGCATTCATAAATGAGACATACCCCGCCACGGAGCCGATGGTATTCTGGCAGAGCGAGAATACTAGGCAGCGTCCACCTACGACAGCCGCAATTCTGTTGCCCTCTGCAGCCAGTTCTGAATAGGTCATAGCTTGGCCATATTCATCTATTATTACAGTATTATCATGATATTTCTCAAGATCCCAGATCATAGGTCTCCTCCCGGGAAAAGCTTATATTGTTTAGAATGCGTCCTAAAATTTTATATTGTAATTTTTTGAAAGGATCTCCATTCCCTTCTCATAGGAGCTAAAATCAATGATGTCATCCGTATCCATCATGATGTCAAAAACGTCTTCCAAAGCCGCAACCAGCCCCATATGACCCACGGAATCCCATGCCGGGATTGCCTGGTATTCAAGTCCAGGAAGCTGCTCCGCCTTCAATTCAAATGTTTCCATAAATGCCTGATTGTACTTTTCTGTGTTGTTCATTGTCGTATTACTCCTCCATTTTTGATTTAAATTACTCCTCATAATTATAAAGAATGATTGCCTATCTCGTTTCTTAAATTTTCCTCAAAACAGCTGACTGATCACCTTCTTCACAATGTCTTCTGCCGTCAGCCCGTATCTCTTTAACATATACTGGTAACTTCCACTCGACAGATAAGAATCTGGAAGACCTATCGTCAATAACCTTGGAGGCGAATCCATAGCACTAATCTCTTGGGCCACGGCACTCCCCAGACCCCCGACTATACTGTGTTCTTCCACAGTAACAACAAGTTTACTGGCCACTGCTAGTTTCTTCACAGTGTCTGTATCTAAAGGTTTCACGGTATGCATATCAACCACAGAACAGCTTATACCGTCTGCCTCCAGTAGTTCCGAGGCCTTCAGCGAAGTATACACCATACTTCCAGTCGCTATTATGGCAACATCCCCTCCTTCGCATAGAGTAATTGCTTCTCCTATCTCATAATCATATTCTGTGTCATATATAACTGGCATCCCCGGCTCTCCGGTAAGACGTATATATACAGGCCCCTCATACTGTGCCGCTGCTTCAACTGCCTTTACCAATTCTGAACAATCAGCCGGGCATAGGACTGTCATTCCAGGTATCGAACGCATAAATGCGATATCCTCGAGACCGTAGTGGGAATTTCCCAATCCTCCCATGGATACTCCGCTACCCAGACCTACAGTCTTGATATTCAAATGCATATATCCCATATTCATCCGCACCTGATCAGCGCATCTCAATGTAATAAACGGAGCAAACGATGATGCAAAGGGAACCAGCCCTTCTTTCGCTAAGCCTGCCGAAACACCTATCAGGTTCTGTTCCGCTATCCCCACATTCATATACCGATCAGGATGCGCATTCATTAACCGATTAAGCCCGGACGATCCTCCAAGATCCGCTGACAACGCATATATTCTTTCATCTTTTTCTACTAAGTCATACATTGTCATACCATATGTAGCTCTTGGGCCAAATCGCGACCATTGCCTGGCGTTTTTTGAGGTTATCTCCATTAGAGCTCACCTCCCAACTCTTTAAGTGCCTCTGCATAAAGCTTATCTGTCATACGGTTATGGTGCCACTCATTATTGTTCTCCATAAAAGATATCCCGTGTCCTTTGACGGTATTTCCAATGATAATTTTCGGTTTCTCCTGTGGATCTATTCTAAACGCATCACAGATGGCACCAACATTATGACCATCGACTTCAACTGTCTGAAACCCAAAGCTTTTCCATTTTTCTTGCATTTCATTCGAAGATATAATATTCTGGCTGTCACCATCACTCTGCATATGATTGTTATCCATTATCACTGTCAGATTATCCAGCTTCCATTGAGCCGCAAGCATCGCTGCTTCCCATACAGCCCCCTCGTTGCTTTCGCCATTTCCGATCAGAACATATATTCTGTGGGACTCTCTTTTTATCTTAGCAGCCTTTGCAAGTCCGACTGCCATTGATATCCCTTGTCCCAGAGAACCATTGGAACTCTCTATACCGAACTCCATATTCATAATCGGATGAGCCCCCAGCAAAGTTCCATCCTGTTGAAAGGTTGCCAAATCCTTTTCTCCAATAAAGCCACATTCAGCTAATACCGCATAATATGCGAGAACACAATGGCCCTTACTCAAAATAAAACGATCCCTCCCTTCCCAAGACGGATTCTTCGGATCATAATGCATCACTTCCTTATACAGGACTGTAAGCAGTTCCGCCATGGAGAGGGATCCCCCCAAATGAGTCCTCTGCCCACATGCATTAGACATATATAATATACGTTTCTTTACATTAACAACTGTTTCTTCAAGATAACTCTTTTCCAATCAAATACTCCCCCCATCAACCCGAATTACCTGTCCCGTTATATAACTGCTTCTTTCTGACAAAAGAAAGGCAACCGTTTCCGCCACTTCCGATGGATATGCCATCCGATGCAGGGCTGTACGGGCCAAGGTCATATCCTTAACTCCTCTATCCATGTTTTTCACCATATCTGTTTCTGTTATTCCGGGAGCAACAGAATTAACCCGAATTCCAAATGTTCCCAATTCACTTGCCAGTTTCCTTGTTGCGCCAAGCACAGCAGCTTTGCTGGATACATATTCAAGCTGTGCCGGCTCACCATCTAAAGCCGCTACTGAAGAGATATTCACTATACTTCCCGACCTATTCTGTATCATGTTTTTCAATAGGAACTGGGAAAATTGCATCGGTCCGAAGAAATTCACCTCGAACACTTCTCTTACCTGTTTCATCGACGTCATAGAGAACAACCGGTTTTCTCCAATTACTCCTGCATTGTTCACTATCCCATCAATAGGGAATCTATATGACAAGATTTCCTTGGCTGCTTTCTTTATGCTTTCCTCATCAGTTAGGTTCAAAAATATCTGCCGGATGTTTATTTCATGCTTCTGCATGAGCCTTTGACAATGACGGCTGAATTCTTCATTGGCAGTTCTTACACATGCCCATATATCCGCACCATTCTCAGCGCAGGTATCCATTATGGCCAGACCTATCCCACGGCTACATCCCGTGATCACTACATGCTTATTCCTTAACAAAACATTTCCTCCTTTATATTTGAGGCAATTCTGACGGCACTGTCATAGTAAAATGCATTTTACATACCAACCGGCCTTCCACAGAAGCCTCTCCGCTGAAAGAAGCAATCCCTCGTTTATAAGATTCAAGCTTCACATATGTATCAAGGATATCGCCAGGTCTCACGCTTCTGTAAATCCGCACATCTTTACAGCCGTTGAAAAGAATCATCTCACCTTTTTTCTCTGGCATGGTATAGAGAATCAATGATCCGGTAGTCATGATCGACTCCATAATAAATACGCCCGGCATCATTGGATTTCCAGGAAAATGTATCTTAAAATACCAGTCCTGGGTGGATGCCAGTTTTATCCCGTGAGCTTCAATCCCTGGAAGCACCTCTGCCTTATCCACAAACAAATAAGACATGTCGTCCTCACCATATTCGAATATATTTTCATAGTTGATATAAACACAATTCTGTTTATCCTCAAATTCTGTCAATTCTAACACTCCTCCCCGAAAAAACCATATCCTCTGGGATTGCGAGGATAAACTCTGCACTGCACATCACCTCTTCACCATGCAGTATCCTGCCCTTTACTTTAGTGATCCCATGCCGATAATCCCCCACTTCTGTAATTATCTTCAATTCATAACCCGGAAGTATTTGTTTAAAAAAAGACGCACCCAAAACCCTAGATATATTGGACGTCTTGTCCTTGTTTCCCTCTATCGTCTTCATGGCCAGCGCCGACGTCTGAAATAGTGTCTCAAGCTGCAGAACCCCAGGCATAATTGGGTTTCCTGGGAAATGACAGGCAAAATACCATTCATCTGGTTTTAGCTGTTTAACAGCTATTGAACTTTTTCCCGGAACCACTTCTGCGGAATCAATCATCAATAATGGCGGCCTGTTCTTTATATATTCGCAAATTCCTTCTGTATCCAATTTCAAAATAACATTATTCTCCATAATATTTACTCCAAGTTTATTCTTAGGTACCTGCATTTGCAGACATCTTTATCATTCCTTCCTGCAGAACCAATGTGAACTCCATGGATATCACAAGGCGCCCGTTTACCCCCCCATGTCCCCGCATTTTAGCAATTCCATGCCGATAGGACACGAGGGACACCTCTGTATCCAAAATATCGCCCAAGTAAGCATATCCCCTCATCTCTACTGATTTGCAAGAGTTGAAGAGCAATAGTTTGTTTCCTATTTCCGGCATTGTCGTAAGAATAAATGTCCCTGTCTGCATAACAGCTTCCATAGCGAAAGCACGATGCATGAATGGCCTCATTTCTGCTTGTTCCTTAAAATGATGCTCCTGAAAAGAGACAAGTTTTTCACCCTTAGCCTCTACGCCTGGCAGTACTTCAACTTTATCTACAAAACGATACTCTGTAGGAATTACTGTATAATTATTCATGTTTTTATAGTTAATTATTATTTTTTTCATCATTATAGTCCGCCTTATAAACCATATTAGTCTTTTTAACTAATTCTCACATACCTCTTCCAAATTCAGAGAATTGCCTCCACAGTATTTTTAACGGGTATATTTGCTAAATCTGCCGTTCTCCTCTAAGATACTGAACGGCAAATTATAGAATGATTTTCTAATATCAATATCTGAACCAGCTATTTGTTCCTTTAATATTTCCACAATTCTCTCAATCGAATTGCCATCTCCGTAAGGATTCCTCACAAATTCTATGGATTTTCGGAATCTTGGCGTCATTGCTTGACGCATCGCGTCAGAAATCGCTTTCTGCTCAGCTGGACAGTCAATCACACTTAAGGCACGAATTCTCCCCTTCTGACGGTTGCCGATATTTACTGACGGAATATGGAAAGCTGGACCTTCTACTAAGCCACTGGACGAATTTCCCAGCAAAAAGGATGCATATTTCAGGGCGGACAAATATTTTTTCATTCCAAGCGATACATGGTATACAACATTGTCATGAGCAGCAGCAAACTCCGAAAGCAGCCTGTTTATCTGCGTTCCCCCACTATCTGCATTGGCACCAGTAATAATAAACTGATATTGCGGAAACTGAGCAATCGCCGCCAGAACCTCGCCACACTGCTCTTCGGCATTTCCTTCCAGAGTTACCGGATGGAATGTCACAACCCCAAAAGGAACCGTCAAGTCCAACCCTACCATTTCTGCTAGTTCCTCCTTCGAAAGTTTTTCTTCCTTTATAGCGTTTTCAACACCAATTGCTCCAACACAAAAAACACGGGATGGATCTTCCCCAAGCTGTATCACCCTATGGCGGTATTCCTCCGTGCTTGTGAGATGAAGATAACTCATTTTCGTGATTGAATGTCGGATCGCTTCGTCCACTGCTCCCTCTGTCGTATCTCCCCCGTACAGATGTATGATTGGGATCCGGGCATTCATTGCTGCACAGCAAACAGCAAGTGTCTCATACCTGTCCCCAAGGACCAGCAAAGCATCGGGGCTACTCTCTTCAAAGTACTCGGCAAAGCCAATCAGTGCCAACCCCATACTTTTTGATACGGCAGAAGGAGAATCTGCATCCATGAGGATCTCTATTTTTTTTGCAATATGGATTCCATCTCTCTCAATTTCCCGGTATGTATATCCCTGTCCGGCAGACAGATGGGCTCCTGTGACCACAACCTCCACTACAAACTCCTCTGTTTTTTCCAATGCCAGAATAAGGTTTTTCAACAGACCATATTCAGCTCGTGTTGCCGTCAATACTGTCAGTTTCTTACTCATAGTTCTATCAGTTCATCCTCTTTAAAATCTCTTACTGCCTTTGTCCCCACTATCTCTTTCCAATACATCGGGGATATACCGCTTCCAGGTCTTTTCGTAGTAATATTTTCTTCGGTAAACATTTCTCCTTTAAGGATATCCCTTCGGGCAACAATGCTCTTTCTCGCAATGGCAATATTCTTTATTTCCGAATCCGCGGGTGTCTTTTCACCATCCCCCAAAGCTACTTCAATATGTCGTATATTATCTACCATCTGCTTAAGTTCATCTGGTTCCAGACTGGCCTTATGATCCGGTCCCTCCATGTTACGATCGAGAGTAAAATGTTTCTCTATAACAACAGCGCCACGGGCTGCTGCCGCAACTGGAACTTCGATTCCGGGCGTATGGTCAGAATATCCGACTTTTACATGAAATGCCTCCCGAAGCGTATCCATTGCACGAAGGTTCACATCATTATAAGGAGCTGGATATTCTGTTGTACAGTGCAAGAGCGTAATCTCACCAGCCCCATTATATCTAAGCACTTCCATTGCAGCCTGAACCTCATTTAGTGTACTCATACCGGTTGACATAATGACTGGTTTCCCTGTTTTAGCAATCTCGACCAAATACGGATAATTTGTAATCTCTCCAGATGGAATTTTCCACATCCTGCAGCCCAAACCTTGAAGGAAACGGACGCTCTCTATTTCAAAAGGCGTTGACAAAAATTCAATTCCAACCTTGCTGCAGTATTCATTCAAATGAATAAAATCCTCATATTCCAGACTGATTTTGCGGCACATTTCTAACTGAGATTCCTGTGCTCCTGTTGTTTTCTTTTGATACTCGGCCTTCTCAGCAAATCTTGAAACAACCAATTCTGCTTTTCCCGTCTGAAATTTCACGACATCGGCACCTGCTGCCTTAGCTGCATCCACCAACTTATATGCTAGGTTAATATCTCCATTATGATTAACTCCAGCCTCTGCAATAATCAATATTTTCCCCATAGCTCCTCCTACTTTCCAAATACACGCTTCTCCTCGTTTTTCTTCATTATACGTGCTGGATTTCCCACGGCAATCACTGCATCTGGCAGATCCCGGAAAACTATAGCCCCTGCCGAACAGATGACATCATTTCCAACTTTCAAATTCTGCTTTGTTCCTGAAAGAAAACCCAAATATGTTCTGTCTCCTATCTGGTTTGTCCCGCTAATACAACAGTTTGAACTGATAGTACAGTGCATCCCGATATTTGTATCATGACCTATTATTGTATTCAGCTGAATAACCGTATTCGCTCCAATAACAGCATGACTTCCAAGGTATACACCCCCCATTATGATACTCCCTTCCCCAAGAGAAACTGTCTTATCAACATAAACTCCCTGATGGATTAAGGTACATAACCTGATTCCATATCCTTTTGCCAAGCCATATACTTCCTCACGTACAGATGGTTCCCCAACAGCGATAACCAACTCCTTTTCTTCCTCTATTTCCGCAAATGCATGCAATTGCAGAACGGATTTTCCTTCGAGTTTTAAAACCTCTTTCATATCTTCAATAAAAACTATCTCATTCCAGCGATGGTCTATGTTGTTAACCTGTTCGGCCAACATGAGAACTTCTCTAGAGAATCCGCCAGTTCCATAAATTCCAAGCAGCATTTCACTCCTCCTCCGTTACTTTATACTTCATTTAAACGTTTTCTCATTCTCTCCAGTTCATCCAGCTGTCCCATATCCAGCCACTTGTCTTCAGAAATCTGATACACTCCTACCTGTGCTCCGTCATTAATACATTTCTGCAGTACATCCGTGATATGGATAAATGTATTATCCGGTATTCGCTCCAGAAATTCCGGTTCCAGCACATATAGCCCTGTATTCGTAACAAATGACATTTCCGGCTTCTCATTCAGTTTTAGCGCCTGTCCAGACTTTGATGTATCCACTGTTCCGTACGGAAGAATGACATGTTTTTCCGCACATACCATTGTTGCAATATTATCCCGTTTTTTATGATACTCCAAAATATCACTGTAATCCTCCTCAATCAGGATATCACAGTTGCTCATAAAAAAAGTGGAGGTGTACCTTCCCTCCAACAATTTCAATCCTCCACCTGTTCCCAAATATTCCGTTTCCTCCACAAACGACAGGTCTATATGGTCTTCATGATCCATGAAATAAGACTTGATAAAATTCTTTTTGTAATTGACGATCATATCGAACTGCGTGCATCCGTATGCTTTAAAGTGGTCTATGATATGCTCTGTGATCGTCTTCTCCCCGATCGGAATCAACGGCTTCGGCAAAATCTGCGTATACGGATACAGCCGGGTCCCTCTCCCTCCCGCCATAATGGCTACAGGAATATGTATCTGTTTTCTAATCGGCTCCGATAGTTCATTCAGGAAAACAATTTTCACGATCTCCCCACAATTGTTCAGAAGCGGTACTGACCGAATATGAAACCGCTGCATCATCTCACCGGCCTTAGTTTCATCCTCATAAAGAAGCGACTTGGGATTCCGGTTCGCAATCTTGTCTGCAGGCTGGTCCAAAGCCCCACCCTTTAGCAGATGCCTGCGTATATCCCCATCTGTCAAGACGCCTATCAGTTTTCTTCCCTCGCAAAGATAAACGATCCCATGACTGTTCTTGTCGATCGCCTCCATTGCCCTGATAACCGGCATCCTGGGATCTACAATATAATTTTCCAAATTCATAAGTATTCCGCCTTATCCTGCTGCATTTTCGATATCCGCTTTAGACTGCGCAACTTTTTCAAACTGCACAACCTTCTCTGCAACACTGGCTACACCTTCTTTTGTCAGATTGCTGCTACACGGAATGTTCACAATCCTGTCATAGTACCATAATGCTTTCTCAATCTTATAAGTCTGTGCTTCCTGATAAGGCTTCAGTGTATGGATCAGCTGCCATACCGGCCGGCTCTGGATACAGCAGCTGTCCAGGTACTTTATCAGACCGTCCCGATCTTTGGACAGGAAACTGTAGAACCAATGATTGCTCCGAATCCCTTCCCTGAATGGCAGAAGATGCAATCCATACCGCTGATATTCTTCATAATTCTCTGTCTTTATCCGGACAAAATCCTCCAGTTGTTCCATCTGGGCCAGCCCCAGAGCTGCTTGGAGATTCGTCATACGGTAGTTATAACCGATCTCTTCGTGAACAAAATATACCACATCCTTCTTGGCCTGTGTAGACAGGAAACGGCAGCGTTCCACCAGATTTCTATCCTGGGAAACAATCATTCCGCCACCGCCGGTGGTAATGATCTTGTTGCCATTAAAGGAATATACCCCGATATCTCCGATCGTTCCTGCATACCTGCCTGCATACTTTCCAGACAGATAATAGGTCCCCAGGGCCTCTGTGGCATCCTCCACAACTTTCAGATGATACCGCTCCGCCACCTGCATGATCCGTTCCATATCGGCCATATTTCCAAAAACATGGACAACCACAACCGCGCGGATCCGGCGTCCGCTGGCCTTATTAATAAGGATGTCATCTATATAATCACATTCCTCCCTGCAGAAAGACTCCAGTTTGTCCGGATCCATAGTCAGGGAGTCATCACAGTCCATGAAGACCGGCTCCGCCCCGACATACCATACCGGATTGACGGCCGCGATGAATGTAAGGGGCGGAACAATAACTTCTTCCCCGGCGCCAATCCCTAATGCCAGCAGGGCAAGATGAAGCCCAGCTGTACCGCTTTGGCAGGCGGCCGCAGCAGGGACATGAACATAATCCGCTATTGCTTTTTCAAAGTCCTTAATATATGGGCCTCCCGTGGACACCCACTCCGTTTTTACAGCCTCTGTTACATAGTCAAGTTCCTTACCCTTTAGGTTCGGAACAGACAGTGGAATGTATTTTTCATCCTTCATTTCCCAAATTCTCCTCGCTTTCAATATCATTCCTTTTCATCTATGGAATCCAATTTTGTGTGCTCCTTTATTACATACATTGGCCTTTGTTTAATTTCCGAAAAAATCCTGGCCATATATATTCCCAACAATCCGATGCATAACAATTGCAGACCTCCTAATGCTAAAATAAGGCAAACAATCATTGCATACCCCTGTACCAGGCTATGGCAAACATATTTCTGATACAGAAAGCAACCTATCATAAGTAATGAGAGCACACATGACCCTCCTCCAATCAATACGGATAATTCCAACGGTTTGGGAGAAAAAGAAACGATTCCTTCGATTCCATATTTTATAAGCCCGTGAAATGACCACGCACTGTCCCCATTTTTGCGTTCATTGTTTTTGTACTCGATATAATATGTAGTGTAGCCCATCCAGGCGAACAAACCTTTTGAAAAGCGGGAAGTCTCTGGTAATGTCACCAATGTCCTGAGTACATTTTCCCGCATCATTCTGTAATCCCGCACCCCTTCGGGAAGTTCTGTATCTGTCAAAAGATTATATAACTTATAGTATATACTAGCGCATAATGAGCGGACTATGTTTTCCCCGGTACGGGTTATTCTTCTGGCCCCTACACAGTCTATGTCCGGATTTAGTTCCAGAATATTTATCATTTCATCCAGAAGTTCTGGCGGATCCTGCAAATCTGCATCCATAATACATGTATATCCTGAAGCGCCATTCAGATATACCGCTTTCAATCCTGCCAGTATAGCTGCCTCTTTTCCGAAGTTTCTCGTGAATGAAATGTATTCCACTTTTAGTTTCTCATGCTTTAAATCCTTAATAACATCCAATGTCTTATCTGTACTGCCGTCATCCACAAAAAAAAGGGTCGTACCCCCCCGTTGTACTCCCATTTGTTCAAGGGCCAAAATAATTTCATTGAACAGATTGGGGATATTCTTTTCTTCATTATGGCACGGAATTACAATATTCAAACTCCTGATCATACTCTGTCCCCTTTAGCAGCAACCAATATAAGTGAGACACCTATCGGAAAAGCAGATTTTCTCAACCACCATCGTTCAGATGCAAAAATACCTGTTAGGATTTTATTTGCGAACATAGGCAGCCTTCCATTTAAATCATCCTGTTGTATATGGAATAAATTCTTTATTTTTCTTACAATCCAAACGATGGGAAATAACCAAAAATTATAATAGGAGCACATCCTAATGCTGTACCCACTCTCTGAAACTATATCCATAAGTTGCTGTTTGTCATAACGCCGCTTATGATGGACAAACTCATCATTATAGCTCCATAAGGACATCAATGCCGGAACGGTAAGAACTAAAAGGGAATCTTCTTCCCGGAGCAAACCATGTATATTTTTTAATGACTCATAGTCTTCATCAACATGTTCCAGACAATCGGATAATACTACCAAGTCAAAGCTCTGTTCCTCAAACGGAATTTCATTCGGAAGTTTACCATATCGGATTCTCTCTCCATATATTGTTCTGCAATAATTAACCGCTTCCTCTTCACAGTCCATTCCATATATATTCCCATAATCCGATAACTGCCTCAGTAAGGCCCCCATACCGCACCCCACATCCAGAATGCGAAGTTTTGAAGACCTGTTAGGTTTTATATATTTCTCAATGAGAGAACATATAATCTTCCTTTTGGCAATAAACCACCAATAGGTATCCTGCATTGTTTTTAACTCATCGTAAGCTCTCTTTTCCA
The DNA here is from genome assembly GCA_947630485.1 of uncultured Lachnospiraceae bacterium. Lineage (GTDB taxonomy): Bacteria > Bacillota > Clostridia > Lachnospirales > Lachnospiraceae > UBA3402. The sequence continues at coordinate 25,242 of CANRHU010000031.1, forward strand.
TCGTCCTGAATCCGTATACACACAATTATTGGGGCTGAATCATTTTTTTGATTTCTTCACACATATCCAACAGGCTTTACAAGGGGTCAGGCATGTGGGCACCTTTTTCCTCATTATCCACACATATTTATCCAACTGTACTTCATCTGTTTCCTCAATTAAAAATCCCATCATTTTAATTTTTCTCACCAAACTATAATGAGAGTATTGATATACCGTATCAAATTTTAATATCCGAAAACACCATTGCATAACCGGATAAAAGATACGCTCACATTTTTCAAACCACTTCGTTACAGTTGATTCAATAATCAGCAGTCTGCCGTCTGGCTTTAATACCCGGACACATTCTTCTATGCCCCTGGAGACATTTTTTTCTGTTTGATTCAACCTGCGATCAGCCAGATGATGGATCACAGTCTGAACAATTACTATGTCGAAAGTATTATCCTTCCACTGCGTCAAATTAAGCATATCTCCAACAACAAATTTTATATTCTTTTTCAATTCATACTTTTTAACTGCTTTATTGCTGACAGAAAGGTCTGCACATATGAGTTCGCCTATAGCATCGCTATTATAATTGATTACCCCACCGTTTCCGATATCCAATACACGGCAATTAGAAGGGGATTGTTCAATGATACGGTTAATATATACAGCTGCATTTTTGTAAAATTCTGGCTGTATCTTTTCCTGCTCCTCTGCATATTCATCTATAAAACTATCAAAATAATTATGTTTCATGCCCGTATACTCCAGTTTTAATAGACACGGCCCTCCAGCAGTTTCAGCGCCTCAGGACTATCTACCGGATAATAATAAAGTTTTCCCAATTGGTGTATGTTTTCCCAGTATCTCTCCGGATCAAACGACTCTAACACCTTAAGTCGGATGCATTCCTTAGTTCCGATTGTACAGTCGAATACGGCTACTCCATCCAAACTGTCATTGGAGGGATCATAATCATCCATGCCGTAGCCACCGGAATCCACCCATATTGATTTACTTCCTTCATCTTTCAAATAACGTTCCATGTCAACATACCCATTCATGAAAAACCGTGATTCATTGCCATAGGCTACTGAAGCGTTTCCATTCAATGAATAAAATGTAATTGCAGCACTCCCTGAATTATATCCAGGTCTTGTCAAAAACAGGATATTCTCAGCCCCACGAATCCCTTCATTCATTCCCATTTCATGTATCAGCGCTTCCTGCCAGTATTCATCCTTCTGATAAGCCATATAGTGAAGGTTGCAGGTGATTACACATAACAAACAAAAGATACAAAATAATGTCCGTCTGATATATTGGCTCTCAAAAAACAGTTTAAATAGCGAATATATAATCAATACAAATCCAGGGCCAAGCAAAAGCGTGTCGCGGCTGGGTGTTCCTACCGTTCCGACCTCTCTTCCCCGTATCACGATATAAGGGAATAAGCCTAACATAAAAAGTAAACCCCCCAGTCCAAGTTTTTGCAATAAATAATCCCTGTTTAAATACTTCAAAAAAGCCTTGACTGAATCGATCTTTACTAAGCGCCATATCAGAAATACTATACCCACCATACATAAGCATAGTGTACATGACTTCACAAAATTGTGCGGCAGTACTGATTCAAAAACAGTCTTCCATACTGCTATCATCTGATGAAAAGCAATTGAAAGGCTGTTCTTAATCGCAAAAAACACCGAGCGCCATCTCACCACATTGTATTCAGCATATCTCCCATATGTAGGAAACAAAATCTGCTTGCCTATAAAAAAAACAATAGGCAGTAGAATAAAATCCAGGTATTTATACATCGATCTAACTGCTGAAAAAATACTCTCCCTTTGAAAATATTCTACATACAGCAGAGCAATTAGCACAATACCATAATAAACAAGGATTGAATTTATGACAAAACTATAGCCAAAACATAAAAGAGTGATGATCCGTAAAAAACAGCTTTCTTTCTTACATTTTATCCAATAAAGCAACAAACAACAGCCCAACCAAAAAGAAGTATATCCCACAGTATAGACGAAGTCACACAAGATCACACGACAATCATTAACAGGAAGAACCGTAAATAATATGGACAAATACAGAGCCTCTTTTTGCACAAACCAACTGATATTTTTTAATACTATATAAAACAGAATAGAAACTAATAAAAACAAAAGAAATACCAGTTTTCGATAACCAAAGTTTGGTAATTTCCATACCAATTCGATCCAAATAGCTGATGACGGTCTCCCCGCTTCCATAAACTGTTTCCAAAGAACATTTTTGTCATAATAATAATATAACCAATCGTCCCAAAAAGTACCTGTCAATATTAGCAACCAACCATGGGCTAAAAGATTGACTAAAAAAATTATTATGACATCTAAGTTAAAACTGCTCTTCATACTCTTCAACTAAATTTCTCCTGAGAACCGATTTATTCATTACATATAGGATTACCAACTCATTAAACCACATGTGCTTACAGATTATAAATATCCACCTTATATCTATCCAGATTATTCTCCAAAAAACGTATGGTTTCCGAAAGCCCCTGGGTTAAAGTATATTTCGGTTCCCAGTTCGTCAGTTCCCGGATCTTTTCATTGGATCCAAGCAGACGGTTCACCTCGCTCTTTTCCGGACGCAAACGTTGTTCATCACAGACGATCTTGGCATTAGGATTGATCTGGAGAATCAGTTCCCCTGCCAGTTCTCCAATCGAGATTTCTCTCTGGGTAGCGATATTGATCTCCTCGCCAACCGTCTTATCGCTCTTGTAGATCTCAATGAAACCATTGGCTGTATCTTTTACATAATTAAAATCCCTTGTCGGTGTCAAAGATCCAAGTTTTATTTCCGTCTTCCCAGACAATAGCTGTGTAATGATTGTCGGTATAACAGCCCTGGCAGACTGCCTGGGACCGTAGGTATTAAACGGTCGCACAATCGTAACAGGCAAATTAAAGGAACGGTAGAAAGACTCTGCCAGTCTATCCGCTCCGATCTTGGTCGCTGAATATGGGGACTGTCCCTGAAAAGGATGTTTTTCATCAATAGGAACATATTTTGCGGTTCCATAGACTTCTGAAGTGGAAGTCACCAAAACCCGTTCAAGTTCCAATTCCCGGGCCGCTTGAAGCACATTCAACGTACCTTTGACATTTGTATCCACATAAGCATCCGGAGAATGATAACTGAATGGGATAGCAATCAGTGCCGCCAAATGAAATACCGCCTGGCATCCTTTCATAGCCTCCTTTACGCCATGTGGATCGCGAATATCGCCTTGGAACACTTCTACATGATTCATAATAGAAGGCGGCAATGTGTCAAGCCACCCCCAAATATTGAGGGAATTGTAGTAGACAAAAGCTTTAACTTCATAGCCCTGTTTTACTAATTCTTCTGCTAAATGGCTACCAATAAAACCATCGGAACCGGTCAATAATATTTTGGACATATCTTCTCCTTACATTTTTGAATATATAATTTTTCGAATTTTTTTGGATGAAATTAGAAACTCATACGTAATACCCTTACACTCTCTCAAAATAAAATCTTTATACAGCTTTCTCCTATCACGCCGTACAATATTGGCTATTATTGGAATATATATCACAAGCCATCCAAAAAGGCTCACACGAAGCTGTTTCCAAACTGATCCTGGTACATAATTTCCTCTAGCTAAAGAAAAGTCTTCAGGACATCCACAGTGCAATATATTTTCTAGCTGATCAGCAAGCTGAATATAAGATGGAATATCATCATACTTATAATACTGCTCTATTGTTTTAGCAATAGAACTTGAAGAATTATCATTCAAACTATCATTATATTTTTCAAAATCTTCATATTTAGTAATGTGTTCTTCATTCACAAGTTCTTCATTATCTAGTTCTGTTGGAATTCTAATTGGACGAAGTATACTGCAACTTTTCCCTAAAAAAAAAGCATCACTTAAAGATGTGCTAAACCAATTATTGATTCTATCACAACATATAATCCATTGCCTAACAGAGCCTTCATTTATTACTTTAAAATTTTCATATTTATTTTCCATTCTTTTGAGTCTTTCATTTCTCAGCTCCGATGGATGTGGACGATATATGAACATTTTCTCAGGATGAGTTACTACATATTGCTCAAACCACTGTAATAATATTTGCTGAGACGCTTTGCTTACGTTTGCCATAACAGATGCTGTAGAAGTTAATCTATCCATTTGCTCTAATTGTTTTTGATTCAAATCTACATAACTAAAACTAGATATAAATAATATCCATTGTTTTTTTTCATCTAATTTATATTTCTTTGCTATTAAATGCTTATCTTTAAAATATGGTGTAAACATTGGTCGATTAAAATCCATAGATACCGAACCAAGCAATAATAATTTTTCTCTTTTTATACCTGAATTTAGTAAAGTTTCCCATTCTTTTGCTCCCCAACAAACATGATATGCTTTTCTTGCTTCATCAGAAGGATATATTCTACCGTATTTGCGGTTACTTTTCGAAAATATCTGTTCACACTGTAAATTTACCACCTTACTCAAGGGAATAGGAAATCTGTTAAAAAAATCAACTTCTTTATTTCCATATAGCCATGGAACTACAACTATCTTGGGTTTTACAAAATGAAATGTGGAAAATGCTCTCCAGTAATATGTATTAGCTACCCTTACCTTATATCCTCGTCTACGCAATTCCTCTTTTATTAAACATACACTTTCTAATTCTCTTGCTCTATGCTCATAAAATATAACAAAATCGACCATAATAGTATTCACCTCAAATTAATCTCTCTTGCATAAGCATGGACACAATAAGATAATAAATATATCCCCAACAGCACACCGAAAGTCCAGCGCATCATTGAGTGACCCTGCAAGATAACAAAAATAGCACACCCAATTATAAGTATGCCTATATCCTTTATAAAAAGTTTATAACTAATTCCATCACCAAAATCTTTATTCTTAAATGCTAATGAATATAAAGCAAAAAGTACAATATATGAAATAGCAGATGTAAAAGCAGCTCCCATAATACCATACTTCATTACTAAAATATAATTCATCAATATACTTACAATAGCGGCCACAATTACACAACATGATATCCAGTGATTTTTTTTATTAAATTGACATGTGGTTGAATAAAAACCGGACAGAAAATAGAAATACACACCTATCCCCATATACATTAATAACGGAATCCCATCCCAGTAGCTTTCTGGCGTTAAAAAGCGATACACTTCAGGAGAAACAAATACGAATCCCAAAACTATCACGCAAAATATACGAGATAATATCTTTGACATATTAATGATTTCGCTTTTACTTTTTCGCTCTACCGCATTAAAATACCATGGTAACCAGGTATTAAAAATACCCATTCTTATATAGTTTGTCGCATCACAGAGCGAATTAGCAAAGGAATATATACCTGCCGTATATTCGCCTGATAACCTATTCAAGATAAGTTTTGCTATCTGAGATAAAAAAACATTGGCGATAGTCACTATCATTAAAGGAAGCGATAATTTAACGCAATACTTCCAAAAGGATTTGTCATAAATACAATTGGCATGGTAGTATTGTCTAACCAAGAAAATAACAGTGATAAAACAAAGAGGTATCATTCCCCCAATTAATCTGCCATTTACCGCCATGCTACGCGGAAGGATTTTGATTAATACATATGATAAAATTATAGTGCTTAAACTAACCCCAAACGAACTAGCAAGATATTGGTATTTTTTACCTTCATATATCAGTTTAACCTGATAAAAATTGAATACAAAATTCACGAAAGATGCAATCAGCAATAAAAGTACAATATCTTTAGTATATCCTAAAAATGTTGCTATTATATCTGAAACAGTTATGTACAGAATAGAAAATACTAAAAAACAAAGACAGGATAATGTCAGAATACTGGCAATATAATTTGTGTAGATATTCCCCTTATAGTCTCTCATAGCAGATGCTAAAGAACCTTGAGTATATAAACTAACAACTGTGTATAATATTACGGTCCAAGTCGAAAAAGTACTGGTTATACCATAATCTTCTGGCGATAATAGTCTGGTAAAAATCGGTGCACTTATAAACCCAAGACCTCGAACTAAAACCAACCCTATTGTATATATTGCTACTGAAGTTGCGATATTATTTCTTATTCTATTTTGAAACATCTATTGGCCCTTTCATATTATTAATAATTACTCTATTTAATTCTTAATGCATAAGATATATTATCGAATCCTAATAAGCAGATATATACGATTAATATCATATATACTGTATAATCGAAACAAAAAACACCTAGCGACATACATGAAAGAGCCAATGTATACATTGGAAAACAGCGTATCTTCATTTTTTTATATCCCCATTTATGTTTTAAATATCTGTAAAGGGTTACTATATACACACATAATAGAGTTGTTCCCACAACACCAAACGTATATATAACTTCAATATATGTATTGTGTGGAGCCTGGCTACCTTCAATTGTTTTATTTGCTAGACCAGCACCAAATATTATTTTCCTAATATCATCAAAAAAGGTCTGTATATACATAATCCAAAGATCCAACCTTCCAGATGTTAAACTATCCAAAGAATCAGCTCTAAAAAACCTAGTAAAAATCATCTTTGATAACTGATGGTTTGTGCTATAATCGATTACTATAACCATAATCCCTATAGCCAAAACTGAAAAGAAGATTTCTTTACTTCGTCTTCTAAAGTTAAGCAAGCAAAATAATGCTATCATACTAGCATATACCAACATGAACATTTTAGAAAATGTCATAATTCCCAAACAAGAATATACCCCCAATAACAATTTATACGCTCTATTATTCTTAGTATTTGCACATAATATCATTAATACTGATATTATCATCAAGCAGTTCATAGCATAGAAATTCGTATCAAAATCTATACCAGAAAATCTAAGAATCCTAATTCCATTTACATTCATATAGACTCTATGCAAAGAATGAAGCATTCTTGTTGAATGTAAAGCAAATATACTGCAACACGTAGAGAGCATATGCCCATAAGTATATGAAATAATATATTTATTTCCATCTTCCTTTTTATATATGATTACAGCTAAAAAGAGTACAAAATAGTTTGCCAGTACTTTTATATATCTCATACTTTCATTTCCCACAGACAAAAGCATATAAACAATCATAACGATAAATATGCAAAATTCTTTTGTAGGATATTTGATTAAAATCATTGCCTTGACAATAAATATTCCAACAAGTATAAAATGAAATGATAATTCCCAATTAATAGGCAAAGTTATTAAAAACTCAAAATGTGTCAATGCAATTAATAAAAGAAGGGATGACTTTACAGGAGACAAAACTATAAATACTGCAGCAGTAATGAGATATAAGTATATAAATATATCGCTATTGGATATACAACATAATATAAACTCTAATACACAGATATTTATCACACATAATACTGATCTAAACTGTTTATTTTCGATTATACCTTTACTCATTTTAGATTCTCCAATTCATGAGAATTATTAATATAAAATAAACATCATCACATAATATGATTCTTAAATCATCCGTCTAACAATGTTTTCCTTCAAACTCTCCTCTGAAAATTAGTAATTCTTCTCCATTTTCTGTGTTTCACCAACTTATTTAGAAGAGTTTCTCTGTTCTGTGGTGTTTTTCATTTGTTAGTGATCTTTTCAGCCATAACTGCTGGCTTTCTGTTATTATGGTTTTCTAATAATTATTTCTCATTATCAGCAACATAACTATTATTTTAGCTTCTCCCACTTCTCCATCATCATATAATACGGTCCAAGGTCATTCTTATCATAATAATACGTCACCTTCGCATCCTTGAAATCCGCCAGCCACTCTGCCACAGTTATCTTCCCAGTATCCACTCTCTTTCCATAATCAATTGGTTCCACCATCGCCCGAAATCTTTCAAATTTCCTTCTTGCCTCATTCCAGGCAAGTTCTCCGACCATCCCCTTAGCCCAGAGATAAGGCAGATTTAATCCTGCAGATGTTGATGCATAACTCCATGTCGCATTACGAAAATTTATCTCCAAAAAATATAGTACATCGTTTTCATCTACTACAAACTCCACCGAAAAAATCCCTTCAAATCCCGCTTTACGTATCATTTCCTTTATCTTATCCTGCACTTCCGGATACGGTGGCTGGAACACATTCATATACGGACTGTAATAGCCTGAGATAAGATACAGGTAATCCGTCGCTATCGTCAGATACACGTCTTCCCCATGGTTTACGCTGAAGCCGTAATATTCCAGTTCATTTTTCTTATTGATAAACTTCTGGAGCAGAACCTTCGGAGACCTGATTTTTTTATATGCCTCAGCCAGCTCATCCTCCGAACCACAGATAAACACATCCGACTTCCATCCCCCCACATTCGGGGAAATAGACTTCGTAATGATCGGATACTCTATATCTTTCGGGATTGTTCCATTTTCGCATACTACAGTTCTTGCATAATTAAGCCCACAGCTTTCCGCCAGTTTCAGTATTTCTGACTTATCCATGTACCTGTTAATCTGGTCATTTTCTCCGGCATTAAACAACAGGAAATGGCCTTTCAACTCATCATAATGACTGTCCAGGTATCCCATAGTCCGATCGTCGCTGCAGAATACAAACGGCAGGGATTCCGCGTCAAAACTACCATATTCTTTTATTAGGATCTGATATCCTTCCTCTACAGTCGCGGCATAATGGCATTTGGATATGTACCTACTTTTCGAAGCTATTTCCAACTTCCCTTTAATGGCGACATATACCGGCGATATTCCTTTCTCTCCGAGGCTTCTGATTATCCCCAATGGGTTATAATGTTCAATCGCTATCACAATAAAAAGATGCTTGCCCAACACTCCAGTTTTCCTCCATGCCATCTGGTCTTAATACTGTACTACGCTCTCAGATACGGGATTACCCACATGAAAAGCATAACAGCCGCAACTACCGGCCCCACCCCGACAGACCATTTTGCCCATTTTAACGTCCTGGCCATCTCAGCAGGATCTTTTTCACTCTCCGGCATAACAAACAGCTTCTGCCTTGCTTCAAGTTCCTCGCTTGAAACTTTCCTTATGCAGGAACCTATAACCATCGCTGCCACGTTGCATACAATCCCAACAATACTGGGGTCAAGCCAGACCGGCAGGGAAGTACCGCTCAGGCTTGTATACAGTCTCAGCGCAAAACACCCCAGGAACCCAGAGAACATTCCACAGAATGCACCGGTTCTGGAAAGTTTCCTGCTGAAAATACAGCCAAACGCCACCGGCATCCAGGAACTGGCCGCGATTGCCCCGCCCAGGAACATGATCCAGAATATCGACGGAGGATTAAAAATTGCCAGCAGGCAGACTACGGCACTCACCCCCACCATGGCGGCCTGTCCGCTACGGATGGATCTTCTGCTATCCCGCGTCCTTTCATCCGGAGCAATCACATCATTAGCAAAGGAGGAACCGATCAGGGAGAGAAATGTGGTCGCCGAGGAAATCCCTGCAGCAAGGACACCCGTCAGCAGGACTATTCCTAATAATTCAGGCAGCATATTCATCGCCGCCCAAATCATCACATGGGACGATGCTTCCATGCCATAATTTTCGAGATTGACAAATACCGCCGTCAGTCCTACAACGAATTCCAGAAGGAATACACCGATGGCTGAAATAGATGCGGATTTTACAATCGTATGCTCGTCCTTCGCCATCAGGTACCGGCTCGACTGCCACGGCCCAATCGCACATACTGACAGCCACACAACCCCATAATTCAGTCCCCAGAAGATATTTTCAATTCCTGTATCATACAGCGCACCCGGTTTGCCCCCCCAGGACAGCATCAGGGAGGTTTTCGGATCCGCTACCAGTCTGGCAATTCCCCCGCCGATTCCCCCCATCTTCCAGAAAATCAAGACGGAAGATACCAGAAGTGCACCTGTGAATATTCCCGACATTAGCGTATCCGTGATCAGTACGCCCTGGGAACCGGAAATCACAGTCGTCACAGTCAGTACAACCATCGCCAGGATAATACACACATTGTAATCCACACCGGTAACTACGTTCATCAGTGTTCCAATCCCCTGCAGGACAGAAAGGAGATAAACGCTCATCATAATAATCGCCGTCAGGGCCGCCAGATTTCGAACCCTGGATGATACAAAGCGTTTTCCGAAAAACTCAGGGATGGTAAGCACATTGCTCCTCCTCAGGTACCTTCCAAAAAATACTGCCCCAAGAATATAACCCGCGGACTGCATCCCCGCAAAAAGGATAATGGAGGAAAATGCCCCATCATAGCATTGAGCAGCATCCCCCATGAACATCCCTGTACTCGTATAGGATGCAATCAGGGACCCCGCAATCAGAATCAGCGGTGCATTTCGGCCGGCCACATAGTAATCGTTAGCGTCTTTTACCTTACGGCTCACAAACACTCCTATGGTCACATATACGACCATCGAGATACACATCCCAATAAAATAGACATTAAACATGTTTTTCTTCCTCGATGTCCTTGAAATCCTTTTTTAACTGTTGATACGCTAACGCTGCAGCTACTAACAACCAGACGCCAATAAAAGCGGTAATGATAATTACACCCATATTACAGTTCTCCTCCAAACCCTCATGCCCACACACTTGGCACCACCATAAATGAAACCATGCAGGCGAGAGGCTATTGCATTTTCTGCTCTTAATGTCTATACTGACCTTAACGGTAAAGATCGTTTTCTTTTTGGGCCTGCAGCCCGTTCTCCAAACTGATCTCAGGTACTCTCATTTGCACCACCATCTGTCCAGTCGCTTTTGACAAAAGGATATATAGTAAAATGATAACAGACAGAGTACCATGCCGTAAATTTTATAGCGGAGATGCCCGTATAGATAAACTTTACAACAATTGTTGTGGTATCGATGTGCACAAAAAGCTCATTGTCGCCTGCTTCCGGATAGGCATCAAGCAGGAAATTCGTGAGTTCGGTGCTACTACCAGGGGGCTTCTTGAATTGGCTGACTGGCTCAGCAATGGCAACTGCCAGATGACCGCCATGGAGAGCACCGCTTCCTATTGGAAACCCTTGTATAACATCCTTAAATCTTCCGGGCTGGCAGCCATGGTAGTCAATGTACACCATATGAAAGCGGTTCCTGGACGTAAGACGGATGTCAAAGATGCCAAGTGGATCGCCGACCTTCGCCAGCATGGCCTGCTAAAACCCAGTTACATCCCCGATAAAGATCAGCGCGAACTCCGAGAACTGGTCCGCTACCGGCAAGGTCTTGTCGGCGAACGGACCAGAGAGTTGAACCGCCTCTAGAAGATGCTTGAAGGTGCCAATATTAAACTATCCGGCACCGTGTCAGATATCATCAATGGCAAAAACGCACGCAGTATTCTGGAATATCTGTTTACCGGCTCCGCCATGGATGAAGCCAAATACGATGAGATGTATAAACACAGTATCATCGCTCATAACCTCAAAGCCAGTAAGGAGCAGATCATAGACGACCTTAACGGCTTTATGAGTCCCTTACAGCGCCAGATGATGAAGGAACTCTTCTGGCACATCTGGACGATCTCAACATCCATATCAGAAATCTGGATGATGAGATCGACAATTTCATGAAGCCGGAAGAAAAGCAGGCGTCACAGGCAATCCAGAATATAACCGGAATCGGGAACACTAGCGTTCATGCAATCATATCAGTAATCGGAACAAATATGGGCCGCCTCCCTACGGACAGGCATATTTCCTCCTGGGCAGATTTATGCCCTGGTGATAACGAAAGTGCCAAAAAGCGGAGGTCGGGAAAAACCCGGAAAGGGAATGCGCTTCTGCGGACAACCCTGATCAACTGTACGCATGCAGCTGTAAGGGAAAAAAATCATATTTCCATGCACATACGCGGATCAGCGCCCACAGAGGAAGTAAACGCGCGTATGTTGCCGTGGCCCACTCCATGCTGACTGCGATCTATCACATTCTTAAAGATGGTGTTGTTTTCAAGGATCTCGGTGCGGATTACTACAATCAGTTCAATAAGGAACGCAAGATCAATGCGTACCTGGGAAAGCTAAAAGCACTTGGCTGGGATGCTCTGGTAGCTGCCGCCTGAACAATTCCAGCGAACACAATAACTTCTTTTGAGTTTGATAGGGGTAGTTTGCGTCTTTTTCTATCCGAAAGTTTTTGTTTCATAGTAAAAGTTGGTTCTCCATCAACTGTGTCGCGAACCCTCTGCATATCCATAAAACCTTCTTCTTTTTACTTACTCACGTTCTCCTCATTGTCTCTGCATAATGTGTTCTGCAATCACTTCAATCTCTCCCAGTTTTCCATCATCGCATAATACGGTCCAAGGTCCTCCTTATCATAATAATACGTCACATTCGCATCCTTAAAATCCGCCAGCCATTCAGCAACTGTTATCTTCCCAGTATCCACCCGTTTTCCATAGTCGATCGGTTCCACCATGCCCACGAAGCTATTCGGAACCTGCTTTATCACCCCCTCCGGAATATTCCCTGTCAACATTGATTCCGCCCATAATACCGGCAGATTCATACCCGCCATCGTTGATGCCCAACTCCATGTTGAATTTCGAAAGTTAATTTCACTGAAATACAGCTCATCTGTTTGATCAATCAGAAATTCCACCTCAAATATTCCTTCATATCCAATATCCGCGAACATACCCTCCAATCCTTTCCGAACCTGTTCATTCGTCATATTCCGCACTGTCATATAAGGGCTGTAGTATCCTGTAAGGCAGTAATTATATGTTGACGCAATCGTAATACACACCTGCCTGCCTTTATCTATGCTGAATCCTTCCAGGCAGTACTCATTCTTTTTTTCAATGAACTTTTGGAGCAGTACGGCATCGGATCGAATCGACTCATACGCCCTTTCCAATTCCTGCGGCATATAACATATATAGACGTCCGCTTTCCATCCCCCCGAATTAGGCGATATTGCTTTCGTAATAATCGGGAACTCCATATCAGATGGAATCTCTCCCCGCTTACAGACTTTTGTTTTTAATACTTTAAGGCCATTTTTCTCAGCGCACTTCAGGATCTTATACTTATCCATGTACTCATTGACCCTGTTCTGATTTCCTGCATTAAAAAAAATAAACCGGTCTTTCAGTTCATCATAGTGTTGATCCATATAGCCTATCGTTTTATCATCAGAGCAAAATATAATCGGGACATCTTTTTGACTATCTCTGTATTCATTGAGAAGGATTTTATATCCGTCCTCAACAGTATCCGCATAGTGTACCCGTGATACATACCTGCTCTTCGACATCAGTTCAGCCCTGCCTTTTACCGCAATAACCTCTGACTGAATGCCATTCCTTCCCAAGCTTCTGACAACTCCAAGTGGATTGTAATGCTCTATAGCAAAAACAATACATTTATGGTCTGACAGCATGATTTCGATCTCCTTTATCCCCAGCTCACTGAATGAAACCAAAAACATTCAACAAAACAATTATCATAAACATGAATATTACGGTGCGGTGGAGCCGCCTGTCCGGTGTGGCGGGAGCCACCTGTCCGGACTGACGGAGCCACCTTGT
>CANRHU010000032.1 GCA_947630485.1 uncultured Lachnospiraceae bacterium
GTTTACACAGAGCGAGATATTAACTGGCTCGCAGAAGAAATTCAGAAAATGCCGTAGCCTTCTGGCCGCGGCTTTTTTGATTCCGGAATAGTTTGTTTCCTACCTGTTGCCTACGGTTCGTTGCCTACTTGTTGCCTACCCGTTACCTGCGAAGCAATTTTCACCACTTGGCACGACTTCCCACGGCTAATCTTAATTTTGATCTTTGAACAGAGAAAAACGCCGGGATTCCTTGAAATCTCGGCGTTTCCTGGATTCATTGACAAATTGCTGTTGCGGTATATTTAGAACTTCCCGGCCTTCGCCGCCTCCTCGATGGAAACAGCCACCGCGACGGTCATACCGACCATCGGGTTGTTGCCGGCGCCGATCAGACCCATCATCTCCACATGGGCCGGAACGGAGGAAGAACCTGCGAACTGGGCGTCGGAATGCATACGGCCAAGGGTATCGGTCATACCGTAGGAAGCCGGGCCGGCTGCCATGTTGTCCGGATGCAGGGTACGTCCGGTGCCGCCGCCGGAAGCGACGGAGAAGTACTTCTTGCCTTTCTCCTGGCACTCCTTCTTATAGGTACCGGCCACGGGATGCTGGAAACGGGTCGGGTTGGTGGAGTTGCCGGTGATGGAGACGTCAACGCCTTCCTTCCACATGATGGCCACGCCCTCGGTCACGTCGTTGGCGCCGTAGCAGTTGACCTTCGCGCGGAGGCCGTTGGAGTAGGACTTTCTCCAAAGCTCCTTCACTTCGCCGGTGTAGTAATCCATCTCGGTCTCCACATAGGTGAAGCCGTTGATTCTGGAGATTACCTGAGCGGCGTCCTTGCCAAGGCCGTTTAAGATCACGCGGAGCGGTTTCTGACGAACCTTGTTGGCCTTCTCGGCGATACCGATCGCGCCCTCCGCAGCGGCGAAGGACTCATGTCCGGCCAGGAAGCAGAAGCAGTCGGTGGTCTCTTCCAGAAGCATCTTGCCGAGGTTGCCGTGTCCCAGACCTACCTTGCGGCGGTCGGCGACGGAACCGGGGATACAGAATGCCTGCAGGCCCTCGCCGATGGCCGCGGCAGCGTCCGCGGCACGGCGGCAGTTCTTCTTGATCGCGATGGCGGCGCCTACGGTGTAGGCCCACTTGGCGTTCTCAAAGCAGATAGGCTGAATGCCCTCTACCATCTTATATACATCCAGTCCGGCATCCTTGGTGATCTTCTCGGCTTCCTCGATGGAAGCGATGCCATAGCTGTTCAGAACTTCATTGATCTGTTTGATACGTCTCTCATAAGATTCAAATAATGCCATGATAATGTACCCTCCTTATCATTCCTGTCTCGGATCGATGATCTTGACTGCGTCCGCAACGCGGCCGTACTGGCCCTTTGCCTTCTCCCAGGCGGTATTCGCATCGTCGCCCTTCTTGATGAAGTCGGTCATCTTGCCAAGGCTGACATACTGATATCCGATGATCTGATCCTCTTCGTCTAGAGCGATACCGGTCACATAGCCTTCCGCCATCTCCAGATAGCGCGGGCCCTTCTTCAGAGTTCCATACATGGTACCGACCTGAGAACGAAGACCCTTGCCCAGATCCTCCAGTCCGGCGCCGATTGCAAGTCCGTCCTCCGAGAAAGCGCTCTGGCTTCTGCCGTAGACGATCTGAAGGAACAGTTCTCTCATAGCAGTATTAATAGCATCGCACACCAGGTCCGTGTTCAGCGCTTCGAGAATGGTCAGGCCGGGAAGAATCTCTGCCGCCATTGCTGCGGAATGGGTCATACCGGAGCAGCCGATGGTCTCCACCAGAGCCTCCTGGATGATTCCGTCCTTCACGTTCAGGGTCAGCTTGCAGGCTCCCTGCTGCGGCGCGCACCAGCCGATCCCATGGGTCAGGCCGGATATATCGGTGATCTCTTTGGATTTCACCCATTTCGCTTCCTCCGGAATCGGAGCGGCGCCGTGATGAACGCCCTGTGCGACATTGCACATTTTCTCAACTTCATGTGAATAGGTCATGTTAAGACTCCTTTCAATAAGTAATAATTGTGAAGTACTTTGTTAAAAATATCACATCATACTTGCTCTTATTCTCTCACAAAATCCGCCATTCGTCCAGTAGTTTTTACAAAAAATTACCGTCTTTTTCCTGCGCCGGATTTCAGCCGCTCGTTCAGCATCGATTCAAACTGTTCCTCGCTGTAGCCCATCTCGCGGATACGTTCCCTGCGGCGCTGACGGCGCAGCTCCATGGCCTCCCTCTCCTTCTTTTTCCGATACCAGACGGCGAACACGCCGCATGCGGTCAAAACCAGCAGAAGAAGCAGCCCAACGGCCGCGGCCCATCCGCCCGGGAAAGCAAAAGGAATCTGTTCCGTCTCCCCTTCCTGCGTCTCCGGATCCGTCTGCGGCTCCGTTTCCAGAAGCGATACCGGAACCGGCTCCGTGGAAAAGTGCAGATTCTGCGCACAGATATAAGCGCTGCCTACCGTCCGCTCCCCGTAGGTGTAACTCAGGCGCGCGACCGCCGTCTTCGGATGGTCATTGCCCAGCTCCAGGCTGAAGCTGCGCGTCACATCCGCAAAGGACGCGCCGAGCGGCACCGTCACGCAGGCACCCTCCTCCAGGTAGAGCTCCGACGATTGATAGAAATCATCCTCCGTCTCAACGCCGTCCTGTTCCTGCAGAAACGTTTCGGCGCCCGCAATGGGAATATTCTGAAAAGACGCAAACCCGAACTCGATCAGCGTCTTGCCGTCGATATAGTACTGCGGCTGACTTCCCTTTAAGACGACGGAAATCACGCCGCGTCCGTCGCGCACCGCATACGTCACCAGCGTGTTGCCGGCAAGCGACGTGTATCCGGTCTTGCCCGCGACTGCCCCCTTCAGATAGAAGCGGCTCGAGGTATCCTCCGTAATCAGAAGCCGATGCTCCATCGCGATGGGCAGCCCGGACGGGTTCTTGATCGTAGCCGGAAGCTGATACCGTCTGGCAGAGCCGACCTCCATCACCGTATCATTGG
This sequence comes from uncultured Lachnospiraceae bacterium, assembly GCA_947630485.1. Lineage (GTDB taxonomy): Bacteria > Bacillota > Clostridia > Lachnospirales > Lachnospiraceae > UBA3402. The sequence goes on from CANRHU010000032.1 coordinate 3,013, forward strand.
CAAAAGCCGCCCTTGCGATCAGCGCCATATCATAAGCGGTCACATACTGCTGCTCGTCGTTTAAGCCGGACGGATTGGCAAAATGGCTCTCCGTGCAGCCCAGCTGCGCGATCTTCTCATTCATCATCGTCACGAAGGCATCCCGGCTTCCCGCCACATGTTCGGCCAGCGCGTTGGCGGCCTGGTTGCTGGAGCGCAGAAGCAGCGCGTGCATACAGTCCCGGACCGTCAGCACATCCCCTTCCTCGAGGGCCAGCGCATTGCCGCTGCCCGACTCCACATTGTAGACGGCGTCATGGGAAAATGTCACCTGCTCATCCATGGACGCGTTCTCCGCCACGATCAGAGCGGTCAGAAGCTTCGTGATGCTGGCCGGCGGAAGCGCCACGTGAATATTCTGCCCAAACAGAACCGTCCCTGAATTCTCATCCATGGAAATTCCTGCCTGGGCCATGATACCGGTATCCGCGGGCCATTCCGGCGCGCCGTATACCGTAAAAACGCGAAGCGCCGCCAGGCTGACCAGCGATAGAAGAAAGCCGAATATTCTGCTGCGTTGATTCATCTTCATTCCCCATCCGTCTTTTTTATCCGCATAACTCCGCCGCCGTCACGACGCCGGTCAGTTGATTACCCGCCGCACCGCCATGATGCTTCGGTAGGTGGCGGGGCTCACCATGATGCCGTTCTTGGCGTTGCTGGCATGGACGATCTGTCCGTTGCCGATATACATGCCGACATGGCCGGGATAGCACACGATATCGCCCGGCTGCGCCTCGCTGTAATCCACCCCGACCCCGACAGAACGCTGATCGTAGGAGGTTCTGGGAAGACTGTAGCCGAACTGCTTATACACGCTTTGAATAAAGCCGGAGCAGTCTGCGCCGTTCGTCAGGCTGGTGCCGCCGTAGACGTAGGGATTCCCCACAAACTGCAGCGCATAGTCCGCGACCTCGCGCCCGGCCGCCGTCCCTCCGCTGCTCTTCACGGTCGTTCCTTTGGACCCGGTGCTGGCAGTCGGCCCGGTCGTACTTCCGGTGCTGCCCGAACTGTTCTGCGACGGGGCATTCGCCTGGGCCGCCGCCCTGGACTCCTCCTCCCGCCGTCTGGCCTCCTCCTCCGCTTTGCGGCGTTCCTCTTCCTCCGCCTGGCGGATCTGCTCGTTTTTCTTGGCAATCGTCTTCGTATAGGTTGCAGCCGCCGCCTTGGCCCGCGCCAGCTGCGCGTCGAAATTGGCAATCTCCCTGCGCTTTTCGTCAATCGTCGTTTCCAGTACCTTCTGCTGCTCCGCGTACTCTAACTGCATGCCCTCCATCTCATTCTTCTCATTTCCCAGCTGCTCCTGATAATCCAGAACCTGCTGCTTCGTCTCCTGATATTCCAGAAGCTTCTCCCGGTCATACTGATAGATGTTTTCTATGTATTCATTCTTATTGAGGAGCTCCGACATGCTCTTGACCTTCAAAAGCACATCCAGAAACTCCGTATCGCCCTTCTCATACATATATCGAATGCGCTTCTTCATATCCTCATATTGCTGCCGCTCCCGCTCCTTCGCCGCGTCGTAATCGGCCTGGGCCTGCTCGATCTGGCCCTCCTTCGCCTCGATGTCTGCCTCCAGAAGGTCCATCTCCGCCAGAAGATCGGTGAGCTCCTCGGTCAGATCCGATACCACGCCCTGGGCCTGGTCGATATTCCTCTGCGCCTCATTGGCCTCCGCATTCGCCTCATTGAGCCCCTGCTGGGCCTCGTTGCGCTCCTGCTCCATCTGCTGCCTGGAAGTGGTCGCAAGAACAGAGGCCGGCTGCTCCGCCGCCAGCGCAAGCGCCAGAACCGCACAGAAAACAAAGCGCTTTCGGCTCCTCCCTCTGCTTCTGTATCTATCACGCATGTATATCTCCATCTCCTTTTCGGACGTATTCCCCCCTGCCGCCCCCTGCGGACTGTCCTCCGCCGCGGCCCTCTATCCCTTTTTCCTTACATACCTTCGAAATGTGTAACAAAGATTAAAATAAGTCATCTCATCGGACTCCGCATCCATCTCCCAATCCGGATCCCTGTCCAAATTGTGCAGATAAGTGTCCGCCTGATAAGCATAGTCAATGTAGGTAATGTGCGCCGTATCGCAATACGGCAGAAACGACTCGTAGGTCTCCTGGCCTCCGATCACATAGACCTCCTCTGACGGAAAATCCCTCACCGCTTCCAGCGCCTCCTCCACACTGCGGCAGAGCACGGCGCCCTTCACACGTATCTCCGGATCTCTCGACAGGACGATATTCGTCCGCTTATGGAGCGGCTGTCCGCCCGGCAGACTCTGCAGGGTTTTCCGTCCCATAATCACCGCTTTCCCCACAGTCTCCTGCCGGAAAATCTGCTGGTCGGCAGGAATGGACACCAAAAGCCGGCCTCCTTTGCCGATAGCCCAGTTTCGATCCACTGCAGCGATCAGATTCATCGCTCTCTATCCTCCCCTGCGCCCCTTAAGCGTCCTCCGCCACAATCAGTTCCTCCGCGTAAGGCAGCGTCTCAATCCATGCGCAGAAAGCATGCCACTCCTCCAGCTTATGATTTCTTCTGGCATAATAAATATTCACCAGCGTCTCATAATTCAGGGTGCAGGTGCGCATCTGGTTATAGCTGGACGGAAGCAGCTGAATCAGGTCATACCAGTCCGCCTTGTCCTTCCCGTCCACATAGCGCAGCCGGATCTGCTCCAGATCGTCCACCAGACGCGACAAAATCCCAAGCCCCGACTCTGTCAGATGGTCATGGCTGAAATCATCGAGGGAAAACGGCCTGCTGTGAATCTTATGCATCGTACTGGTGGAATTGGCCACTGTCGCCACCTTATACGTGTCGTATTCCTTCCACCAGTACAGCGGTGCCGTGATATCCACGGAAACAAAGATTTGACGAAGAAACTTTCGGTGATCGCTGCCGGCCTTTCTGAGACGCCTGGCCAGATCCATATCGTTTGAACCCAATCGGTAATTTCCGTCCTCATCGTAACCGCTGTCCATGCGGCCCCAACTGTTCATGGGATTGCGCGCGCCGCGCATCGCATTCTCCAGATTCATGACGCTCGTCCGCTCAAACCGAATCATTCCAACTATACCGCCTTTAGTAGTGTGATAAGCATAACTTCCACATAGCATACCATATCTGGCGGGAAAATGCAATTTCCCAGCCCTTACGTTTTTCTGAAGTGTGTTTTCCGAACGAAGACCGTCCCGCCGTCACTCAGCGCCGCTTAAGAGCTCAAAGGTTCCCAGAATCGTCTCAATCGAGCCGTCCAGCACCTCGTCCCCGTTCACATAGCTTCCGACCTCCACCAGAATCGAGTCCGGCCCGTTCTCAACCACGTGATACAGCTGAATCTGCGTCACGCCGTTTACGTCCGTCTCCATATAGATGGATTTTGAGGGAACCTCATTGCCGAAATTCGAATCGACGATCTGGACGTCATCGCGGCCGGACTGCTGCACCAGGCCGTATGCCAGCGCGTCCGCGGGCATATCCTTCATAATCTGGACCGACACATAGACCGGCAGAAGCTTATCCCCGATATATTCAAGCGTATCCGTGGTTTTCGTCTCCTGAAACTCAAACATCGACGCGTCATACTGCAGACGGTAGACTCCTGTGCGTTCCACGCAGGTGAGACCGTTCCCCATCTCCCTGGTGGACAGCTCCGCTTCCGTAGTTTCTTCCTCAGAGGTCTCCTCCTCCGTGCTCTCGCTCTCCTCCGCGGTTGATTCCTCCTCTGTCGGCGCGGCCTCCGGCGTCTCCGGCTCCTCCGTCTCCGCCGCTGCCGCCGTCGTCAGCGCCACCGGCTGCATTGTCTCCTTCGTCGTCACCGCCGCGCTGGTATCCTCCGGCGTCTCCGGCTTAGAAGAACACGCCGCCAGACAAAGCACAGTCACAAGCATAACCGCCGCCGCATAAAATCCCTTCCTATTCATATTGACTCTCCTTTCCTATAAGGCGCCGCCTGACGGCTTCATCCGTCCGCGTCCGCTTTTTTGCTCTTCTCCGCCGCGTCCCTAATGAAAAATCAAATTGGAAATATCATTAAACAGGACAAAAATCATAAGGCACATCAAAAGCGCCATGCCGATTAAATGGACGAGGCCCTCCTTTTCCCGGTCCACCGGCTTCCCGCGCACCGCCTCGATGAGCATAAAGACCAAACGTCCGCCGTCCAGGGCCGGAATCGGAAGCAGATTCATGACGCCCAGATTGGCGCTGAACAGAACGCACAGATTCGCCACGTTCAAAAGCATGGTCGCAATCCCGTAAGAAATGCTCTCATCTACCGTCTCGTCCACCATGGCCACCATGCGGATCGGACCCGCGAGATCCTCCCTGTGAACCTGCCCGCCAAGCATCATGCCGATGCTTTTGACGACCGCCTTGATCCAGTAGACCACCTCGTAAGCCCCGTAGCCCAGCGTTTGAAGAAAATTCCCCGTGGGTACGCGGTATCCCCGCGTGATGATCCCCAGCATATAAGTGCCTGTCTCCTCGCTCAGCTTCGGCGTCAGAACCGCGCTGCGCTTCTCGACGGAACCGTCCTCCAGCGTGCGGCGGTATTCCACCCGGATCGGGGCGTCGGTATGCGTCATCATAAACATCGTCAGATCCCGGTAAATGACAACCGGCGTATTGTCCAGCCGCGTGATTACATCCCCGGCCTGCATTCCCTGCTCCTGCGCGGAAAAGCCCTCCTGCACCCCCGTCAGCTCCGGCGCATCGTATCCCGCAAAATGGACGATGATCACGGCCAGGACAAAGGCCAGAAGGAAATTGAAAAACGGCCCGGCCGCGACGACCGCGATGCGCGACCAGACGGGCTTGTTGTTGAAGGCCCGCGGATCCGGATCCGAGTCGTCCTCGCCCATCATCATGCACGAACCGCCGAACGGCAGCGCTTTTAAGGAATAGCGCGTCTCGCCGCGGACCGTAGTCAAAAGCCGCGGCCCCATGCCGACAGAGAATTCCAGAACGGCGATTCCGTTCTTCTTGGCGACGATGAAATGGCCGAATTCATGGATCAGAATAATCAGGCCAAAGACAAAAATCGCGATTATCATGCTCATAGAAACTGTATCCCTCTTTCTGATGCTGAAATAACATTCACAAAATTCAACCGAAGCGCGAACGCAGAAGATCATAGGTCTCCTGCTCCGCCGCAAGGATCTGATCCAGCGACGGGTCCGCTGCCGGCTTATGGCAGCCCATCGCGGTCTCGATCATGTCCGTGATGGTCAGATACGAAATCCAGTGATTGATAAACTGTGTCACGGCGTACTCATTGGCCGCGTTGAAAACCGTCGGCATCGTTCCGCCGATATCCGCCGCCTGATACGCGAGCTTAAGCGCCGGAAACGTATCCGTATCCGGCTTCTCAAAGGCGATCTGGTTCATGGCCCAGAAATCCAGGCGGCCGCCCGGCAAGGGTCTCCGCTCCGGATAATAAAGGGCATATTGGATCGGCAGCCTCATATCCGGCGTCCCCAGCTGGGCCAGAACGGCGCCGTCAGAAAATTCCACCATGGAATGGATAATGCTTTTCGGCTGGATTACAACCTGAATCTGGGAAACCGGCACATCGAACAGCCAGCGGGCTTCCATCACTTCCAGCCCCTTATTCACCATCGTCGAAGAATCGATCGTGACCTTATGTCCCATGGACCAGTTGGGGTGCTTTAGGGCGTCCTCCAGCGTCACATCCTGCAGCTGCTCCCTCGTGTAACCGCGAAACGGTCCGCCCGACGCGGTCAGAAGAATCTTCGCCAGCTGCTTACGGCTGCGGTCCGCGCCGCGCGTCTTTCCGCCTGCCTTAAGCGCCCTCTCCCCGGAATCATCCGGTTCTGCCCCGTCTGGAACTGACTCCGCCCAATCCATCGGCGGCGCCCCGACCCCAAGCGTGGTCAGGCACTGGAAAATCGCGCTGTGTTCGCTGTCTACCGGCAGAATCCGCACGCCCGTCTTCCTCGCCAGGGGCATGATAAGATGGCCCGCGGTCACCAGCGTCTCCTTGTTGGCAAGGGCGATATCCTTGCCCGCACGGATGGCGGCGATCGTAGGGCGGATGCCGATCATGCCGACGACGGCGGTAACGACCGTCTGCGCCGAAGGCTCCGTGGCGGCCTCGATCAGGCCATCCATTCCGGACACTACCTTCACGGGAATGTCGGCCACGGCCAGCTTCAGGTCTTTAGCCTTCCGTTCGTCCCAGATACAGGCGATACGCGGCTTAAATTCCCGGATCTGCCGTTCCAGGGCCGCCGCGTTATGTCCGGCCGCCAGGGCCGTCACCTGAATATCCCCGTTATTCCTCACAATGTCGAGCGTCTGGGTTCCAATCGAACCGGTCGAGCCCAAAATCGATAGTTTTCTCATGAAAAAATACTCTCTCTTCCTCCGTCTGTTTCCACGGCTGCCCGCGGAACCTTCCTGCCTTTTGGGTCAGCGCAGAAACGTGATGGCAAAGTAGATTGCCGGGGCCGTGAAGATCATGCTGTCGAACCGGTCAAGAACCCCTCCGTGTCCTGGAATCAGATGACCGTAATCTTTGACATTATGATTCCGCTTGATGGCCGAAGCGGCCAGATCCCCCACCTGGGAGATCACCGCCGCGATCGCGCAGGCAGCGGCGCAGGCCAGCATGGGATTCCCCACCTCCGCCATATTGCCGCCCAGAAGCGCCGCGTAGATCAGGCCCAGGATTGCCGAGCCGACCACGCCTCCGACCGCGCCTTCCACCGATTTCTTCGGACTCACCACAGGCGCCAGCCGGTGCTTCCCAAACAGCATCCCCACGCAGTAGGCGCAGGTATCGCAGCCCCAGGAACTTATGAAAATCAGCCAGACCAGATACTTCCCGTCCGGCATTCTCCGCACCTGGTACAGATACGACAGCATCATCGCCACATAGAATACGCTGAAAAACGCTACCGTAATCTCCTCCGTCTTGTATTTCGGAAATGTGAACACATAAAACGCCATCAGAAGCATCAGGGCCCCGATCGCCATCAGCGTCACATATTTTTCCCATCCCATCCACAAAAGGACATAATAGTAAAGCGCCGCCCCGTACCCGATCGCCGCCAGCGGGGTCTTCTCGATCTTCATGACCCGATACAGCTCATAAAGCCCCACCAGGGAAATCAGAGCGGTCACGGCAAACAGAATGCCGCCGCCTGCCCCCACCACAAGAACCGCCAAAATGACCAGAACGATTCCGCTGATCAGACGTGTCGTAAACATGCGTCTCCTCCTACTTCCGGCCGCCGAAGCGCCGCTCCCTCTGATTATACGCCGCAATGGCTTTTTCAAATTCTTCCTGATTGAAATCCGGCCACAGACAGTCCGTCACATAAAGCTCCGTGTAGGCCAGCTGCCACAGCAGATAATTGGACAGCCGCAACTCCCCGCTGGTTCGGATCATCAGATCCGGGTCCGGAATTCCCGCCGTGTCCAGATAGCCGGAAAAGGATTCCTCCGTGATATTCGACACGTCCAGTCCGCTCGCACGGTAATCCTGCACCAGCTTCCTTGCGGCCCGGACAATCTCATCGCGGCCGCCGTAATTGATCGCCACGATAAACGTGAGCCCCGTGTTGTCCTTCGTGCTCTCCACCATACGGTCGATTCCTTCGATAATATCCGGGGCGAAACGGCTCTTCTCCCCGATCATCCGCACGCGGACGTTATTGTCATTCGCGATCTTGATGATACGCACCATGTAGTAGCGGAACAGGTTCATAAGCGCCCCCACTTCCTCCTCGGAGCGCTTCCAGTTCTCCGTGGAGAAGCCGTACACCGTAAAATACGAAAGGCCCATACGAGCCGCCGTCTCCACCATCTTCTCCAGCGTCTCACAGCCGGCCTTATGTCCCATCGCTCGCGGCACGCCGTGCTGCTTTGCCCAACGGCCGTTGCCGTCCAGAATCACCGCCACATGGCGCGGAACCGTCATATTTTCCAAATCCGTCTATCCTCCCAAACGCAGAATTCCCGCTTCCGCAGTACCGAAACTTCCCGTTCCCACTCTGGTCAAAAGGGGCAGGAATACCCGCCCCCCGATCTTCATTTTCCGTCAGACCGTCATGATCTCCTTGATCTTGACGTCCACAGCCTTATCCACCTTCTCAATCATCTTATCGGTCAGCTTCTGCATCTTTGTTTCCGCCAGCTTCTGATCGTCCTCGGAGAAATCTCCGGCCTTCTCCATCTTCTTGAAGGTCTCGTTGGCATCCCTTCGGATGTTGCGGATGGCCACCTTGGCGGCCTCCCCCTTCTTCTTGATATCCTTGGACAAATCTTTTCTGCGCTCCTCCGTCAGCTCCGGGAACACCAGACGGATCACGGAACCGTCGTTATTCGGATTAATGCCGAGATCCGACGTCTGAATCGCCTTGCAGATATTCTTGATCAGGCTCTTCTCCCAGGGCGCGATCACGATCATGCGCGCCTCCGGCACGGAAATGTTGCCCACCTGCTGAATCGGGGTAGGCGTACCGTAATAATCGACTTTGATCTTATCAAGCACATGCGGATTGGCACGGCCCGCGCGGATGGAGGCGTAATCCTCCTGCAGAACGCTCAGTGTCTTTTCCATCTTCTCCTCATACTGCTTCAGTTCGTCTTCCAACATAACTATACCCCTCCTATGTGATTATTTATACGGTTACAATCGTACCGTTGATTCTGCCCTGCATCGCGTTCGCGATACCGTTCTTCTCATTTAAATCGAAAACCGCCATGGGGATTTTATGCTCCATGCACATAATCGAAGCGGTCAGATCCACCACCGCAAGCTTCCGGTCGATAACCTCCTGGATGTGGATTGTGTCAAATCGTTTCGCATCCGGGTTCACTGCCGGATCGCTGTCGTAAACGCCGTCGATCGACTTTGCCAAAAGAATGCAGTCGGCCTCCAGCTCCACCGCACGCAGCGTAATGCCCGTATCCGTAGAGAAATAGGGGTGGCCCGTGCCGCCCGCGAAGAACGCCACGCCGCCGCTTTCCATCACGGCCAGGGCCTCATCCTTGGAAAACAGCGTGGTCATTGCGCCGCAGACGAAAGGCGTGAAAATCTTCGTCCTCATACCTTCGCTCCGGAAAATCTCCGAGACGTAGATACAGTTCATGACGGTGGCCAGCATACCGATCTGATCCGCTTTCGTGCGGTCGATCGCGTTCGAGGTACGCCCGCGCCAGAAATTCCCGCCGCCGATGACGATGCCGACCTGAACGCCGGCCTCCGCGGACTGGCGGACCTGGCGGGCGACGTCTTTGACTGTGTCCTCGTCAAAGCCGGTCTTTTTGGGGCCCGCGAGGGCCTCGCCGCTGAGTTTTAGTAGTACGCGATTCCATTTATTCATAATAAGGATGCCTCCTGATGGGGGGATAATAGGCGGGCTGTTGGCCGGAGGGCAGGGCGCTGTTGGGGGGCGGGCTGTTGGCCTGCGGCCAAGGCGCTGTTAGGGGGCGGAGGCCGCAGTGCAAGGTGCTCGGAACCTGCGGTTCCTCGCCCCTTGGGCTTCGCCCTATGAAATATGACGCGGCGCCGGCTGCTTACGTGCGAGCACGACGCAGCCGGCGCCGCGTCATATTTCGCACTGCTCATTGCCTACATGGAGTATATCATACTTTCCCTTTGCTGAAAAGGGGGGTGGGGGGAGTTATTTGTGACGAGTTTATGAATTTTTCCAGGCTTTGATCTCTTCCAGACGCTTTTTGAGGGCGGCTTCGGCGCCCTGGCCGTCTGGGGTGTAGTACTCACGGCCGACGAGGGAATCCGGCAGGCACTGCATACGGGCCATCTTTTCCTCGGTGTCGTGCGCGTATATATAGTCCTTGCCGTAATCCAGCTCGGCCATCAGCCTGGTCGGGGCGTTGCGGATATTGAGGGGCACGGGCTCGGCAAGCATCCGCTCCGCGTCTTCCCTGGCGCGGATGTAGGCCACATCGGCGGCGTTGGACTTCGGCGCCAGGGCCATATAGATGACCGCGTGGCTCAGAATCACATTGCACTCCGGCATTCCGATAAAATGGCAGGCCTGGTAAGCGGCCACCGCGAGCGGCATTGCCTGACTGTCCGCCAGACCCACGTCCTCGCTGGCAAAGCGCACCACGCGGCGCGCCACATACAGCGGGTCCTCGCCGGCCTCCAGCATCCGCGCCAGCCAGTAGACCGCCGCGTCCGGATCGGAATTGCGCATGGATTTGTGCAGCGCCGAGATCAGGTTATAGTGTTCCTCGCCCTTCTTATCGTAAAGCAGGCTCTTCCTGCCGATGCACTGCTTAAGCGTCTCCATGCTCACCGTGGTGCCGTCCGGGCCGATGTCTCCGTTGGTTACCGCCATCTCGAGGACATTTAACGCCGTCCGGGCGTCGCCGTTTGCGAACTCCGCAATCATATGCAGCATGTCGTCGGTGATGTGGACCGTCAGATAACCGAACCCGCTCTCGCTGCCGAGCGTCCGCTGCAAAAGCTTCACCAGATCCTCCGTCTTAAGCGCCTGGAGCACGAAAACACGGCACCGGGAAAGCAGAGCGCTGTTGATTTCAAACGACGGATTCTCCGTAGTGGCTCCGATCAGAATGATGCTGCCCTTCTCCACATAGGGAAGGAACGCGTCCTGCTGCGCCTTATTGAAACGATGGATCTCGTCCACGAATACGACGGTCTTCGCTCCCACCCTGCGGCTCTGCTCCGCCTGGGCCATAACCTCCTTGATCTCCTTAATGCCGCTTGTGACCGCGCTGAAATTGATAAACCGCGCGTGGGTACGGTGGGCGATGATCCCCGCCAGCGTGGTCTTGCCTACGCCGGGAGGTCCCCAGAAAATCATGGAGGGAATCCGATCCTGCTCGATCAGCTGCCGCAGAAGCTTCCCCTCTCCCAGCAGATGCTCCTGACCAACGAAACCGTCCAGATCCTCGGGCCGCATACGGCTGGCCAGCGGATGATACGTCTCCTGCATATCGAAAAGTGACATCTGTTCCATGGACATGCCGTCCCTTCTTTCCTCAAAAAAATATCCGGTCAGCAAAATTATTTCCCCGCCGCCGTTTTATCATATCACAGATTCCGAAAAATAGCAATTCTGACCAAAACCGGAAAACGCTTCCCATTTTTTCGAATCTGATGTATAATCATCCATTAACAGCCGCATTTTCGGCAAAATCGGCTGCAAATGAGAGAAAGGAAGTATGAATAATGGAAATCAGACGTGCAATCGAACAGGATATCGACGGCATCAACCATCTGCTCTATCAGGTGTGCCGCGTCCATCAGATCGGGCGGCCGGACCTGTTCACAGACGGAGGAAAAAAATATAACGACGAGGAACTGCGCGAAATCATTCACGACGATGAAAGACCGATCTTCGTGGGAGTGGACGAGGAGGGAAAGGTACTCGGTTACGCGTTCTGCATCTTCGAACGCTACGACGGCAGCGGCGCGATGGTTAAGCGCTCCACCCTGTATATCGACGACCTCTGTGTGGACGAGAAGATCCGCGGGCAGCATATCGGAACGCGGATTTACGACGCCGTGATCGAATTTGCCCGGCAGAGAGGCTGCTACAACGTGACGCTGAACGTATGGTGCTGCAACCCCTCCGCGATGAAATTCTACGAGGCCAGGGGCTTAAAGCCGTTAAAGATCGGAATGGAAGCCATACTGCAGTAGAAAGGCCCGCAGCCTAAAGCGCCAGCCGGTCGTAGTTCTTTTCCAGATACTCCTCCAGCCTGCGCTTAAGCTCCCGGTTCTCTTCCTGTTCAAGTCCCGGATCCGCCGCCGTGAGGGCAGACACCTCTTCCGATACGGTCTTTAATATATCCGCATCCGTGAAGATATCCGCCAGCTTGAATTCCATATCGCCGCTCTGACGCAGCCCAAAGATATCGCCCGGTCCGCGGAGTTTCAGATCCTCGGAGGCGATGTAGAAGCCGTCGTTGGAGCGGTTTAAAATGTCCAGACGTTTCTGGGTGCCGTCCTGGTCGCCGCAGTTGACCATGATGCAGTAGGACTGGTACTTTCCGCGCCCGACGCGGCCGCGCAGCTGATGGAGCTGGGCCAGCCCGAAGCGCTCGGCGTTCTCAATCATCATAACGGTGGCGTTCGGGACATCGACGCCGACCTCGATGACCGTGGTAGAGACCAGAACCTGAATCTCGCCCGCCAGGAAACGTTCCATAATCTGGTTTTTCTCTTTTCCCTTCATTTTTCCGTGAAGGTATTCCACCGTGACGCCGGGGAGCGCCTCCCTGAGCTTTTTCGTATAATCCAGTACGTTCTCCGCGTCGATCATCTCGCTTTCTTCCACCATGGGACAGATGACGTAGGCCTGTCTCCCCGCCGCGATCTGCTTTTCGATGAACGCGTAAGCCTTCGGACGGTATTCGGTTCCGACCACGCAGTTCTTGATCGGCAGGCGGTTGGCCGGCAGCTCGTCGATCACAGAGATGTCCAGATCGCCGTACAGGATGATCGCCAGCGTCCGCGGAATCGGCGTGGCGCTCATGACGAGGATATGGGGAGACGTCCCCTTTCCGCCGAGCAGCTCTCTCTGCCCGACGCCGAAGCGGTGCTGTTCGTCGGTGATCACCAGGGCCAGATTGTCATAGACCACGTTCTCCTGAATCAGCGCGTGCGTGCCGATAATGATATCCGCCTCATGACTTTTCACCTTTTCGCGGGCGGCACGCTTTTCCTTTGCGGTCATCGAACCGGTAATCAGAACCGGAACCTTCGCGATGCCGTATTCCTCAAACAGTTTCACAATGCTCTCGTAGTGCTGTCTGGCCAGCACCTCCGTCGGCGCCATCATCGCGCCCTGACAGCCGTTGCCGGCCACGTGCAGCAGCGCCAGAACGGCGACAATCGTCTTGCCGGACCCGACATCCCCCTGAATCAGCCGGTTCATCACCCGGCCGCTCGTAAGATCCTGCTCGATCTCCCCAAGCACCTTCTGCTGGGCAGAGGTCAGCCGGTACGGCAGGCTCTCCTTCAGGCGCTCCGCCTCCGGCGAAAGCTTCATGACCCAGCTGCTCTTTTTGTCGGCGCGCTTCTCCTTAAGCCTGCGCACGGCCAGGGTAAAAAGGAAAAATTCATCGAACACCAGGCGCCGCCTCGCGAAAAGCAGTTCCTGCCGGTCTTTGGGGAAATGGATATGCTCGATGGCAAAATTATATTCCGCCAGCTCGTATTTCTGCCGGATGCCGGCAGGCAGGTATTCCCGCTCCAGCTGGCGGCCGTCCAGGGCCCGCGCCACCGCGCGGGAGATCGCCTTGTTGCTTAAGCCCCTCGTCTGGCTGTAAACGGGCTGCATGGTCGTCATCACCTGCGCATAGGCGTCGCGCGCATAGATCTCCGGCTGCTCCATTGTCAGGCGGTTATTCTTTCTAACCACCTTTCCGTAAAAGATATGGTAGGTGCCCGCCTGGAGCGTGCCGCGCAGATAGGGCATGTTGTACCAGACCAGCTGCAGGCTTCCGGTTCCGTCGCGGAGCGTAACCGTCACGATCTGCATGTTGGAAAAGCGGCGCACCGAAGCGTCCTTCTGCAAAATCCCGGCCACCGCGGAGACCTGATCCAAAACCAGATTACCGATCGGCACCGGCTCCTCATAGGCGTGGTAAGCGCGCGGGTAATCATGCAGCAGATCATCCACAGTCCAGATCCCCAGCTTCTCAAACAGCTTCCCTGATTTATCCCCGATTCCTTTTAACGTTCGGACGGAATCCTGATTCGCCATACTCTCACCCGCTCTTATTCCTTACAGTTTCAGACATCTTCCTTACGGTTCCGGACATCCAGTCCCCAGGGCTCCCGCCTAAACCGGCCCGTAATACCTGCGAAGTCCCTTCGGATAATGATTTTTCAGTGTACTGCCTACCCGCTTGGCCCATCCGACCGGATAGCCGTCCACGGTCATGAGAACCCAGCCGTTCCCGGCAGCGCCGGCAGGGCCCGCGGATATCGCCTCCCCGCCAAGATAGGCGGCAATTTCCGGCCCGTCCGGCTGCAGCTCATACCGCCGAAGCGCCTGGTTCGGGCGCAGATACAGCGCAAGCGCGTGCGCAGGTTCCAAGCGGTTCTTTTTCACGGTGCCGAGATGCAGCCCCGGCCGGACCGTCCGGATCCCGGCCAGACCGCCAACTCCTTCCGGAAGCAGGTAGAGCTGTTCGCCGTACAGAAACATCCGCTCCCGAAGCGCTTCCTCATCCGGTCCGAAGAGCGGCTCCGTACAGTTTTCCCGGCAGAACTGCCGCCAGATCTCAAAGACCTCCCGGTCAACCGCCGCCCGTCCGGATTTTTCCGCTCCGGTCCGAGGCCGCTTCTTCTGCCTTCCGGCGTTTACGCCGGCCGTTTCCCGCAGCGCTCCCGGCCTCTCTGCCGGCCGTGCGGCCACCTCACCCGAACGTATACCTCCGGCCGGCCGCGCGATCCCATCCGGCGCTGCGGCCTCGTCCGGCGTCTCCTTCCGGAGCACGGCCACATAATGCCCTTCCCCCTCCGTCAGGTGCGGCCAAATGCGTAAGGTATCCCGAAGCGCCTCGCAGCCGTGAACCCACTCCGGCCTCCCGCGGGAGAAGCCGCCGTACGCCTCCGGCCGCACGACGGCAAATTCCGTATGCGTGTCCAGAAAGCGCTGAATACTTCCCTCATTTTCCTCAGGCGAGAAGGTGCAGGTGGAATATACCAGCCTGCCGCCGTCCTTCAGCATTGCCGCCGCGCTGTCCAGAATCTCCGCCTGCCTGGCCGCGCAGAGGCGGACATGGTCAGGGCTCCACTCCCGGACAGCCGTCTCATCCTTCCTAAACATTCCCTCGCCGGAACAGGGCGCGTCCACTAAAACCCGGTCGAAAAATTCCGGAAAAAACGCCGCAAGCCTCGACGGCTCCTCATTCGTCACGACGACGTTTCCCGCGCCGAAGCGCTCCACATTCTGCGCGAGGATCCTGACGCGCTCCGGGTGGATCTCGTTGCTCACAAGGAGCCCCCTTCCCCTAAGCCTGCCGGCAATCTGGGTCGTCTTGCCGCCCGGGGCCGCGCACAGATCCAGAATCCGCTCCCCCGGCTGCGGGTCCAGAAGCTCCGCCGCGGCCATGGCGCTTGGTTCCTGAATATAATAAAGTCCCGCCTCATGGTAGGGATGCCGTCCGGGCCGCGCCGCGGCGTCATAATAATAGCCGCCCCGCGCCCACGGAATTTCGCGCAGTCCGAACGCTTCCTCCGCCCGCGCGAAAACCGCCTCCGCCTCGGGCAGCAGACTGTCCGGAAACGCCTGTCCTTTGCCCGGCCGGACCATCTTAAGCGGATTAAACCGCAGTCCCTGACTTCTCGCCTTCTCATAGCTTTGCCGAAACGCCTCATACTCCCCGCCCAGAAGTCCCTGCATCCGCTCCTGAAAAGCAGTGGGAAGCGCCGCATTCAGCTCTTCCCGCTGTCCATTTCGCCGTGTTTCTTTTTCAGCCGCCGGTCCATCTGCCGCGCGCTCTGCCGCCGCGGCCCTGTCCTTTTTACGATTCACGCTCTGACTTCTCCTGCCGTTTCACGGTCTTTTCGACGCCGTTTCCTGCTGCCGTGCAAAAATCTATTTTCCGAACAGGGTTCCCAGAATCCCCCGTCCGATACTGGCTCCCAGATTACCGCCCAGTTTCTTTCCGAAGCTGCCCCCGATGCTCTTGCCGATCTCGTTGCCGACTTCACGGCCGATGGTTCCCGCGGCGGACTTCGCCACGCTGGAAACCGCCTGTTTGCGGGCGCGCTCCGTCGCCGCTTTCTCGCGGGCCTCCTCCTTCGCCTTGCGCTCCGCCTCGCGGGCCTTCTCTCTCTCCAGCCGCTGGGCCTCCGCCGCCGCGGCCTTCGCCTGGCGCTGCGTTTCTTTCTCGGCTTCCTTCGCCTTCTGCGCTTCCTCTTTCTCCCTCTGCGCCTGCTCCGCCTGTTCCTGGGCCTCCTGCGCCTCCTGCTTCATCTTCCTCTGGAAGAATTCATAGGCCGAATCACGGTCCACCGCCGCTCCGTACCTCGCATACAGCGGGCAGTTGCGGATCTCAGCCTGCCGGTCCCCGTCCGCAATCGGCCCCATCTGGCTCTGGGGCGGCAGAATTTTCGCCTGCTGCACGACAGACGGCGTGCCGTCCTCCCGCAGAAAGGACACGAGCGCCTCGCCGATGCCCAGCTGCGTCAGGGCCTCCTTCGTATCAAACGCCGGATTGATACGGAACGAATCCGCGGCCGCCTTTAACGCCTTCTGGTCGGCAGGCGTATACGCGTGGAGGGCATGCTGGATCTTATTGCCCAGCTGTCCCAGAACGCCGTCCGGAATATCCTTCGGACTCTGCGTAATGAAATAAACGCCCACGCCCTTGGAGCGGATCAGCTTCACGACCTGCTCGATTTTCTGGAGAAGCGCTTTCGGCGCGCCGTCAAACAGCAGATGGGCCTCGTCAAAGAAAAAGACCATCTTCGGCCGCTCGCAGTCGCCCGCCTCCGGCATGACCTCAAAAAGCTCCGACAGCATCCACAGCATAAAGGTGGAATACATCATCGGATTGCTGATCAGGCTCTCGCTGTGCAGGATATTGATCACACCCCGGCCCGACGTATCCGTCCGAAACCAATCAAGGATATCAAGCGCCGGTTCGCCGAAGAAGCGGTCTCCCCCCTGCCCCTCCAGGGCCGCCAGGCCTCTCTGGATACTGTTGATACTCGCTTTCGACATATTGCCGTAGCGGGCGCTGTATTCCTTATTGTTCTCGCCCACGTAATTCAGCATGGCGCGCAGATCCTTAAGATCCAAAAGCAGCAGACCCTCGTCGTCAGCGATCTGAAACACGATCGACAGGATATCCGACTGCGTGTCCGTCAGCTCCAGAAGTCTGGCAAGAAGCGTCGGCCCCATCTCTGTAATGGTCGTCCTGAGCGGAAGTCCCTTCTCTCCGAAAATATCCCAGAAACAGACCGGATAGGCGCGATAGGCAAATCCCGCCGCCGCCAGGCCGAACTGCCCGATCCGCTTCTGCATGTCCGCGCTGTCCGCCCCTGGACGGCACATACCGGCCAGATCTCCCTTCACGTCCGCCAGAAAGACCGGCACGCCCGCGTCGCTGAAGGACTCCGCCAGAACCTTCAGCGTGACCGTCTTGCCGGTTCCCGTAGCCCCTGCGATCAGGCCATGGCGGTTGGCCATCTTCGGCAGAATGTACGCGCTGCCGCCCTCGCTCCTGCCAATCCATATTTTTCCGTCGTAAAACATCTCGTACCTCCCTATCGAGCTTTGCTTCCTTCTCTGCCTTCCAGTATACCAGAAAGCCAAAAAGTATCAAGCGGTTTCGGAAAATAACAGGACGATCGGAGCGTCCCCGGCTTCCCGCCCGCATGATACAGGCAAGACGTCACTGGCGCGTTTTTTGCATACTGACATAAAAAACTGCTGCAGACGCGGCCTCGTCTGATCACGCACCGCACGTCTGCAGCAGCCTAAGCTTCTGCCGTATCGAATTACAGCTCGATCTTCATATCGTCGCCGCCGACACCGTTCACCACATAATATGCGGCGCCCTCCTCCGGCTTCACATAGAGCTCGATGGTCTCGATCTCCACACCCTCGTTCGCCTCGGCAAATGCCTTCTTCGCGGCCTCCAGGATATCCTTTGCGGCTACTTCATTGCCGCCGAACTGGATATATACGGTGGCCTGATGGGCCGGAACCGCCTTCTTCGCGGCGGTCTTCCTGGTCGTCGGGGCCTTCTCCGTCTTCGCGGCGGCTGTCTTCTTCGTCGCTGCCGTCTTCTTCGGTGCTGCTTCTGCCGCGGCCTTCTTTGCCGTCTTCTTCGGCGCGGCCTCAGCGGCGGCCTTCTTCGGCGCTTCCTTTGCCGCGGCCTTCACAGCCTCGGTCTCAGCCTTCTTCGCTCTCGGCTTTCGGGTCTTCTTAACCGGTTCTTCCGCCGCGGGTGTCTCTAATACTTTCTCAACTTCTGCCATAATCATTTCCTCCTGAGATTTGATCTCGAAATTCATCAAAAACTTTTCTGCTAAAATATTTTTGCAAAATAAAATTGTCTGTAGTATAAAACGTTTTTAAGCATTTGTCAACTGAGCGCATGGAAAAACGTTGCATTTCCGCATTTTTATGCGGATTCGCCGCGTGCATTCACCATAATGCTTGGTATTTTTCGGTGCAGACGCACATATACGTTTTGTAATCCCTGCTAACCACAACGAGGTTTTCTATGGAAACTTCCTCACGCATCATCCGAAAAGGCGCGGAATATTTCTTTCTCGCAGTGCTCTGCTTCTGCATGGGAGACGCCGCGGCGCGCCTGGCGGAACGGTATCCGTTAAACGCGCAGACCGCACGGTCTGCCGAAACCGAAACAGCCAAAGCCGCAGAGGCGGCCGCGGACGGCAGCTGGGGCCTGAGCTTTCAGGAAGAAGGCAAGCCTCCCGTCGCCAACGCCTCCGCCGATTACCTGGCGCAGTTTGACGCCTTCTACGCCCGTCAGACGGATGAGAAGGTTCTCTACCTGACCTTCGACGCCGGCTATGAAAACGGCTGCACCGAGGCGATCCTGGACGCGCTGAAAAAGCACAAGGCGCCCGCGGCTTTCTTCGTCGTCGGCAACTATATCGAGACCGCGCCGGAACTGGTCAGGCGCATGGCCGCCGAAGGGCATATCGTCGGCAACCACACATTTCACCACCCGGATATGTCGTCCATCTCCACGCAGGAGGCCTTCGCAGACGAGCTGACCAGTCTGGAGGAGCTGTATACCCAGACCACCGGACTGCCCATGAAAAAATACTACCGCCCGCCCCAGGGCAGATACAGCGAGTCCAACCTCCGGATGGCCCAGTCCCTCGGCTACAAAACCTTTTTCTGGAGCCTGGCGTACGTGGACTGGTATCAGGACAATCAGCCGTCCCACGAGGAGGCCTTCAAAAAGCTCTTAGGGCGCATCCATCCCGGCGCCGTCGTCCTGCTGCACAGCACGTCCAAAACGAACGCCGAAATTCTCGACGAGCTTCTGACGGAATGGGAAAAAATGGGCTACCGCTTCGCGTCGCTGGATGAGCTGGCGGCCTCCTCACCGGGCCAATGACCGCCTCCCAGCCAGGCCAATGACCGCTTCACGCCAACCTCCCCCGCCTGGCCAATGGCCGCCTCACGCCGGCCTCCCCCGCAAAGCAGCTATCAGCCTTTTTTAAGCCGCCTGATCCTTTCGATCGCCTCCGCCGTATTTTCGTAATTGCCGAAGGCCGTCAGCCGGAAATATCCCTCGCCGCTGGGGCCGAACCCGCTGCCGGGGGTTCCCACCACGTGGGCCTTCTCCAGAAGGTAATCGAAGAAATCCCAGCTTGTCATGCCATCCGGCACTTTCAGCCAGATGTAGGGCGCGTTGATTCCTCCGTATACCTCGTATCCGGCCTCCTTAAGCCCGTCGTAGATCACCTTCGCATTGCGCATATAATAGGCCACCTGATCCTTAAGCTGTGCCTTCCCCTCCTCGGAATACACGGCCATGGCCGCCTTCTGCACGATGTAGGGGGCGCCGTTGAATTTCGTCCCGTGGCGTCTCGCCCAGAGGCTGTGCGCCGCCGCGCCGCCGCGCTTTAAATCCTTCGGCACCACGGTAAAACCGAGCCTCACGCCCGTAAAGCCCGCGTTCTTGGAAAAGGACCGGAATTCGATCGCGCAGGTCCTGGCCCCCGGAATCTCGAAGATGCTGTGCGGTACGTCGTCCTGCGCGATATACGCCTCGTAGGCCGCGTCGTAGAGGATCACCGCTCCGACCGAATTGGCGTAGTCCACCCAGACCGCAAGCTGATCCCTTGTAAGCGCCGTCCCTGTCGGATTGTTCGGCACGCACAGATAAATCAGGTCCGGCGTCTCCTCCGGCAGCCGCGGCACAAAGCCGTTCTCCGCCGTGCACGGCATATAGATGACACGGCTCCACGTCCCGGTCTTCTCATCGTACTCGCCGGTCCGTCCGGCCATCACGTTGGAATCCACATACACCGGATACACCGGGTCGCACACCGCGATCCGCGCGTCCGCCGAAAAGATCTCCTGGATATTTCCGCAGTCGCTCTTCGCCCCGTCCGATATGAAAATCTCATCCGCCGCGATGTCGCATCCGCGCGCCCGATAATCCTTCTCCGCGATCGTCTCCCGCAAAAACGCATAGCCCAGATCCGGGGCATAGCCGTGGAACGTCTCCGCGTGCCCCATCTCCTCCACCGCCTCATGAAGCGCGCGGACGATTGCCGGCACAAGCGGCTGCGTCACATCCCCGATTCCCAGCCGGATCACCTTCGCATCCGGATGCTCCTCCGTATATGCCGCCACCTTCTTTCCGATCGTCGAAAACAGATAGCTTCCCGGCAGTTTCAGATAATTCTCATTCAAGCGAACCATAATCTTATATCCTCCATTTAAAATATACTTGATTACACCTCAATCTCCCCGCAAAACACTTCCACTGCCGGCCCCGTCATAAAGATGTGCCCGCTTCCGTTTCTGTCCCAACGGATCGTCAGCGTCCCCCCGCGCAGCTCCACCCGCACGGTGCCGTCCGTGTATCCCATCAGCATACAGGCCGCCGCACAGGCCGCCGCTCCGGTCCCGCAGGCCATGGTCTCCCCGCTTCCGCGCTCCCACACGCGCATCCGCACATGCCCCCGGTCAACCACCTGTACGAATTCCGAATTTACGCGATTCGGGAAACGCGCGTGATTTTCATACTCCGGGCCGATCCGGTCCAGCTTAAGCCCGTCGATCTCCTCCCGGAAATACACCGCATGGGGATTCCCCATCGAGATCCCCACAAACGTCTGCTTCCTTCCTTCCACAAAGATCTCCTCCGGCAGCTCCGACTTCAGCTCCGGCACGCCCATATCCACCGTAGCCGCCGTCACTTTTCCGCCGCTGAGCGTCAGATCGAGCGTCTTAAACCCGGCAAGCGTCTCCACCGTCAGACGCGGCTTCACCGCAATCCCGTGCTCATACGCATACTTTCCGACACATCGGATCGCGTTGCCGCACATTTCCCCTTCCGAGCCGTCCGCGTTGAACATCCGCATCCGGCAGTCCGCCGTATCGGACGGGCAGATCAGGACAAGGCCGTCTGAGCCGATCCCGAAATGCCGGTCGCTGACCTTTATGGAAAGGAGCGCCGGATTCTCTACCTTCTCCCGAAAGCAGTCCACATATACATAATCGTTCCCGGCTCCCTGCATCTTTACAAACCGCATCATTTCCTCCTGTTAAACGGGCTTTCCGCCGCTTCACGATCCGGCCGAGCGGCTGCCGCGCTCTTCATTGCTGCACTCCGGCAGACCGGCTGCCGCATTTCCCCTTCTACGTCATCAGGCGGATCAGCTTCTGCGCCGTCTCCACCAACGTGCTTCCGCTGTCCATGCTGCATTTCTGGATATAGCGGTGGGCCTCATTTTCCGTCATATGGTTCCGCTCCATCAGCAGTTCTTTCGCACGCGCAATCTCTTTCCGGTCGTCCTCATTGCGCACGGCCGGCTTCTGGCGCGCGGCCCGCTTTCTGCGCGTCTGCGTCTCATCCAGCCTGAGAAGGGCCTCGAGCAGGTCGTGAACCATTAACGGCATCGGAAGCCACGTCACCCCCTCCGGAAGCGCGTCCCCCACCCGCCTGGGCGAAGCCACCAAAAGCAGCGAAAACTCCTCCGGCACCAGCTCCCGAAGCTCCGTGTACAGCATGTCGTCAAAACGATACCCGCAGACGATGATTCCTCCATGGAGTCCGTCCAGACCGCTGATCGTCTGTGCGCCGGAATTGCAGACTGCGACCACCTGAAAGCCGTTTCTCACTATAATGTTTTTTATGTTCCTCGCGTCCTCCGTCTTCGAGAACGCTACGATAATATTGGTCACACATCTCACCCCCGGCCTCTTGCTGTGTCCGCATACAAAAGCTCCGCCCGCAATTTCCGTCTTCCGCGAACCGGCAGATATTTTGTATCTGTGAAGCGTAGAGCACTGGGAAGGCTAAAACTTATACAGATATTCGCCGATTTCCCAGTCCGTCACCTGACAGCGGAACTCGTTCCACTCCCGCTTTTTCGCCTCCAGATACTTGGTGTAGACCGTCTCCCCAAGCACCGACTCCAGGAATTCGTCGTTTTCAAACTGCTCGATCGCCTCCCCCAAAGTCTCCGGCAGATGGCGGATTCCCCTCCGCTTCATCTCCGCCCTTGACAGGGAAAACGCGTTCCCGTAGAACGGCTTCGGCGGCACCATGCCGCGGCGGATGCCGTCGAGTCCTGCCGCCAGGCAGGCGGCCAGCGTCAGGTAGGGGTTCATGGCCGGGTCAGGGCTTCGAAGCTCAATCCGGGTGGACGCGCCCCGGTTGGAGGGAATCCGCATGACCTGCCCGCGGTTGGCCGCGGAAGCCCACGCGATATAGACCGGCGCGTCATAGCCCGGAATCAGGCGCTTATAGGAATTGACCAGCGGATTCGTCAGAATCGTCATGGACTCGATATGGTACAGGATTCCCGCAAGGAACTGGTACGCCAGCTGGCTTAATCCCATACTGTCGGACGGATCCGAGAACAGATTCTTGCCGAGCGCGTCCTCCAGGGACATATTGATATGCATACCGGAGCCGTTGACGCCCGCCTTCGGCTTGGGCATAAAGGTCGCGTGAAGGCCGTGACGCTTGGCGATCGTTTTCACGGCATTCCGGAACGTGATGATATTGTCGGCGGCGCGCAGCCCCCGCTCATACTGGATATCCACCTCATGCTGGGCGGGCGCGATCTCGTGATGGGAGGACTCGATCGCAAACCCCATCTCCTCCAGATTCAGCACGATATCCCTCCGCACATTCTCCGCCAGGTCGATGGGCGCCACGTCAAAATATCCGGCCGTCTCGTGGGTCTGGGTCGTAGGCCGCCCTTCCTCGTCCGCATGGAACAGGAAAAACTCGCATTCCGGTCCCACGTTGAAATAATATCCCATGCTCTCGGCCTCCGAGAGCACTTTTTTCAGGACATATCTGGGATCCCCTTCAAACGGAGTCCCGTCCGGACAGTAGACGTCGCAGAGGAGCCTCGCCACCTTCCCCTGCTGCGGTCTCCACGGAAAGATCTCAAACGTATCCAGATCCGGATGCAGATACATATCCGTCTCTTCCTCCCGCACGAAGCCCTCGATGGCCGAACCGTCGAACATGCAGAGGTTATCCAGCGCCTTTCCCAGCTGCCCGGCCGTAATCGCCACATTTTTCAGCATCCCGAAAATGTCCGTGAACTGCAGCCGGATGAATTCCACATCCTCCTCTTCCACCATACGGATGATATCGTCTTTATTGTATCTTCCCATAATCGTGATCTCCTTTTCTGCAGGCTTCTTTCCGCGGTGCGCGCGACAGCCGCCGCGGCCTAACGCACGCCCGGATAAGAAAGAAGGGTGTCACAAATAAATGTAACCCCCTTGCTACATAAATATGTGAAAATCATATCAGCAGAACACAAAAATGTCAACGGAAAAAGCATTTCACCGATATCTTTTTCCGTTGACAGCTTCTGCCCTGTATGCCTTTTCCGCGCGGGCGCGCCGCACGAAACGTCTAGGTCAGCGGCCTTCTTTTCCCCTGTAGCCCAGCGCCCGGATCGCGTTTAAGATCGCCAGCACCGACACGCCCACATCGCCGAACACCGCCATCCACATTCCCGAAACGCCCAGGGCCACGAAAAGCAGGATCAGAATCTTTACGCCGATAGCGAAAACAATGTTCTGCCGGACGATTCCGACCGTCTTTCTGGCGATCCGGATGCCGTCCACGATCTTCGACGGCTCATCCGTCATGATAACCACATCCGCCGCCTCCACGGCCGCGTCGGAGCCGATGCCGCCCATCGCGATCCCAACGTCCGCCCTCGAGAGCACCGGCGCGTCGTTGATGCCGTCGCCGACAAAGGCGAGCGTCCGCCCCGCGGGCTTCTCGGCGAGAAGCGCCTCCACCTTCGCAACCTTATCGGCCGGAAGAAGACCTCCGTATACGCGGTCCAGTCCCAGTTTCTTCGCGACGGCCTGGCCCACGGATTCCTTATCGCCGGTCAGCATTACGAGGGACGCGACTCCCTCCGCGCGCAGGCCGGCCAATGCGGCCGGGACATCCTCTCGGACCGTGTCGGAAATCGTGACCGTACCGATAAACTCCCGGTCTCTCGCCACGTAAAGCGTCGTCCCCGCCGCGTCCGCGGCCGGACGGAAGGCGATATTCTGAAGGTTCATCAGCTTTTCGTTGCCGATATAAATGTTTCCGGCGCCGGGCATATCCTTTAGAACCGCGTGAATCCCGTGACCCGCGATCTCCTCCACGGACACGATCCGGTTCTGATCTAACAGAGGCTCCTCCGTCCCCGTTTGCGAATCCTTCATCTGCTCCTTATAGGCTTCCAGCACCGACATCGCGATCGGATGCGTGGAATGGCACTCGCCGTAAGCCGCCAGTTTAAGCAGCTCGCGGCTGCCGATCCCTTCCGGCCGCACATCCGTCACCGCAAATCTCCCGGTAGTCAGCGTCCCGGTTTTGTCAAACACCACCGTATCCAGCGTGCCCAGAGCCTCCAGATAATTGCTGCCCTTGATCAGGATTCCCTGCTTCGACGCCGCGCCGAGTCCGCCGAAGAAGCTTAGCGGCACAGAGATCACCAGCGCGCAGGGACACGACACCACAAGGAAGCTGCATGCGCGGTAGACCCACACGGACCACGCCTGCCCGGCCAGAAGCGGCGGAAGCAGCGCGAGCGCCAGCGCCAGAAAAACCACGACCGGCGTATAGACACGCGCAAACCGGGTGATGAAATTCTCCGCTCTCGCTTTTCTCGAGCTTGCATTCTCCACCAGCTCCAAAATCTTCGCCACGGTGGAATCGTCATAGCGCTTCGTGACACGCACCTCTAAAAGCCCGCTCAGGTTAATGGAGCCGCTGACGATAGCCTCGCCTTCCCCGATCGCGGCCGGCATGGATTCTCCGGTCAGCGCCTTCGTATCCAGGCTGGATGTGCCCTTCACCACAACGCCGTCAAGCGGCACGCGCTCGCCGGGCCGAATCACGACCGTCTCGCCGATCTCCACCTCGTCCGGATCCACCTGCTCTTCCGCGCCGCCGCGGACCACATTGGCAAATTCCGGATTAATATCCATCAGGTCGGAAATGGATTTGCGGGATTTGTTCACCGCGTAGTCGTTGAAAAACTCTCCCACCTGGTAGAACAGCATAACCGCGACCGCTTCCTCGTAAGCCCCCACAAAAACCGCCCCCACGGTAGCGACCGTCATCAGGAAATTCTCGTCAAACACCTGCCCGCCGCGGATTGTCCTGGCTGCCTTTAACGGGATGTCATAGCCCGCCGCAAGGTACGAAACCGCAAAACAAATCCAGTCGACCGGATGAATCCTCTCGGCTGCGATTCCCGCAATCAGAAACACGGCGCTCACCACAAGACGCACAATCATTTTTTTCTGTTTTTTCGTCATAACGATCTGCCTCGATTCTGTCTGTTTTCTGTTTCACTCGCTGATATGCTCCATGCCCTGGGCCAGGATCGTCTGGATATGGTCGTCGGACAGGGAATAAAACACGGTCTTGCCTTCGCGCCTGAACTTCACGAGACGCATCTGCTTTAACACGCGCAGCTGGTGGGAAACCGCCGACTGTCCCATCATAAGAAGGGTCGCGATATCGCAGACGCACATCTCCGACTGGCTCAGCACATACAAAATCTTGATCCGCGTCGAATCGCCGAATATCTTAAAAAACTCCGCCAGATCCAGAAGCTCCTGCTCCTGGGGCATGACCTTCTCTACCTTCCTCACAATATCCTCGTGGACATGGATAAACTCGCAGACGCCGTCCGCCACTTCCTGCTCGATCTGTTCACGCTCCGTCATTGAAAATACTCCTTTCCGTTTCATATGAACAAGTATTCATATGTTTATACTAACACATTTCCTGTGATTGTCAATACGCAAAATGAAAATTCTGCCGGCATTTTCCCGGAAGCGGTTGCGAAAACCTTCCGTTTCGGCTATACTCAAGTCATAATATATCCGCGCGGAGCCGTTTCTGTCCGCAGAAATTTCTGCCGGAACATTCGCCGCGCCCAAGCCGCGCAAAAGGAGGTATCTTCATGCGCCTGATTCATACCCAAACCTTAACCGCCCCGCAGAAGGACGCCGTCCGCGCGCTGACGGACGCGTGCCGCAAGGCAGAACCGATCACTCTCTCCGCCCCATCCGAGGACGGGCTGGACTACCTTCTGGTCTATGAAAATGAGTCGGAGGACAGCCTGCTGATTGCTTTCAGCTTTCTCTTTTTCGTGCCGCAGGAGGATTCCGCCGAAACAGTCTTCACCTGCGAATATACCGCCTTCGTACATCCGCGTTTCCGCAGGCAGGGCCATTTCACCTCCATGCTGAACGCGGCCCTCTCGCTGGCTGACGCCTTCGAAAAAGAGCATAACTGCTCCGTCGATTTCTGTTTTCTGACCGATGAAAAATCGCCGGCCGCTTCCGCCGTACTGGAAACGATCGGCGCGGAATACTGGTATTCCGAATATAAGATGGTCCGGCCGCTTCGCCCGGACGACAAAAACTACTCGCCTGCCGTGAAAATCGAAACGGCGGACGCCGCTTCCTGCGGGGACGCTGACGGTTCCGCCTCCTGTCCCTCTCCCCTCTTCACCGCTTCGCTGAACGGCGAGATCATCGGAACCTGCGCCCTCCTTCCATCCGCGGACGAGGTCTATCTCTATGCGTTCCAGATCCGCGACGCTTTCCGGAGCCAGGGGCACGGCAAGGATTTTCTGCGCGGAATGCTGACCCTTCTTGCGGACAGGTTCTTTTGCGGGGCAGACCGGCAGGCCGATCCGCAGGAAGATAATACGAGCAGTGCGTCACTGGCGCTTAGTTCGCATGGAAATACAGAAAGCGTGCCACTGGCACCCTTTCTGCATGGAAATACGGCGGCCGGCGCTTCCGTCTCCGTCCAGGTTTCCGGCCTCAATTATATCGCCAGAAACCTGTACAAAAAAACAGGGTTCCGCAAGACGGAATCCCTGTCCTATTATATCTACTGATACGGCCCGCGCGCCGCGCCGGCGCCGGCCTCTGTCCGCATGGAAATACAAACAAAGCGTCACTGGCGCTCCGCTTGCATGGAAATACGAACAAAGCGTCACTGGCGCGTTGTTTGTATACTGACGTAAAAGCAGGCAGCCGTCTGCCGCAGTCCTAGCCCGCGATTTTCGCGGCTGCCTCATCCAGCCACGGGGCCTCCACATATTCCACGGAGCCCTCATCCACCGCTTTTGCCACTGCCGGCTCGATCGGAAGCTTCGCCAGCACGCAGGTATCGTAATCCACCGCGATCTCGTCGATCCGGCTCTCGCCGAAGACCGAAATCTTCTTTCCGCAGTCCGGGCAGGTGAGATAGCTCATATTCTCCACAATACCCAGAATCGGAATATCCATCTTCTTCGCCATGTTGACCGCCTTGCCCACGATCATGGAGACCAGCTCCTGGGGCGACGTGACGATCACGATGCCGTCCACCGGCAGGGACTGAAAGACCGTCAGCGGCACGTCCCCGGTTCCCGGAGGCATATCCACAAACATATAGTCGATATCCTTCCAATACGTCTCATTCCAGAACTGCTTCACCGCCCCCGCAATCACAGGGCCGCGCCAGATCACCGGATCGGTGTCATTTTCAAGAAGCAGGTTGGCGGACATGATCTGAATCCCCGTGCTGGTCGTAGCCGGAATCATCAGATTCGAACCGCCGATCTCCGCCATGCCGATGCCCCCGTCGATGCCGAACGCCTTCGGGATGGACGGGCCGGTAATATCCGCGTCAAGGATTGCGGTCCGATAGCCCTTCGCGTTCATCTTCACCGCCAGAAGGGACGTGACCAGAGATTTGCCTACGCCGCCCTTGCCGCTCACGACGCCGATCACCCGCTTCACCGAGCTGGCCGGATTCAGCGCCTCCAGAAAGCTCTGCTGATCCTGGGTTCTGCTGGAACAGCTGGCCCCGCAGGTACTGCAGTTATGGGTACAGTTCTCAATCGCTTCTGCCATATCGTTTACTCCTTCATTAACGGACCTATCGTCCGGATTTTACAGTCTGTCTGAACCTTGAGAAGACGCGTCCGTCCGCACTTCCGCTGCCGGTCAGGCCGTCTTGCGGATGGCCCGAAGCACGCCTCCATGCTCCAGCGCCCATGCCATGGAATAGAAAATCATGGAATTGATCGGCCACATGATCAGATTCTTCAAAACGCGCATGGGCAAAAGCGCCAGAAATCCCTTCTCATACATCATCGTCAGCCACAGCGTGCCCAAAAGCATGTTGCAGACGACCGACACCGTCAGCTCCGCGGCCAGCACCCTGCGCAGGCTCAGCGGACGCTTATACAGGAAACATCCATACAGCACGCCGGCCGCCATGGCGCTTATGGTCCAGCCCGGGAAGAACGCGCCTGTCGGCTTCACAAGATATTTGAGGATATCCAAAGCGCCGCCGAACAGGCCTCCGACCACCGGTCCGTAGAGATAATACACGAACTGGTTGGCAATCGTGGAAAAACCGATCTTGATGTAATCGCCAAGCACCAGTGTAAACGCGCCCAGCACCATGGCGACCGCCCCGAAAAGCCCGAGCGTTGTGATCGTCCTCACACGGACGCCTTTCACCGTCCGCCCGTCCGGTCCGTAGTCATAAAATTCTCTGTAAGATTCCTGAAACAAAGTTGCTAATTTCTTCATAAAAAATTACCTCCTTTGCAGACCTCTTACCACAACAGGAGATAATCATCCTATCTTCCATTGCAGCGGGATGCGACCTGCGCACCGCGGGATCGCGGCAGTCCGGCCCATACTCCCCGAATGGGCCCTGCGCCCACTCTTCGGCCGTCCGCCCGTCTCCTTCGTCCCACCGGCAACTCCCCGTCCGATGGGCACTTGACGCGCGCAAATCTACTCTGCATTCTATTCTGTTTTCCGTGACCGTATCATCATACCACTGTTTCACGGAAATTACAAGGGGATTTTCACCTTGCCATTTTTATCCGGACATAGTACAATACGAGGAGAGCGTCACCGGCGCTCTGCCCGCATGGAAATACAAGCAGAACGTCACTGGCGCTCTGCTTGCATGGAAATACAAACAAAGCGTCACTGGCGCTTTGTTCGCATGAAAATACAGCCGAAGGCCGAACGGCAGAAGCGTCCCGGCCCCATCCATCTGACGACCCGCGCAAAGGAGATAGCATGAAAACGACAACGAACCGTTCCGCATACTGGGATATCGTAAAAGGCTTTGGCATCATCGCCATCGTCCTGGGGCACTGCGGCATATTTGCAGGAGGCTTCGTCTACCTGTTCCACATGGCGCTTTTCTTCTTCGTCACCGGATATTTTTACCGGGAGGAGCAGTACGGCGACGAACCCTTCCGTTACTTCGGCACGCGGCTTTCCGGCTGCTGGCCCAGATACTTCTTTTACGCCGCCTGCTTCGTGTTTCTCCACAATTTTTTCGCGGCTAACGGTCTCTATGCAAATGCTGAAATCTACAACCACACCGCCATGCTGACCTATATTCTGCACGGCATTTCCTTTTCCTGTCCGGAACCCATCCAGGGGGCGCTCTGGTTCGTGCCCGTCTGGCTGGTATCCTCCGCGCTTTTTGCCGGAATCGTGTGGTTCGGCCGCGCCGCCTCCCGCCGCTTAGGCCGCGAGAACCTAAAACCGTGGATCACCGCTTTCGGGGTTCTTTCCTTCGGCGCCTGCGGCCTGTTCCTCTACGCCCGCCGCTGCACGCTGCCCTATCAGCTGCACGCCGCGATCCTGGTAATTCCCTTCTATTACGCAGCCTGGATGATGCGAAAGCACCTGCCCGGTTTCCGCAGATACGCCACATGGTACGGCTGTCTGATCGGCGCCGTCCTTCTCTGGCAGATCAACGCTTCCCTCCACATCTATGTGGATATTTCCAATCTGACGATTCCGGGAATTCTCTACTATCCGATCGCTCTCTTAGGGATCTATTTTGTGCTGTCCCTTTCTGCCGTCACGGAAAAAGCAGCGCCCGCTGCCAAAGGGCTGGCTTTCATCGGCCGCCATTCCTTCGACATCATGGCGCTGCATTTTACAGTATTTAAGCTCATCGACCTGGCCTACGCCCGCCTCATCGGCGGCGCCGCGCCCGAGCAGCTGGCCGGCTTTCCTGTCGGCTTCCGCGCGGAGATCGGCCCTGTGTATCTGCTGCTTGGCGTCCTCGTTCCGGCGCTTGCCGGCTGGGGACTGGACCGGGCCGCGCGTTTTCTGCTGCCCAAATCCCGCTGACGCAGAGTCGATTATCAGCCCTTCCCTGCCGTTGTCCGAAAATGCGCTTTTAACACCGGCCGGCAATCTCGCGGTTCAGCCGGCTGCGCACCGTCAGAAGATAACCGGCGTCCGTGGGATAATCGGTGAACGTGATCGGTTCCTCCAATCCCGCCTCCATCAGTTCCATCACATGCTCTTTTCCGCTTCTCTGTTCCAGAAGAAGCAGCGCCCGCAGGTCGCAGAGCGCCTCGTAAAAGACCTCCATGCGGATGGACCCAAACGGCTCCCCGTCCGGGCCCGGATAGACCAAAAAGGAATCGCCGGAAGGGAAAATACCGTCCGCGTCCGTGACCTGGAACGGATCCACATGACGCTTTGAAGCGTAGGAATTATAGAAATTGAACCCCCATTGGAGGAATCCCTTCACACCGTATTTGTACATCTGCAGCCCGATGATTCGGTTTCTGGCGGAGGGCATCCCGAAAAAACGGTTGGAAACCCGAAAGCGCTGCGCGCAGCAGTAATAAACCCATAAATCAGACGGACGCCGTCCGCTCAAAAACGGCTCCAGCGCGTCGGTCGCGACGACGGGCGTCTCGCAAATACCCTCGGCAAAATAGCGGTAATCGCTCATGGCGTCCACAATGGGAAAGCCTCTCAAAAGCTCCGCCACCTGTTCCCTGGCCGCCTGATATTGCGGAAGGCAGGCCTCGTTCGGCTCATCCGAAATATGGAAATAGGTTCTCTCATGAATGCCCAGGCGCCTCAGCTCCGCGGTCAGCGCGGGCAAAAAGGCCCGCAGAAACGCGCGGTATTCCTCGCCGAGCGCGTCATTTTCCCATCCAAACCGTTTCTTTAAAATCCCGTTCTCCGTGACCATGATCTTCGGACAGTGGGCGGCCCCATGCTGTGTGTAGAGATGGGCCATCTCAAAATACAGGATACCGCAGTCCAGACACATCTTAACCCAGCGTCCAAGCTTCGCAAAATCAAACGAATAGACGCCGTCCTGAAATCCGATATCCACCAGCTGAATCGTCGTCCGTTCCCCGCCGACCTCCGTGTCCAAAGGCGGCGTAAAAATCGGCGTGAGAATCATGTTAAGGCCGTAACGGACGCCAAAAGCGATCTGCCGGCGCATATACTCCCAATGCGTCTCCGAAAAGACAGGAATGTGATAGTAGTCGGCGACGCAGTCGCCATGGAACCATTCCGTGACAAGCAGCCTCTGCCGGGGCAGAACCGCGCCGATCACCTCAACCTCGGTCTCCGCCGCGGCCGCCTCTCCATCCGCATCCACCCGGATGGTTATGGGATAAACGCCCGCCGCTGTTTTTTCATCCGTCCTTACCGTCACCCAGAAAGCGGTCCACGCGCCGCAAGGCAAGGTGTCCGTCCGGTCTGTCAGGGGCCTCAGCAGATCCGGATACAGTCCCGGCTCGTCCGAAATGATATTGTCGTCGTGCGGATTGCCTGCCGGCAGCGAGGACGGCATAAGCTCCACTCGGCGCACCGACAGCCAGTCCGCAAGCGGCGAATCCACCGCGATCCGGACCTTGCAGGAAGCGCCTGCTTCCCCCTCGATCCGCAGGGCCAGCTGAAAGGAAACGACGTCATTTTGCAGCACGGTAAACGGCACCTCGCAAAAGTCGGGCTCCCGGTCAGGGAATACCTTCTCCAGGCTCGATACGATTTGATACTGAATCGGCATGATTTCCTCCTTCGACAGCCTTTTAGGTAGCCGTGCGTTCGTGCCTCATCCGCTGTGATATCGATCAGATAATCACATATTTCCGCCGCACGCTCGGCGTATTCGTCAGGTATACCATGGAAGCGTAATCGATGTCGAATTCCAGCACGTCTCCCACCCGGATCCGGTCTTTTACCGCCTCCACATCCAGAACCGTGTGATCCGAAGAAGCGCCGATCACCTCCACGCCGGCCGCGCGCGGCAGGATATCCGTGAAGCTTCCGTAATCCGCCAATCCTATGGCGGCCAGCGCCCGACGCCGGATTCCGCGGTCATCGTAGCTGCGAACCCGCCCAAAGGCATCCGCCGTCAGCTCGCCTTCCGGATAGCTGGGTTTATCCTTCACCTCGACCACTTCCGCCTTCAGCGTAAACACGTCTTTGCGGGCAAAATCCATCTCGCAGCCCAAAAAGCCGCCCTGGAGCACGCTTTCGCCCAGACGAAGCAGATTTACGCCTGCCGGCATTGTTCCCTCCAGCACCATATGCAGGGAGGAGGAAGCGCCGCCGCATACATAGGTCAGCTTTCGTCCAATCGCGGCTTCCGTCTGCGCGGCTATCTCAAGGAGCTCTTCCATTTTCTCCGGCGTCGCCTTCACGGAGCCGAAACAGGTCAGATTCGTCCCGACGCCGGCCAATTCCAGAAACGGAAGCTCCCGTTCGACCTCGACCGCGAGATCAATCAGCTCCTGGCGGTTCCAGAAGCCTTCCCGCAGATCGCCCAGATCGACCATCAAAAGCACCTTATGGCGCTTTCCGCCCTTTCTTTCCAATACCGCATTCAGCGCCCGCAGAACCTCCGGTTCGCTCTGCAGGCTGAGATCGGCGGTCTCGGCCACCTCCTCAAGCTCCGAGAGCATCGGGATGCGGAGAAGCATTAACGGCGTCTGGATTCCCGCCGCCCGAAGACCGCGAAGCTGTTCCATCCGGGACGACGCGATATACGGACAGCCGCACCGTTCGTATACCCGCGCCATTTCCGGCCAGGCCGTAAAGCCCTTGACCACGCCGGCCACCCCGATTCCCGCAGCGGCGCAGCGCTCCAGAACCGCGCGAAGATTATGCTCCAATTTCCCCAGATTGATTTCCAGAACCGGGTATCTTCCCTCGCTCATACTGAATGATTCTGCTCCTCTTCCATTTTCATTTTCCATCGCATCCCGGCAGCAAACCTGCCAAAAAATCTGCTTATTCTCCCAGTTCCTTATAGTACGGGCAGATATCCTCATAGTGCCCGTCCTTCATCCGAAAGCCTTTTGGGATTGTGCCGAGCGGAACAAAACCGATCCGCTCATACAGATGGCGCGCGTGGGTGTTGGACGCCACCACCGCATTAAACTGCAGGATACGGAAACCATGCCGCGCCCCCTGGATCAGGCAGTCCGACACCAGCTTCTCGCCGATGTGCAGCCCGCGAAGCTCCCGGCGCACCGCGTAACTGGCATTGCAGATGTGCCCGCAGCGGCCCACGTTATTGGGATGCAGAATATAAAGACCGCAGATTGTTCCTTCCTCATTCTCCGCAACGCCGCAGTATGTCTGCGATCCAAAAAAATCTTTTCCGCTTTCCGCATTCAGGCAATCCTCCTGCGGAAATGCGACGCCGTCCTCAACCACCTGGTTCCAAATTCGAATCATATCCGGAAGATCCCCGGGAACGTATGCCCTGACCGAAATCTTCATAGCCTGTTCTCTCCCTGTATCACCTGCTCCGCATAATTCACCGACGCCATGGCGTCCTTACAGTACCGGTCGGCCCCGATCATCTGCGCATACTCCTCCGTCAGAACGGCGCCTCCCACCATGACCTTCACCCATGGCGTCTCTTTCCGCAGAAGCGCAATGGTCTTCTCCATGCTCGGAACCGTCGTCGTCATCAGCGCGCTCAGGCCCACAAGCGGCACATGACGCGCGGCCGCCGCCTCCGCAACCGCCTCTGGCGGCACATCCTTGCCAAGGTCAATCACTTCGTAATCGTAATTCTCCAACAGAACCTTGACGATATTCTTGCCGATGTCATGGATGTCTCCCTTCACCGTCGCCAGAATGATCTGCCCCTTCTTCTGCCGCGACTCGCCCTTGCTGCTCATATCCTCCTTGATCACTTCGAAAGCCGCCTTGGCCGCCTCCGCGCTCATCATAAGCTGCGGTAAAAATACGGTTCCCTTCTCAAAGCCCTTTCCCACCTGATCCAACGCCGGAATCATCTCCGCATTGATAATGGAGAGCGCATCCTGCCGGGCAAGAAGCTCCCGCACCGCAGCCTGCGCCTGCTCTCTCAGCCCGCGCAGAATACAGCGGAACAATTCGCCGGGCGCTTTCGGGGTCTGACCGCCTGCAGCGTTCTCCCCTGCTGCATTCTCTCCTGCGGTCGCGGCTCCGGGCGCGGCAGCCGACTGCCCAAGCGTCGCCGTCTGCCCGCTGTAGACGGAAATATACTCCCCGCACTGGGGATCCAGATCCGCCAGCGCCTTGAAGCTGTAATAAGCCCGCATCATCGCCTCGGAATTCGGGTTGATAATCGCGGCGTTCAGGCCGCTTTGCAGGGCCATCGTGAAGAAGGCCGCGTTGATGATCTCCCGCTGCGGCAGGCCAAAGGAAATATTCGACACGCCCAGAACCGTTTTCCCACCAAGCTCGTCCCGCACACGCCGAAGCGTTTCCAGCGTCGTCAGCGCCCCCTTGCTGTCAGAACTGATCGTCAGGCAAAGGGCGTCGATCAGAATATCCTTCTTCGCGATCCCGTACTCCGCCGCCGTCCGGTAAATCTTTTTCGCAATCTCGATCCGCCCGTCCGCCGTCTCCGGGATGCCGGACTCGTCAAGCGTCAGCGCTACCACTACGCCGCCGTATTTCTTCACAAGCGGGAACACGACCCGCATGGATTCCTCCTTGCCGTTGACGGAATTGATCAGCGCCTTGCCGTTATAGATCCGCAGCG
>CANRHU010000033.1 GCA_947630485.1 uncultured Lachnospiraceae bacterium
TCCTCCACCGACTCCACCACCTGGGACGGAGCCACGGGCTCGCCGATCTTCTCCATCGTCTCCTTGAATTCCAGGCGATCCTCCGCCTTCTTGATCGTGGCCGCCGTCGTACCGATGAGACGCACGTTATGTTCTTTCAGGAAACCGGCCTCCTCCAGCTCCATAGCCAGATTCAGCCCCGCCTGTCCGCCCAGGGTGGGCAGCACGCTGTCCGGCTTCTCTTTGAGGATCAGCTGCTCCACCACCTCCAAGGTCAGAGGCTCGATGTAAACCCGGTCGGCGATGTCCTTGTCGGTCATGATCGTGGCCGGGTTGGAGTTTAAGAGCACCACCTCGATGCCCTCTTCCTTCAGGGAGCGGCAGGCCTGGGTTCCGGCGTAGTCAAACTCCGCCGCCTGGCCGATGATGATGGGACCGCTCCCCAGCATAAGGACCTTCTTGATCTCCGGATTCTTAGGCATCTGCGCTCACCTCCATCATCTTAAGGAAACGGTCAAACAAGTAGCTGGAATCCTGGGGCCCCGGACAGGCCTCCGGATGGTACTGAACCGTGAAAATGTTCTTGCCCACGTAGCGGAGTCCCTCGTTGGTGCCGTCGTTCACATTGACGAAGGCGGGCACCGCCACGTTCGGATCCAGGCTGTCCGTATCCACCGCGTAGCCGTGGTTCTGCGAGGAAATGTAGACGCGCCCGGTCTCCAGGTCCTTCACCGGATGGTTGCCGCCCCGGTGGCCGTATTTCAATTTATAAGTATCCGCGCCGGTCGCCAGCGCCATCAGCTGATGTCCCAGGCAGATCGCGAAGATCGGCACGTCGGATTCGTAGAGCTTTCGGATCTGGCGGATAATTTCCACATTCTCCTTGGGATCGCCGGGGCCGTTGCTGAGCATGATGCCGTCCGGATGGGCGGCCAGGATCTCCTCGGCGGTCGTATCGCTGGGATAGACCGTCACCTGGCATCCCCTCTCCGCCAGTGACTGGGCGATGTTCTTCTTCGCGCCCAGATCCAGAAGCGCCACGCGCCGGCCGGTTCCGGCACGGTTCCTGAGACTCTCCGGCTTCTCGGCGGTACGGATGGACGCGGGCTCCGCTGTCGGGTCGCTGGGCTTTATGACGTATTTCTCCCTGCAGGACGTGGCCGCCACCACGCCCCGCACCCGGTAAGCGCGGATGCGGCTTAACGGCTCGCTTAAATCACTGTATGACGTCGTTGTGATCATACCGTTCATCGTGCCTTTTTCTCTTAGGAGTTTGGTGAGGGCTCTTGTATCGATACCGCTGATACCGGGAATGTTCTGCTCGGATAAGAAATGCTGAATGGTGTCTTCGCTTCGGAAATTGCTGGGAATTCTGGATAATTCGCGGACAATGTATCCGTCCGGCCACGCTTTCCCTGATTCCATGTCCTGATGGGCAATGCCGTAATTGCCGATCAGGGGATAGGTCATGACGACCGCCTGTCCCGCGTAAGAGGGGTCGGTCAGAACTTCCAGGTAACCGGTCATCGACGTGTTGAAGACGATCTCACTGACGATTTCCCTGGGAGCACCGATGCTTTGGCCTTCAAATACGGTGCCGTCTTCCAGTATCAGGTACGCTTTCATGAATCACCATTCCTTTCTTAACCCTGAATCTATAGCATTATACAGGATGTCCCTCCGTTTTGCAATCGCTTTTTTCATGATTTTTCCGGCTGCCTGCACATCTTTTTTCGTCAGGTTCTATATACTGGTAAGGATTAGAAAAATAAGGAGCGTTATGAATAAAAATATCCATATCTGCGCCGCTGACGGGGATTCCCGCGGTCTTTTGCAGGTCAACGTGGTCTCAACCGTCAGCCAATTTCCTGTCGCGGACGCGACCGTGCGCATCTCCTACACGGGCGAGCCGGACCGGACGCTTCAGGAAGCGGTAACCGACAGTTCCGGCCAGACCCGTCAGATCGCCCTTAAGGCTCCGCCGCTGGAATACAGCCTGTTCCCGGGCAAGGAACAACCCTATGCGGAGTATAACCTTGAGGTTACAGCGCCAGGTTATAAACCTCTCACGATTCTGGGAACCGAGATTCTGCCGAACGCCACCGCCATTCAGCCCGCTGCCCTGGAGCCGCTCAGCGACACTCTGACCGAAAACAGCTCCGTTGTCATCCCCGACCACACCCTCTACGGCAGCTATCCGCCCAAAATCGCCGAGACGGAGGTGAAGCCGGTCCGCGAGACCGGCGAGATCGTCTTAAGCCGCGTCGTGGTGCCGCAGACCATCGTAGTCCACGACGGGGCGCCCACAGACCGCTCGGCCAAAAACTATTACGTCCCTTACCGGGATTACATCAAAAATGTAGCATCCAGCGAGATCTACGCTACCTGGCCGCGCTCCGCTATCACCGCCAACCTGCTGGCGATCATGTCCTTCACCCTGAACCGGGTCTATACCGAATGGTACCGCAGCCAGGGCTATGATTTCACGATCACATCCTCCACGGCCTTCGACCACAAATGGATCTACGGCCGCAACATCTATGAGAGCATCTCCCTGATTGTCGATGAAATTTTCGACAATTACCTCTCCCGCCCTGACGTAAAACAGCCGATCCTGACCCAGTACTGCGACGGAAGAAAGGTCTCCTGCCCCGGCTGGATGACGCAGTGGGGAAGCGCGGAGCTGGGCGAGAGGGGCTACAGCCCCATCGAAATCCTCCGGCATTACTACGGCTCCGATATCTACATAAACACCGCCGAGCAGATCGCGGGGATTCCCTCCTCCTGGCCCGGGGAGGACCTGACTGTCGGTTCATCCGGTCAGAAGGTCGAACAGCTGCAGGAACAGCTAAACGCCATCTCTTCCGTCTACAGCGCCATCCCCAAAATCACGGCTGACGGGCTCTACGGCCAGGCCACCTCAGAGGCCGTGCGCGCCTTCCAGTCCGTCTTCGGACTGCCCCAGACCGGGGTAGCGGACTTCCGCACATGGTATAAGGTGTCCCACATCTACGTGGGAATCACGCGGATCGCCGAACTGCAGTAGACAATGCCGCCCGCAAAGGCCCATCGTCGGGTCTTCCGGGCGGCATAAAATGCCAAAAATAACTTGTTACTGGGACACGATAGACATCGCGCTTACGGTAATCGTAGGCAGGGAAACCACCTCTCCCGGGCCGCCTCTCTGGTAGTTGATAATGCCCTTATACTGCCCGGCCACAACCACCGTATGCCCCTTCATCAGATTCGCGGGCATCAGAAACGACGGACATTCGCAGACCAGCGTAACCGTATTATCCGCGCCGGTAGCCAGCAGAATCTGCATCATCCCGGTCTCCACCAACGCAATCTGCATCACCCTTCCGGAAAAGACCTCGCTGGCAGCGGACTGTCCATCCGTCCCTGCCGTCGGCTCCGTCTCCTGCTCCAAAGTCTCCGCGGCGCCGCTCTCCTCCGCGTATTCCCCGGCATTCTCATCCTCGCCCGTACTCTCTTCCATGGATTCCTCCATCGACTGAAGGGTCTCCTCCACAGCCTTTACCGATTCCTCCAGCCGGCTCAGGGACTCTAGCTCATCCGCCATTGACTCCAGTTCTTCCTCCGCGGCCTCAAGCCGGGCCTCCAGGGATTCCACCTCCAGCTGCTGGAAATCCGGTTCTCCCTTCTCCTCTTCGGCCTCCTCTGTCTCCGGCATCGTCCCGACGCCAAGCTTTTCGATCTGGGTGTTCGACTCTCCTGTGCCGCAACCTGACAGAACGATCATAACACAGGCAATGACTGCCAGAAAATATGCTTTCATAAGATTGATTCCCTCTCTGAACGTACTTTCCGCTCTTTCTGTGATATCTATCTGTATTTTAATGAAATTTATGCATTCCGTCAATCATTATCGAAATATTTTTGCAGATCAGCGGACCGCTTCCTCGTGCACCAAATAGGTATTATAGCCGTATTCCCGAAGCCGCTTTTCCATCTGGACCGCGTTATCCATCTCGAGGAACGCGCCGGCGCGCACCTTATAATATCCGTTCTGGTAGACGATATAGGCCGGAAATCCCTGCGACGTCAGCTGGTTATAGGCACGGACGGCCGGCTCCTTGTCCGTATAGGCCCCGACCTGCACCTGGTAGTAGACCGGTTCTTTGGACTCCTGCCGCAGAGTCTTGAGGACGGCATCCGCGATCGCCCGCGCGATGACATCCATGTTCCCGTCAAACAGCTGATTATCCGCGTCGTTATCGATAAATCCGGTCTCGATCAGAACCGCGGGCATCCGCGTGCTGTTCAGCACAATCAGACCCGGCCGCTCCACGATCCCCTGATCCGCAAATCCCGCGGATTTCAGATTCTCCAGAATATTCTCCGCCAGAGGCAGCGCCGCCCCTTCCTTTCCGTAAACCAGAACCTGCGCGCCGGAAGCCGTCCCCGGAACCGGCATGGCGTTGCGGTGGAAGGACACGAAATAATCGGCCCCCGACCGGTTGCCGATCTCCGCTTTCTCGTACGGCGTCTGATAGGTGTCGTCCACCCGTGTAAACATCACATCGACGCCCTCATTGGCCAGCAGTCCGCCGACCGCCAGCGCCAGATTGAGATTGTCGTTTTTCTCCTGCCGGCCGCCGTAGACGGCTCCCGGCTCCGCGCCGCCGTGGCCCGCGTCCAGAATCACTCTCTGCTTGATAGCCACATTGATTGCTCCTTTCAGAATTCCTCTACTCACAGGATATGAAACTGCCCGCCGCAAGGCGGCCTGTCCGGAGAAAGAAGTTTTCACATAAAAAGAGGACGGCCGCTTAAGCCATCCCCCGATATTCCTGTTTCCATGCCTCCAGCATCTGTCTGGCGCCTTCCATACGGCGGATGGGATCCTTTTGAAACATCTCATCCAGCTTTTTCAGCTCCTCAGACTGCTTTGCGGCCTCCCCCGCTTTTGCAAAATCCTCGTCCCACGCCGCCTTTAGCTCCTCCGTCACAATGGACTGGTAGCGCTCCTTCATGCCAAGCTCCGGACTGAGCAGCGAGAGATGATAGATCCGCTCCAGAACAGCCACATCCTTTAATTTCCCATAGGCCTTGTCATACGCCTGCAGGGCCTTGTCAAACTGGAAAATCCTGGCATAGCAGGCTCCCAGATTGTTCCAGACCTTTCCTAGGAACGCATCGTCCGCCTTCTGGGCCAGGAAGGACTCCAGGATCTTCTCATAACCCGCAATCGCCCGCCCGTACTGCTTAAACCCGAACAGATAATCCGCCTTGCTTTTCGCGTATTCCAGAGGCGGCATCTTCCGCAGGGCCGCCACCTTCTGGCGCAGCCGGCTGATTTCCGTCGTAGTATAGTAATTGCACTCCTGCAGAAAGAGAAACAGCAGCTCGT
Organism: uncultured Lachnospiraceae bacterium; assembly: GCA_947630485.1. GTDB lineage: Bacteria > Bacillota > Clostridia > Lachnospirales > Lachnospiraceae > UBA3402. The sequence continues at coordinate 5,354 of CANRHU010000033.1, forward strand.
CCTGATTCTCCCCGCTCTTCATCCAGCGTTCCAGCTTCAGCGCCGTATACCCCATGTCCAGCTCTTCGCGGATGAAATCCACCAGATTCCGATCCATAAAGCCGTCCAATGCCAGCAGCGGATGGTTATAAATGGCATAACACAGCTCCTGGGAGGTATAGACATGAATCCCCAGATTCTCGATAAAAAAGGGATGACTGACCTGTTCTTTTCTGCACAGTATCACGCTCATAACATAACCTCTTGTCTGATGACCGCCCCGGTGGAGGGATAGAATTCCCCGAATCCCATATCCTTTACCACCACGGCCATCGTATTTTCATCCAGAAACGCTGCCTGCAGCTGCACCCGCAGAGTCTTATCGTCGCGCTCCGGGAATCCCTCCAGCGTCAGCTTCACCGTCTTTCTCCGCTTCGGGTCTGCCGGTGAAATCATAAACTCAAGATACTGCTGGTGATCCAGAATCAGCTCCACCGTCGTCCTGGCCTCATACCAGTTGTCGCCGGCCGCCGCCAGCACCAGCTGTTCCTCTCGGTCCCTGTGCATCACCTTTAAGGACACGGTCGTATCCAGCCGTCCGTCACAGATCATCACATACGGATAGGAAGTCTTATCCCGGCGCAGATCCGCCGCTTTGTAAGCGGCTCCCTGGACAAAGAGCCCCTGATCCACATAGACCTTACGCCTCGTGCACACCAGCTTCATAAAGTCCTTCGCCCAGTCCTGGGTCTCGAAGCCCTTGCCGGTCAGAAAGACGGAGGAAAACAGCTTCCTCTGCAGGAAACGTTCCCCGCAGGAACAGAGGATCTTATCCGCCAGCTTCACGCCTGACGGCGTATTCAGGATGTCCAGGCTGAAACCCTCGTCCAGCTTCTCCCGGTCCGCCACCACCGTCACCTGGCGCATGCCCCTCTGCACCTTCATCTCATAATAGCAAAGGAAATCCTCCGAGAGGTCAAACATTCCCACCTGGTTGTTCCAGACCTCCCGCTTCTGGCTCAGTACATAGTAGAGAAAGCTCTCCGTATGGCTGATGATCCGCACATGCTCCCTGGGAATCGCGAGACGGTCCGCGCAGTAAACCAACAGATCCAAAAGCTTCGCGCTCACCTTGGGCACGGCGATGACCAGACGCGCAATGCGGGCAGGATCGTAGCCTGGATTCTCCGCCTCAGGCGCCGGCTGCGCCTGGGACGCCGCTTCTTCCGTCTCCTCGCCGGCGTCTGCCGGCTGTCCCGCCGCCGTTTCTTCGACGGCCGTCTGCGCGGCCACACCCTGCGCGGTCTTTTGCGCCTTTCCGTCTTTCGCGGCCGCCTGCGCAGCCGCGCCCTGCGGCTCTTGTTCCTCCGCTTCCGCGCTCTCTGCCCGGTCTGCCTCGCAAACCGCCTCCGCCAGCACCTGCTCCAGGAACTTCTGCATCAGATCGAGTCCCTCATAGCGCACGCCGCCGATGGTCGCCGTCCCTTCCTTGCGCAGGAGTTTCAGAAGCTTATCCACAATGACGCCGTCCCCCGCCAGCGCGCTGGCGTAAGCATCCTGGCCGATCAGCCAGACCTCCTCGTCCTTCTTCTTGCAGACGATGGTCGGAAAGGAAAGCACCTCCCCCCGGTCTGCGCAGCACACCTGCGTATACGTGTCGCATATATCAAGACCCACTAACCGTTTTTCCATGACACACTGTTTCCTTCCATTCCCGGCCGGAGGCTACAAAAGCCCGTAGAGCTCCTCGACCGCCGCCGTCTTCTTCACGTATTCCTCCATGGCCTTCTTAAGACCGGCTTCTTCCTTCAAATTCATAAACATGGACATCTGATTCAGCAGCTGGAACCGGCTGTCCTCCCCCGCGGCCGCCTTGCGGTCGCAGGCCAGACTCCCTTCCACAGCCAGCACCTGCTCCTCCCCGCGGTGCTCATAGATCCGATACTCCATGACCTCGCCTTCAAACAGCACCTTCTGTTTGACGAAAATCCCCTGATACATCCGCTTCATTTCGTCGGTGTAGAAGCGCTCCTCCTGCGGACGGATCCGCACCTGCAGATCCACGCGGGAATCCCTTTTTCCGATATACTGCAGGATCGCCTTGTCCATAATCTCCTGCGGAATGCGGACATGTGCCGCCAACGGTTTAAAGTGGGCAAATACCATCCCTTCCGCCAGCAGGACATCCACGATCGTCTGGCAGAGCTTCTTTTGCTCCTCATCCAGCTTCTCCAGATCCGCGTAATATTTGGTCAGGGCCAGCAGATAGATCGTGGACAGCTTTTCCTTCTCGATCGCCCCGTGAATCAGGCCCTCCAGATAGCGGAACACCTCCTCGCCTGCCGGCTTTCCTTCCAGGAAATAGGCCGTGCTTTTCACGGTGAAATAAGCCTTCACGATACTCTCGCTGGTCTTCTTCCGCTCCATATACAGGCTGAACACCCGGTCAATCCGGTCCGTCTCATCCGTAAACAGCATCTGGGCCAGCAGACGCTCCTCCAGATCATAGGTCTCCACATGGTCGGACACGCCGGCCAGCAGAAGCCGGTACATCTGATCCGTCGAGCCGTTATAGTGTTCGCAAAGATAATCCAGGATCACGCTGTCCGCCCTATCCTCGGCAAATACCGAATACGCCAGCGTAAGCAGAAGATCATCCTGGTCAAACAGCTCGTTCAGGATCATGCGGCTGCACAGGCGGCGCAGCTTCTCCGCGGGCACCTGGCAGAAATACTTCCGGATCATCCCGTAGGCCTCCTCGATGTATCCGTGCCCGATCAGCGCCTCGCAGAGTGCCGTCCGCTGCGTTCTGGAAATGATCTCCTTATCCACGGACAGCAGCGGCTTCATATTCACGGACTCGTTCTCCCCGTTCTCCTCCAAAAGCTCCTGCTGATAGTAACGGATAATCTGCCCGACCAGCTTCCTGCTGTATAAAGGATGCAGCTTCAGCTTCGTCATGGCACGGTCGATCACCTGAATGTCCTCCGCCTCCGGCTTCTCCTTCTCCCCCGCCCTTCGGCAGGCGCCCAAAAGCAGCATCGCATGCTCCGGATATACCTCAAAGCACCGCTCCTCCAGTTCCGGCTTGTGCAGAACCTCCGTCTTTTCATAATCCACATTTGTATAGCGGTTGCCGTAGGCGTCCTCGAACAGGATCCGGCTTCCCGCGAAATAAACCGGCACATAGGCCACGCCGTCCCGAATGGGATAAACGCCCTGGTCGGTCAGCTCCTCATAGCAGACCACCACATTGCGCATCCGCTTGTCCGCGCAGGCAATGCGGCAGGAATTCAGAAGGGACGGCAGAATCTGCGCCACCGGCGGATCCACCATATCCGGATAGATCATCGCGTCATAAACCACCGCCAGGTTCTGTCCGATCCTCGCTTTCAGCACCTGCTCGACGGCAAACGCGCCCATCGTCTTCTGATACTCTTTATACAGCTTGGACTCCCTGTCCATATACCGGATCATGTTGGCATAGAGCACAGCCCTGCTGTTCTGATCCAGGCTATGGTCATAGGAGAAATACCGCAGCACCTCATCCGGCAGCAGATGTCCGTATTCCTTCGGCAGCGAATACAGATAGTACTCATAAAGCCTTGTCAGGCTGATCTGCTCCTTCAGCGCCCTCTCATACCAGACAAAGTCGCTCTCCCTGCGGCAGTCCCCTCGGATCATCTGACCGCAGATGGACTCCAAAAGCACCTTCTGGTGCGACTTCTCATAGATCGTTTTAAGCATCCTGCACTGCAGCGGCTGGTAATGCCTGCTGACCGCCGCAAGCTTCGCCGCCTTTTCCGCCAGCTCGTCGCGGACCTCTCCGCGTTTCGCCCCGAAATACAGCACCTGCGCCTCAAACGCGCCGACGCCCAGCATCAGCTGCGGCGCGTCGTTTAGAATCGCCAGCGCATGACAGTAGAGGAACGGGCTGTGACAGCCCCTGCCGTAGAGCACCTTCATGCGGACCAGGACGTCTGCCGGATTCTCAAAGCAGAATTTCTCCTCGCACCTCGTAAACACATAAAAGAGCGGATACTCGCCGCGGCCGTCCTCCATATATTTGCGGGAAAGGCGTCCCAGGGACTCCCAACGCTCTATATCCGGCTGCAGGCGGAGATAGACGCACTGGTAGAGACAATAGAGATCCGGCCGTTCCTGACGGTTTGAGAAAATCTCCTCACGGCACGCGTTCAGGGCCTCGAGCGCGTCCGCCTCCCGCTTTGCCAGAAGCGAAAACTCCGCCTCCAGAAGCGAAAGCCGGGCTGACTGCCCGCCGACCAGCTTAAGCTGCGCCACGGTCTCGCCCATCTGCCGGATCAGGTCGTCCGCGTCCCCCACATTGCTCTCATAGTCCAGCCTGAGCTCCAGATAGCGCTTCAGGAGACGGCCGGCAGAAGCAGATGACGCCTCCGCGCTGTCGCGCTCCTTTCCCTGATGCACCTCGATCTCCACCCTGACGGATTCATTCAGGGTCTCAAACGTGATGCTGCCGAGATTCCGTCCGGCGTGAAGTCCTCCGACGTTCAGCTCATAGGGAAATTCAAAAACGCCGCCCTTAAAATCCTCATCCGCAAAATTTCTTCTGTTGACCCGGATAAAGTCCCCGTCTACACGGACATTCACGGCCAGATAACCCCAGCCGCTCCTGTGCAGCTCAATCGCATCCTGCCGGTTCTTCTCCAAACCGCGCAGCTGACGGCGGCAGTCCTCCACCACAAGTCCGACCGGTTTCTTTAACCCCAGCCCGATCATAAACTGCTCGACCTGTCCATAACGGTTCCCGCGTCCCAGAAGACCGTCGTAAAGGCTGCGGACCTTCATATCCTGCATAAACGGTACATCGGCAAAATCACGGTACTCAAAAATCTGCGTCGCCGTCTCATAATTCTGCTTCGCCAGATTCGCAAAATCCTTCGGCTCCTTAAGTCTTTGCAGCGCGCGTCCGGAAACGCCTGACTGCACCACGAAAGAATAAGGAATCTCTCTCTCACCGCTGTTGGTGACCAGATAGAAATTCCCCTCGACCCTGTCGCCGTATTCCAGATATTCACTGTCGATCTCATAGGTGACATGATTTCTGATTCCCCCGAAGGAGCCATTCAGCACACGAACTCTCGGATTGGTAGAATAGGCAAGGCCCTTCATGTGAAGTCCGTTCTGGCTGGTAATATAAAGTTCTTTCTTTTCCAGTCCGCCCGCGGCGATCCCGACCTGAAGGAGGCTTTCCGGCTGAATGGAAATCTCCGGCGTCTCCATGTCGATGATGCCTTTCGCGAGGCGGTTGATTCGTTCTCTCATGTGCTTTTCACCCATCTCGTGTCTTTACATACCGCATATATTTTTATCTTAACACATTTTCCCTTGATTTACTATCCCAAAATTGGTATGATATTAGAGAAATATTCAAAATCCGCAACTTTTCGGGGGGCGCTGCTATGCTGTCAGAACCAAAAACGTTATATAAGCTGATGAATCTCTATATCCTAAAGCAGGTGAATTTTCCCCTGACCAACGCCCAGCTGACCGATTTCTTCCTCGAACATGAGTACACGACCTATTTTGTCCTCCAGCAGGTTCTCAATGAGCTGCTGGAAGCCGGCCTGATCCGAACCCACTCCAGCCACAACTCCACCCGCTACGAGATCACCCGCGAGGGGGAGGAGACGCTGGAATTCTTCGGAAAGAACATCTCGAAGGCCATCATCGACGACATAGACCAGTACTTAAAGGACAACCGCTTCCGCATCCACAACGAAACGGGGATCCTGGCCGATTACTACAAATCGACCAGCCAGGATTTCGTCGTCCATCTTGAAATCAGGGAGGGGCGCAGCAGCCTTCTCGACTTGAGCCTCTCCGTTCCCGAGCGGGAGCAGGCCGAGGCCATGTGCGCCCGCTGGAAGACCCAAAGCTCCGAAATCTATTCCTATCTGATGAAAAATTTAATGAGTGGAGAGTAAGCATATGTTTCAGAAAAAGAAGAAAAATCCGATTCAGGCCGAGTTTCAGGCCATCCGCAGGAAATGGAAGCGCAAAGCGTTCCGCATGAAGGCCAAACTGTTTCTGACCGCCGTACTGCCCGTACTCATGGCCCTTATAGGGACCGCAGCCGCGCGGATTTTTCTGCGCATGAAGCTCAGAAAAGCCGCCTCCGGCTTAAAGCCCGCCGTCAGCGCCTCCTCGGCCGTGAAGGCGTGGCCGGAGCCGGAGTCCGAAACCTCCTCCGAAGACGCCTGCCAAAAGACCGCTAAGGCCGCGGCGGACATCCCGGCCGAGCCGGTCAGCCTGGAACGCACGCGGCCGGAATTTGTCAAACCGGAGGCAGTCGAAACCGCGGCCGCCGCCGACCAGACGGACAGCCTGTCCTGATAGCAAAGCCGCGCGGCGCCGAAGCCTACTCTGACTTCCGGAACCGGTTGATTTCCTCCGCGAGCAGTTTCAGACTGCCGATCAGTCCGTCGAACATCCCGTACTGGTAAAGGTTCGCCACGATAATTCCGATCGGCACCGCCAGAATCATTCCGGATATCCCCTGCACCTTGAAGCCCAGATAGAGAAGAAAGAGCGTCGCGAGCGGGGGTACTCCCAGGGAGTCGCCCACGATCTTGGGCTGGATGATCTGCCGCACCACCTGCGTCAGCAGGTACAAAAAGACCAGTCCCGCCGCAAAGGGCCACTCCCCCGAGAGCAGCTTGACGACTGCCCAAGGAAATAGGGCCGTCCCGGTGCCGAACAGCGGCAGAAAATCCAAAAGCGCGATCAGCACCGCCCAGACTACGCTGTAGTTGACGCCCAATATCAGAAATCCGATCGCCAGAATCACGGCGACCACAAACATAATCCGAAACTGCGCCAGGAAGTATCCGCTGATCAGGCGCATCATCTCACTCTTGAGGAAGTGAAAATATTCCCACACGCCCTGCGGCACCACTCTGTGAAGCAGATCCAGAATCTGCTCCCGCTCAACGATAAAAAAGTACGCGGACAGAATCGTCACGACCGCGTAGACAAAAACGGCCGGGATACTGCGGGCCACATTGCCGGCCACCGTCACCGTAGGAAAAGCGATTCCCTGAAGAAGCTCTCCGACGGCGCTTCCCAGATTCTCGTTCAGTCTCGCAAACCAGTCCCGCACGCCCTGCGGCAGCACCAGCAGAAAACGCGACAGGCCGGACGCTGCGTCATGAAGCTCCTCCTGCAGCGCCTCCACCATCTGCGGCAGATCGCGGATCAGTCCGGCGATTTCCAGAAAGAGCCGGCTGAAAATCAGGTAGAGCGCGCCGATCACAACAATCAGCACCAGCACTACAATCAGCACCGAGCTGTGGCCCCGCCCGATCTTCAAATGCTTTTCCAGAAAACGCACCAGCGGATTCGCGATCATCGCGATGATCCAGCCGATAACGAACGGCATGAAAAAGCGCAAAAGCCAGGGCCCCAGAAAGCAAACCAAAAGGATCCCCGCCAATGGGATGAAGATATTCAAAAGAATCCGAAGCACCCGCCTGCCGTCTGTATTCATGAAGCTTCGCTCACCTTCCATTCAGATATGTTTCCAAAAAACGATACAGCTCCTCCATCTGCGCATCCGTCCCGACGGTCACCCGCAGATAGTCCGAAACCCTGGGGCCGGAAAAATAGCGCACATAAATCCGATGCGCCCGCAGCACCTCATAAAGCTCCGCGGCCGGAACCGTCCGATGCCGGATAAAAAGGAAATTCGCATAGGAATCCGTAAACGCAAAGCCCAGCTGCGAAAGCCTCTCCTTCGCCCTTTCCCTGGTCGATACAATCTTCCCAACCGTCTCCTGAAAATACGCCTCGTCCTTCACAGCCTCGACACCCAAAAGGATCGAGGGCAGATTCATCGTGTAGGAGTTGTACGAATATTTCACGTCCAGCATGGCCTTGATCAGTTCCGGCGCGCCAAAGGCGCAGCCGATCCGTATCCCGGCCATGGAGCGCGACTTGGAGAACGTCTGCACCACCAGCAGGTTCTCATACCGCGCAAGCAGCGGCAGCGCGGATACGCCGCCGAAATCAATATAGGCCTCGTCCACAATCACCACAACATCCGGATTGCGCCGCAGGATATCCTCCACCTCGGAAAGCCCCATCAGACACCCGGTTGGCGCGTTGGGATTCGGAAAAACCACGCCGCCGTTCGCACCGCCGTAGTCCTCCGGCCGGATACGGAAATCCGCGTCCAGAGGCCGCGTCTCATAGGGAATTTTGTACAGCCCCGCCCACACCGGATAGAAGGAATAGGTCACATCCGGGAACAAAATCGGTCTGTCCGAATTAAAAAAGGTCAGAAACGCCGTCCCCAACACATCATCGGAACCCACGCCGACGAAAACCTGCTCCGGCCTGAGCCCATAGCGGGCGGCCAGCGCATTCGTCAGCGCGCCCGCAGTCGGATCCGGATACCTGCGCAGCGCGCCCGCATCCATCTGTCTGAGGGCCTCCGCCACGCCGGGCGCGGGCGGATACGGATTCTCATTGGTGTTCAGCTTAATCAGCCGGTCCCCCGCAGGCTGTTCGCCGGGGACGTAAGGGACGACGCGCCGGAAATACCGCGCCCAGGCCCGCGCCCCGCCCGGGGACGGTGCTGTCCCCGCCGCGGCTGCACGCGCATCCTGACTCCCGCTGCCGGTCATAGGCCGTACTCCTTCGCAACGGCCTCAAAGGCCGGAAGAGATCTCTCGATCTGCTCATAGGAGACGCAGTAGGAAACCCGCACATAGCCCGGGCAGGCGAAGGACGAGCCCGGCACTACCAATATATTATGCTTCTTGCAGACGGTGCAGAACGCTTTTTCGTCCGGCTCCGGCGACTTGACAAACAGGTAGAAGGCGCCCTGCGGCTTGATGCAGGTGAAACCATACGATATCAGGGCGGAATACAGCCGATTCCGGTTCCGGTCATAGGCGGCTACATTGGCCTTCGCGTGCAGGCAGCGCATGACAACCCTCTGCATCAGGGAAGGCGCGTTGACGCAGCCCAGCACGCGGTTTGCGATCGTCGCCGCCGCGAATACCTCCGCGCTGTCCGCAAGCTCGTCCGGAATCACCAGATAACCGATCCGCTCGCCGGGCAGGGAGAGGGATTTGCTGTAGGAATAGCAGACCACCGTGTTCGCGTAATATTTCGTCACATACGGGACATCCACGCCGTCATAGGCCAGCTCGCGGTAAGGTTCGTCGGAGATCAGCACGATATCCGTCCCGAGCTCCTGCTGCTTCGCTGTCAGAATTTCCGCCATCTGCCGAAGCACCGCGTCCGAGTAGACCACGCCTGTCGGATTGTTCGGCGTATTGATAATCACCGCCTTCGTCTTCTCCCCAATCCGGGAGGCAAAGGCCTCCAGATTCGGCTGGAACGTCTCGGTATCCGGCGGCACGATGACCAGCTCGCCGTCGTAATTGCGCACATAATTGCCGTACTCCAGGAAATAGGGGGCAAACGTGATCACCTGGTCGCCGGGATTCAGAATCGTCTTGAGAATCACGTTCATGCCGCTGGCCGCGCCCACGGTCATCAGGATGTTGCCCTGATGGAACGCCGTTTGGAAGCGCTCGTTCAGGGACTGCGCAATCGCCTCCCGCACATCCTCATAGCCGGAATTGCTCATATATCCGTGGACAAACGTGGATTCCTCCTCATCGAGAATCGCGCGGATCGCCGCGTCCACCTCCGGCGGCGCGGGCACATTGGGATTGCCCAGGCTGAAATCGTAGACGTTCTCAGCCCCATAGATCTTCGCCAGGCGCTTGCCCTCCTCAAACATCTCGCGTATGGCAGAATTATTCTGCAAAAGCGGTTTCATTTTCTCTGAAATCATCGCATCTTCCTCCTTGTCATTCTATCCTTTGCCGGGGCTTTTGCCGCGGCCGGTAAGCAAATCCGCAAAACATCCGTTTCCGCCTGTTTCGGCGGCCGCTACCCTCTGAAGTAGCAGTAGAGCGCAATCAGACCCGTCACCGCGAAATAATACCAGGTGGACGGATTGCTGAACCATGTGGTAAAAAAGGACAGCACCATATAGATCCCGAACTGGGCGTAGAACAGATACCCCACAGGATTCTTAAGCCGCGGCAGCCGGTTCTCCAGCCAGGCGGCCGCGCAGCCAAGGACACAGGAAAACGCCGCCACCCCGACAGCGCCGAAATCATAATACGCGTCGTAAAACAGCGTCAGGGTCGTCAGCTCCTCCTTGTCTATGTAGATCGGAAAGCTGTTCAAATACGGAAACAGAAACTTGAGTCCCGTCAGCGCCCACAGCGGGAACAGCATCTTGACTCCGTGGGTGTGGGCAGGAAGCGCCTTGACGAGGCAGTTAAAATTCTCATAATTATTGGCGATATAGATATACGGCTGCGAGATAAAAATCGGAAGCGCCTCATTTTTCATCTCAAAAATACCGTTCAGATACTCCACATCGTGGCTTCTGGCTATGGTCAGAACCACATAGAGCGGAAGCATCACCGCTGCCAGGCCAAGGACTGTCCGGAAATGCACTTTCCGCCCATAGGCGATGTAGGTGAACAGCGCCGCGACTACCGAAAAAATCAGCTGGAAACGGGAGACGCAGAGAATCGGAATCAGCAGACAGATCAGCGTCAGCGCCACAGCCGCCGCATTCCTGCCCGTCCGCCTGGATCCGCCCTGCAGAAAGAACAGCACCGCCAGAGACGGCGTCAGCACGCAGGAAACGGTCAGATAATGCACGCCTGTCACATGAAACGCCGAGTACGCGTGGGGCACCCCCCGCAGAAAGAGAGGCACAAAGCCCAGATAAACAGCTTCAAACAGAAACGCCGCCAGAGATACCGCCGTCACCGCCCAGATGCTGTAGTACAGCGGACGCACATAGCTTCTCTCCCTGCGCCGCAGAAGATACAGGTTTTTGTTTCCATTCATCCGTGAAAGCAGTTCAAACGCGCACCAGAAACAGGCGTAGGCCAGGAAAAAGCAAAGCCACGTCTCCGGCATCCAATCCGTCTGCAGACGGCTCAGCTGCAGACAGGCAATCCCCTGCCCGCCCACCCAGAAAGCGGAAAAAAGCCCTCTGAGATGCAGGAGATTCCCCGAGCGGCGGTAATCGCGGCAATAGAGATACACCGCTGCCAAAAGAAGCGGTATCCCGGACGCGACCGGGTATCCGGATCGCGCCAAAAAATAACTTGCCGCATAGCAGATACAAAAAACAAACATTACTCTCCCAGTCCCTCGGTCACAATCTCAATCATGGCCTTCAGGGCTTCCTCCTCATCCTCTCCCTCGCAGACAAACTCGATCTCATCCCCGCATTTGACGCAGGCGCCCAAAACGCTGAGCACGCTCTTGGCGTTGGCCGTCGTGTCCCCGATGGAAAAATGTATCTTCGATTTGTAGAGAATCGCTTTATTACAAAGGGCTCCGGCCGGCCTCAAATGAAGGCCTGTCAGATTCCTGATGGCTACCCTCGCCTTTACCATACTTCTCCTCACTGCTTTCCGCTAATCTGACTGAGACTCCGTCTCCCCTCCGGCTTCCGTCTCCGCAGCCGCATCCGCACTGTCTGCCTGCCGCGAGATCTCTCCGTTTCCGTCCGCGCCGTCTGCCTGCCGACTGCTCTCTCCGGCCCCGTCCGCGCCGTCTGCCTGCCGACTGCTCTCTCCGGATCCGTCCGCGCTGTCTGCATGCCGGCTGCTCTCTCCGGCTCCGCCCGCGCCGTCCGACTGCCGGCTGTTCTCCCCGGTTCTGTCCGCGCCGTCCGACTCATGGGAGGGATTTCCGTCCGCATCCGTACTGTCCGTCCCCGCGGATACATCCGCGATCGACACGCGCAGGGCAGTCGGGCCTATGTAATCAAATCCGTCCTTCAGCTCCGCGTTCAGCACAATCTGATGTTCCCCCGGCTCCAGCCCGGTCAGATCCGCCGTTATCCGGATCGAACCCGCGTCGATCGTATCCAGATCCTCGCTGAGACCCCGGATCTGCAGAATCAGCGCCTGCTCCGCAAATGTATATTCATAGTCAGGATTCCGTCCCAGAAATTCCACACGGTCCAGACGGAACTCATACTGTCTGGTCTCCAGGCGCTCCACATGCATGGTTACCGTGACAACCGACGGCTGGTCGGCCACAAGCGAAATATTGTCCGGCAGAAAAGCATTCAGATCAACTTCCACCACCATATCGCCGGCCGCTCCGTCGATATCGAGGATATCCCCGCTGATCGTAAGCGACGTCATATCGGCCAGGGAAGCTCTCGGTCCCACTACGGAAATGCTGCGCACGTCGCTCTCCACGCCCGTAAACCGATAACCCGGGGCCACTGTCCCGCTCACAATGAAATCGAGCGTCAGATCCTCCACCCGCAGCACGGTCACCCGATAGGATACCTGCTGCTCACTCAGCTGCACCTTATCCCCCAAATCCAAGAGATTTCCGTTGGCGTCATAGAAGCAGACAGGCGCTTCCCCTGTGATATCCGTGTCAATACCTTCCACATCAATCTCCACGCCCAGGGAACTGATCTGCCCGATCACCGATTCCGCGCCGGTAACGCTGATCCGGGCCGGTGTCAGCTCAATGCCGCCGAGATCGTATTCCTCCGCCTCGTCGCCGACCGTGCGCACTCCCAGCGCAAACGTCTTCGTCTGAATCGGTTCTGTCTGAATCCGAACCACTGCCGGGCTGACCGACACCGAACCGCTGACGACCAGAAGCCGCGCCATGTAGGAGGACGGTTCCGCCTGCACGGGAATCGCTCCCGTCACATCGTACAGCTGTGCCAGATCCGCGTACGCGGCGAAATCGCTCGCCGTCACACGCGCCTCGTCCCTCACATGAATTTTATAGCTGACAGTCACCGAATTCCGTCCGACCGGCTCATACGTGAGTCCCGCCTCGGTCAGCACATCCGCGTTGGTGAACTCCACCGGAACCGTCTGCGTCACAGTCATCATCGGATTGGAGACGTTCACCATGATCAGCCAGGTAAACACAGCCAGGATAACGGACAGAATTTTGAGCGTCAAATTATGTGTCAGCATCTGTTTCAGCTTTTCTTTCATCCTTCTGCCTCCCTCTCCATATTCTGAACCGCTTGCTCTGGCCGGAATCGGAGGCCTTATTGGCCGCCAGCGCCTTGCTCAAGGTCTCCGGATCGCTGATCCTTCTCAGCTCTCCGCCCTCTGCCAGGGAGATATGCCCGGTCTCCTCGGACACCACGATCGTCAGGCTGTCCGTCACCTCGCTGATACCCACGGCGGCACGGTGCCTGGTCCCCAGGTCCTTGCTGATGCTGCCGTTGTCCGAAAGGGGCAGATAGCATGTAGCCGCCGTCACCCGGTTGCCGCGGATCACAACCGCGCCGTCATGAAGCGGCGTATTATGTTCGAAAATATTGATCAGCAGCTGACTGGTCACCATGCCGTCAATCTCGATACCGGTGCGCTCGATATCCTTCAGGGAAGCCTCCCTCTCGATCACCATGAGCGCCCCCGTCCTGGCCTTCGCCAGCTCCATGGACGCGCGCACCAGTTCGCTGATGGTCTTCTCCGTAAACCGGGAATCCGACTGCCGGTCCGCCTCGAACGGCAGAAGGTTTGTAAGCAGGTTCCTGCTTCCCAGCTGCTCCAGCGCGCGCCGCAGCTCCGGCTGGAAAATGATGATCAGCGCTGTCGTCGCCACAAAGGCTACGTTCTGCATGATCCAGAGAATCGTATAAAGCTTCAGCATCCAGGCGAACAGCGCGAAGACCAGAATCACCACAAGTCCCCGCAGAAGCGTCCACGCGCGCGTGTTCTTAATCCACACCAGGATCTCATAGATCAGAAAGGCAATGATGATGATCTCCAGAATATTCGTCTTGGTAATCTGTGGCAGAAAAGACAGCCACTCATAAAGCGTTTCCATGATCTGTGCCACAATCTCACCACCCTATCTTTTATACTTATCACCGGTCTTCCCGGTTCTCGCCGCGGCCCATCCGCCCGCCATACCGCTGCACCTTCACGTCAGGCAGGGAGATGGCGATCTTCGGCACGGCCTTTACATAGTAATAATAATCGTCATCCTCAAACTGGACGAACTCCGTCCGCGTGTAATCCACCGCAAACACGAAGAACTGATACACCAGCGCCAAAAGCATCGAAAGCACCAATCCGGCAAGAAGCTGCCCGATGGGCACGGACACGTCAAACATGAAATCTCCCACAAAGATCGCGGCGGCCTGGGCCAGGGCCCCCACCACAATCGCGATCGACCAGGCAAAATTGACCGGAAGACGGCGGATCAGATATACCGCCAGGATTCCGACCGCGCAGGTGGCCATCATCACCACCATCAGCCGGTTGGAAAGCAGCGTCTTGACGATCTGGGCCAGCTGCTCCACCATCCCGAGCGTCGCCTCGCCGCTCAGCGTGCCGATATTCTGCCGGATATACTGCATAATATAGAACAGGGCCACACCGCAGCAGACCACCGCCACGGAAGAAAGCCCGCAGGAAAGTCCTACCAGGATCGGAATCGCATACGGGATCTTCAGGTGGAAAAAGATCGGCGTCAGCAGCAGCAGATAGCTGTCCTCGGGCTGCAGGCCGCTGTAAAGCACGAACACAAACAGCAGAAACACCGCCAGGATCATCGTCATCTCCAGGGAAATGCTGCTGACGTGGGCCACCAGGAGGATCCCGGCCAGAAACGTCATCACTCCGTAAGGCAGGATGCTGCAGATCAGCGCCAGCACCAGCTCCACCAGGACGCTATTTAAGCGGGCCATCGCTCCCAGATTGCTGTTCAGCATATGGAACGTGACAAACCCGAACACAAACCGAATAAACGGAGTGATATACACATCGAATCTTGCGTAAAAACTTTTCAACTTTTCCCGAAATACCCATAACGCAGTCACGACTTTCGAACCTCCTTGCCCCGCTCTTTTGTCCTGTTCTGAAATTCATATCGTTTCTCAAGACGCCGCAGCTTGGCCGTGTACACCTTCATTCCCCGCGCCGCGTAGCTGTATCTTCGGAAACATGTTATACATACAATGACCAGATAAACGACAAGGCCTGCCACGTACCACATGCCGTATCCGACCGCATACTGCCAGATATCCCCAAGGCTTACGATGGAAAGAATATCCTCGATGCTGCACGCCGCGGCCATGGCGAGCCCGATCACCCAGCAGAGCGTATATCCCAGAAACGCCTTCAAAAGATTCCGGCTGATATAGTCGCCTTTATAGTACCGTTTGACGAGGGCCAGCCGTTTTCCTTCTGCCTTCTCAAACATAGCGATTCCTGTCATCAGTTTCAGCTTTTCCTCGTTCAGCATGAACTATCACCTCTTAATGCCCATAACATATCAATTTAGTATAACACAGATTTAAAAACTTTGCGATAGTCTACAGAAATTTTTCACAGATATTTACAGATATTTTCTTTTCCCATTCAGGCTTCTCATTCAGGCGCGGACAAAGCGGAAGCAAAATGGAACCGGCCGGAGCGAAAAAGAGCAGGCCCGCGGGTCCGCTCTCATTTTTTCTGTCTTCGTTTCTTCGTCTTTTCCGGAGGAATCACGCCGATCCGGATAAAAATCGGATAGAGATAGCTGGCGCCGAAGGTTCCCAGCTTCTTCGGCCCGCTGATCGGCAGGTCCTCACGGAGAAGCTTTAAAGCCATGCCAAACGCCAGGTTCACGGTAGAGCGGGTGATGGATTTGTCCTTCCTGCTGACAAACATCTCGTAACCACGAATAGCATATGTAAACTGCAGGTTCTTAGAGGTTACAAAGGATACATCCTGATAGAGGATCAACGCGTTCCAAAGCAGCGTTTCCGCCTTCGTCTCCTCCGGACTCTCCCCCGCAAGTTCCCGTGCAATCGCATTCTTAAGCTTTTCCGAAGCCTGCCGTCTTCTCTCTTCCAGCCTTTGGTCCCGCTGCGCGAGACCGTCAGGACATTCCGTCCGCGCGGCAGGACTTTCGTCCGCAGTTCCGGCAGCATCTGCATGCTGCCGGAAAGAGCCGCCGCACGTCTCCTCCATCTGCTTCGATGATTCATACTCACCCATCGCAAACTCCCCTCCTTCACCGGAGCGCCTGCTGTCCCCTCTGTATCTCCATTCCGTCGTTTTCTGTCTGCGGCCGAGCGCCGCAGTTGTCCGGCTGTATGCTTTACGGCTGTCCGGCCATGCGCTCTACGGCTGTCCGGCCGAACCGGCCGAGCGCCGCGCTACACGCTGATCTCCGCCTTCATGCCGAGCGCTTCCCGGTTCACTTCCAGAATGGGCCTCACAATCTCCTCCAGAAACTCCTCAACCTGTCTCGGCGCGCGCCCCACATACAGGGACGGTTCCATGGTCTTTTTCAGATCGTCCATCGTAAGGCCGAAAGCGGGATCCGCCGCAATCAGCTCCAGAAGGTTATTATCAAGGCCTTTCTCCTTTACATTGCGGCCCGCCTCCATGGACAGCTGCCGGATACGCTCATGCAGTTCCTGGCGGTCGCCGCCCGCCTTCACCGCGTCCATCATGATATTCTCCGTCGCCATGAACGGAAGCTCCGCCCGGAAATGCTTCTCGATAACCTTCGGATACACCACCAGACCGTCCACCACATTCAGATACAGATCCAGGATTCCGTCCACCGCCAGAAATCCCTCCGGAATACTCAGGCGTTTGTTGGCGGAATCATCGAGCGTCCGCTCGAACCACTGGGTCGAGGCCACAAGCATCGGGTTTAGGACATCGCTCATCACAAAATTCGCCAGGGACGCAATCCGCTCGCTGCGCATGGGATTGCGCTTATAGGCCATGGCCGAAGAGCCGATCTGGTTCTTCTCAAAAGGCTCCTCCACTTCCTTCAAATGCTGAAGAAGGCGGATATCGTTGGAAAATTTGTGCGCGCTCTGCGCAATCTGAGCCAGGACATTTACCACCCGCGTATCGATCTTGCGGGAATACGTCTGCCCGGACACCGGATAGCATTCCGCAAAACCCATTTTGCGGGCAATCATCTGATCGGCCAGGCGGCATTTCTCATGGTCGCCGTCAAACAGCTCCAAAAAGCTGGCCTGAGTGCCCGTGGTTCCCTTGGAGCCCAAAAGCTTCATGCTCCCAAGGACATGATCAAGCTCCTCCAAATCCAGGCAGAGATCATGAAGCCACAGGGTGGCCCGCTTCCCCACGGTCGTGGGCTGGGCCGGCTGGAAATGGGTGAAGGCCAGCGTGGGCTGATCCTTATATTTCTCCGCAAACGCGGCCAGCTCCGCCATCACATTCAGAAGCTTTGCGCGCACCAGGCGCAGTGCCTCAGTCATGATGATAATGTCCGTGTTGTCGCCCACGTAACAGGAAGTCGCTCCCAGATGGATGATGCCCTTGGCGTTCGGGCACTGCTGTCCGTACGCGTAGACGTGGGACATGACGTCATGGCGCACCAGGCGCTCCCGCTCCTTCGCCACATCATAATTGATATCGTCCTGATGGGCTTTCAGCTCGTCGATCTGCTCCTGGGTAATCGGAAGACCAAGCTCCTTCTCGGTCTCCGCCAGGGCAATCCAGAGCCTGCGCCAGGTCTTAAACTTCTTGTCCGGGGAGAAAATGTACTGCATCTCCCTGCTGGCATACCGCTCGGAAAGCGGGCTTTGATATCTGTCGTTCATGAAAACCTCCATGTATAAATTGTGCAAGCACGACGCGGCTTGACGCGTTTCTTCCTGCGTTCCTTCTGCTCCGCAGTGCACAGCTCAAAAACCGCAGGTTTTTGAGCTGTACGGGCTACGCCCTATGTATGTACGGATACGTCAGACCGCTTACGTGCAAGCACGACGCGGCTTGACGTATCCGTACATACGCACTGCTTATGCCTAGCGCAGGTATTCCCCTCTGATATCTTCCGTGGGCGGCGCGATCGGGTAATCGCCGGTGAAGCAGGCGGTGCAGATCGGCAGGCCCTCGGCCATTTCTTTTAAGCGCTCCACCCGCAGATAAGACAGGGAGTCCGCGCCGATCAGGAAGCGGATCTCATCCAGGGTCTTGCCGTGGGCGATCAGCTGCTCCTCTGACGGAATGTCCGTGCCGAAGTAGCAGGGATGCAGAAACGGCGGCGCACTGACCTTCACATGCACCTCCTTCGCCCCGGCCTCGCGAAGCATCCTCACGATCTGATGGCTGGTGGTGCCGCGGACGATGGAATCGTCGATCATAATGACCCGCTTGCCCTCCACGGCCTCCTTTAACACGTTCAGCTTCACGCGCACCGCCGAGACCCGGTTGCTCTGCTTGGGTTTGATAAAAGTCCGGCCCACGTAAGTATTCTTCACAAAGGCCGTGCCGTAGGGAATCCCGGATTCCAGCGCGTAGCCAAGGGCCGCCGCATTGCCGGATTCCGGAACGCCCACCACCAGATCCGCGTCCACCGGCGAATCCTTCGCCAGACAACGGCCCGCGTAGATCCGGGAATGATAGACGCTGACGCCGTCGAAGACCGTGTCCGGTCTCGCAAAATAAATATATTCAAACACGCACCTCGCCTGCCGCCCCGCATCCGGAAAACACATGCTGCGGTCCGACTCAATGCCGTCCTTTGTGATCGCAACCACCTCTCCCGGCTCCACGTCGCGGATGAACTCCGCCCCGATCGTGGCCAGCGCGCAGGTCTCCGAGGTCAGGATATAGGCGT
Organism: uncultured Lachnospiraceae bacterium; assembly: GCA_947630485.1. Taxonomy (GTDB): domain Bacteria; phylum Bacillota; class Clostridia; order Lachnospirales; family Lachnospiraceae; genus UBA3402. The sequence goes on from CANRHU010000033.1 coordinate 24,017, forward strand.
TGTCCTTTTTCCCGATGCACAGAGGTTTGAATCCAAACGGATCCCTCGCACCGATCAGCTTCCGCGGGCTCATGATCACCAGCGAATAAGCGCCGGACAGCTTCTTCATGGCCTTCGCCACCGCCTCCTGCACATTCTTCGAACCGATCCGCGCCCGCGCGATGAGATAAGCGATGACCTCCGAATCGATCGTCGTCTGAAAAATGGCCCCTGTGTACGCCAGCTCCCGCCGAAGCTGCGGCACGTTGACCAGATTGCCGTTGTGGGCCAGAGCCAGGGTTCCTTTTATATAGTTAAGAACCAACGGCTGCGCGTTTTCCCGCGTGCTGCTGCCCGCTGTGGAATACCGCACATGGCCCACGCCGATATTGCCGTGAAGCGCCTCCAGCGTCTCCGGCAGAAACACCTCATTGCACAGTCCCATTCCCTTGTGGACGCGGACCGAATGCTTGGGGCCCTCGGTATCGCTGACCGCAATGCCGCAGCTCTCCTGTCCCCGGTGCTGCAGGGCAAATAAACCATAATAGATGGTGGAGGCGACTTCTCCACCATCTAAATCATACATTCCGAAGATGCCGCACTCCTCGTGCAGCTTATCGTCCGAGTTCCAGATATTTTCCATTTCCATGGTCTGATACCACCTTCGCCGGTCTGCCACACACCCCTATTGGATTCCCAGTCTGCGGAACACTTCCTGGTACGCGTCCTCCACGTTGCCCAGATCTCTGCGGAAGCGGTCCTTGTCCAGCTTCTCATGGGTCTCCTTATCCCAGAGCCTGCAGGTATCCGGGGACACCTCGTCAGCCAGGATGATCTGCCCGTGATAACGTCCGAACTCGATCTTGAAATCGATCAGCTCGATGCCAAGGCCTGCAAAATACTCCCGCATCACCTGATTGACCGTAAAAGCGTACTTCGTGATCGCATCAATCTCCTCCTGGGTCGCCAAATTCAGGGCCAGCGCGTAGTAGCTGTTGATAAACGGATCATGCAGGTCATCGTTCTTATAACTGAATTCCAGCGTTGGACAAGCCAGTTTGATTCCTTCCTCCATACCCAGCTTCTTGGCGAAGCTTCCGGCTGAGAAATTGCGGATGATGACCTCAAGCGGTACGATCTCGACCTTCTTCACCAGTGTCTCGCGGTCGTTCAGCTCCTCGACCAGATGGGTCGGAACACCTTTCTTCTCCAGGAGCCTGAAAATGTGATTGGTCATGCGGTTGTTGATCGCGCCCTTGCCTACGATCGTGCCCTTCTTCTGGCCGTCAAACGCGGTCGCATCGTCCTTGTAAGATACGATCAGCAGATCCGGATCGTCCGTCAGGAAAACCTTCTTCGCCTTGCCTTCATATAACTGTTCTCTCTTTTCCATGGGTATCCACCTGTCCTTTTTGTGCGCCGCGGCCCGCGCCGCCTGCTGCGCCCGGGCGGAAATCAGCCCACTGCGTCCGGGCGGAAATCCATCCGCTTTACCCGGACGGGAATCCGTCCGCTGCGGCCGGCCTGCGTCCCCGCGGCAAATGATATGTATGATGCAGCAGAAAACTCAATGGAAGCATTATAGCGTATCGGATGGATTATAGCAAGAGGTTTCGGCGGATTTTTCCTGTTGAATTATTTTGTTTCATAGTGGATAATATGTTCATCAGAACAGCCGGAAGGTGAATGCGACTCACCCGCCCCAGCTCCAGGATTCGTCTCCCCGACGTTCTCCTCCTGCCGGTAGAACTCGACGGCCCCGTCCCGCAGCCGCAGCCGGAAACCAAAGATTTCCTCCATGAGACCGCCGTACCCACCCCCATCCCCGGCCGGACTCATCCACTGGCTGCTCTCGCTTTCCGCGCGCAGCGCGAAGAAATCCGTGCCGCCGTGCTGATAAAACAGTACCGCCGCCTCCAGAGTAAGCGCCGCGATACAGACGCGCCGGATCTTCCGGGCCCTCACGCCCTCACGCGTAAATTTTCTCCATGATTTTTTTGCCGAAAATACAGAATCTTTTCGTGACATGGTACACCTTTTTCACAACGCTTTTCAAATTTCATGGAAATCCCCGCAGCAGATACGCGGATAAGAAATGATCCGCAGCTGCCGAAACACACCAGCTTTCCGGCGGTCCGCATGAATCGCGATCAGAAAAAAACGAAACTGATCAGACCTCAGATATTATATTCCCTGAAAAGCTTCCTGCGCAGGGCACTGTCCGAAGCCGCTTTGATAATCAGGTCATCCCTGTGATTCTCTGACAGCACGACGATCAATCGTGCCAAACGCTCCTGGCCGCGTTTTTCACCGCGTTTCTCGCCAATCCGCTCACCCTGTTCGCGCCCGCGTTTCTCTCCTCGCTCTTCTCCCCGTTTCTCCCCATCCAGTATCAGATCATCAATCGCCTTGCACATACCTATCTCCTCCCCGCTCTTCTTCTGTTGACCTACCAGCTTCTTTAACCGCTTCTGCTCCCCAAGCATCGCAAACGCCGCAGCCATCTCCACTCTGTCCATCTGGTCCAGTTCTTCCCGATGGCTGCTCACATACTCATACAGCTTCTCTTTATCCTCATTAAGTCTTAGCATATAAAAAATGTGTGTAAACAGCTTTTGTAGTTTTCGGGCTCTTTTATCGCCCTGACCGGGATGATGTTCAGCCGGTAGTCCGCCACAAACGGCAGCAGCTCCTCCGGACTTTTCAGCTCCCTTCTCTCCCGGTGCCCTTTCTCCATCTCCTGAACCTGACGGCGATATTCCAGGGCATCGTAGAGCATATTCCGAACCGGCATCCCATAATCCACCTTTGCCTGTGTCTCATCGAAGAATGTAACCGAATAGACATCATTTTCCGCCCTCATCCGCACATCGCCTGTCCTCTCAACCGCCTTTCTGCGGCCGTCTTCCTCCACGATCACCCCGTACCGAAGCGGAAGCGGCGTCAAATCCTCCGGTTTCAGCACCTGTTCGCCCCCATGGAGCAGGCCGTTGACCAGGTCGGCAAAGATAGCCGGCCTCTCCAGCATCGCGTTAACTTCTGTGTTGATTATGCCCATACAACTCCTCCTCTGCACTATAAATAATCCTGCTTTTTTAACCGTACACCTTCATGGAATCCGCCGGAGAACGATCCGGATGAAAACAGATCCTTAGATATATGAAATACTGACAAGATCAGTATAGCACAGGAAGAGCGATAAGGCAATCTGAATGTTTACGCATCCAATGGGCCATGGCTCGCAAAGTCTTGTTTCAGATCAGCCAACTGTTTTTACTTACCGCTTTCCGGGATCCAGTGTCCCGGCGGCGGTATAGAACAGGACATTGCATATGGCGGCGGCGACAGTGCTGCCGCCTTTTCGGACCATGGCGGCGGTGGTCTTTCCTTTGCCATCGCCCCCAATAAAAATGGATCATGCCGTTCCCCTCAATATCTTGTATACCGTCTCCATATCCAGGGCGCGGCGCACGGTATCCGCCAGGATGTCGTACTGCCTGTCCAGCTGTTCCTCCCGGTCAACCACGGCGGCGGCTGTATAGTCCAGACCCTTCCTCTCACACAGCGCCCGGGCCAAGGCATCCACTGCCTCGCCGGTGTCAAACAGGCCGTGCAGATAGGTGCCGCAGACGCTGCCATTCGAACAGCCATCCGCACGCCCGGTGTCCAGCAGGCAGAAAGCAGGCCCGCACGCCGTCGTTCGGCCGGTGTGTATCTCATATCCATCTACCGAAGCGCCCGCCATGGGGCCGGCCAGCACCGTGCCCCGGACGCGGGTGCGGGTCTTTTGCGCGTCAAACACCGTATCCACCGGCAGCAGGCCCATGCCCTGAACCGGCTCCGCTCCGCCGCCCTCCGTGCCGGAAGGGTCAGCGAGGGAGCGGCCCAACATCTGATACCCGCCGCAAACGCCCAGCACCGGGGTGTCTCTCTCCGTCAGACGCAGGATCGCTGTCTCCAACCCGGACTGGCGCAGCCAGAGAAGATCGCTCACGGTGCTCTTGATTCCGGGCAGGATGAGCATATCCGGCGTGCCCAGCTCCGCCTGCCGGCCCACATACCGCACCCCCAGGAGCGGGTGAGCCTCAAGGGGTCCGAAATCGGTGAAGTTGGAGATGCGCGGCAGGCGTATCACCGCGATATCCAGGGGCTTGTGGACGATCCTCTCCCGAAGGCTTGGAGCCAGGGAGTCCTCGTCGTCCACGTCCAGGCGCATATACGGCACCACCCCCAGTACAGGCAGACCGGCGAGCTGTTCCAGCATCCCAAGTCCCGGGCGGAGGATCTCCACGTCGCCGCGGAACTTATTGATGACGAGCCCCTTGACACGGGAGCGCTCCTCCGGCTGCAGCAACGCCACTGTTCCGTAAAGCTGAGCAAAAACGCCCCCCGGATCGATGTCGCCTACCAGCAGCACCGGCGCATTTACAAGCTCCGCCAAGCCCATGTTCACGATGTCGTTTTCCCGCAGATTGATCTCCGCGGGGCTACCCGCCCCTTCGATGACGATCACGTCATATTCCACGGCCAGGCTCTCATAGGCGGCCAGGATATCCGGGATGAGCTTTGTTTTATAGCGGAAGTACTCTGCCGCTGGCATCTGGCCCCGGACCTCGCCGTTGACGATCACCTGGCTGCCAATATCGCTGCAGGGTTTAAGGAGGATAGGATTCATCCGCACGTCCGGCTCCGCCCCGGCAGCCTGAGCCTGCATCACCTGGGCCCGGCCCATCTCCAGACCGTCCCGGGTCACATAGCTGTTGAGAGCCATGTTCTGGCTTTTGAAGGGCGCGGGCCGCAGACCATCCTGCCGGAAGATGCGGCACAGCGCGGCGCACAGCAAGCTCTTGCCCGCGCCGGACATGGTGCCCTGAATCATGATACATTTAGCCATGAGCAAGCGCCTCCCTGATCGCTTTGATGAGTCTCTCGTTGTCTTGCCCTGTGCGCACCGCAGCCCTGTACCAGGATCCGTCCAGGCCCCGGAAACCGCCGCAGCCCCGCAAAAGGATACCCTGCCGGGCCAGAGGCGCGGCCAGATCAACGTGACTTTGAAACAACAGATAATTGGCCTCGCCGGGTATGACCGAAAGGCCCAACCCTTCCAGCGCCGCCTTGAGCTTTGGCCGCTGGTCCCGAACCAGCGCCCGGACCTGACCGGCATAGGCCGTCTCCTCCAGGGCCGCCAGTCCCGCCGTCTGGGACAGCTCGGACACGGACCATGGCGGCCCCCCGGCGGCCATGGCCTCCAGAAACGCCCCGTCGGTGCTGAGGCAATACCCCAGCCGTATCCCCGCCATGGCGTACAGCTTTGTGAATGATCTTAGAATGAGCAGCCCGCTCCCACTGGCCAACTCGCCGGCCAGGGTGTGGGCCTTCGGCTCATCCATCAGATCCACGAAGCACTCGTCCGCCACCAGCAATACCCCCGCGGCACGGCACCACTCCAGCACCCGCAGCAGCAGTGGCATGGGGACAGATACACCGGTGGGGTTGTTTGGTTGACATAAAAACACCATATCCATCCCGGCGATATCCTCCAGGATGGTCTCGTCCGGGACAAAGCCCCTCTCCCGGCGCAGAGTGTGGTATGCGATCTGGCACCCAACGGTGTTCAGCGCCGCCTCATATTCCGAGAAGGACGGGGCCGTCACCAGAGCCCGTTTGGGCTTCCGGGTCAGCACGGCCCGATAGATGAGCTCCGCCGCGCCGTTGCCGCAGAGGATATTTTTCACCGGAACACCCTCTTTTTCCCCAATGGCCGCCCGGAGAGCCCGGCAGCTTGGATCGGGATATCGATCCGCACGGGCCGCGGCGCCGCAGATCGCCCGGCACACGCCCTCCGGCACCCCAAGGGGGCTGATACTGGCGGAGAAATCCAGGGGCAGCGTCCCATATTCCTGTTCAAATCCGGCCCAATCGCCGCCGTGGGCACCCGTCATGCTCTCTCACCTCGCAATACAAATCCGCAGGATAAGCCCCAGCACTGCCGCCAGACAGCCTGCGGCAGACAGCATCCTGTCAGCTCGCAGGATATCCTCCGGTTCCGGGGGACGTGTATCATCCCCGATGTATGGCTTATCATATACCTTTCCGAAATAGCTGGCCGGTCCCGCCAGCCGCAGCCCCAGCGCCCCGGCACAGGCGGACTCGCACTGGGCGGAATTGGGACTGGCATGTTTCCGCCGGTCCCGCCGCCATATCCGCCAGGCCCCGGCCATGTCGTAGCCTGTGAGCCCCGACGCAGCGATCCAGATGAGCGCCGCCAGCCGGGACGGAACGTAGTTAGCGGCGTCGTCCAGCTTTGCTGCGGCCCGCCCGAAGTATAAATACCGCTCATTTTTATACCCCACCATGCTGTCCATGGTGTTGATTGCTTTGTAGACCATGGCCAGGGGCGCGCCGCCAAGGAGCAAATAAAACAGCGGGGTCAGCACACCGTCAGAGAAGTTCTCCGCCACGGTCTCCACGGCGGCTTTGACGACGCCCTGCGCGGAGAGGTTCTCCGTGTCCCGTCCCACGATGCGCCCCACCGCCTTTCGAGCAGCGGACAAATCATCAGTGCGGAGCACGTCGTATACGTTCCGGCTCTCCTTGGCCAAGTCCCGCAGGGCCAGGGCCTGCCAGCACCACAGGGTCTGAAAGAAGAAACCCAACGCCGGATGGATGGCCGCCCCGCCCCAGCAGACCAGGCCAGTGACGGCCAACGTGCCCAGAGGCAGCACGGCCGCCAGGACCGCTCCCGCCGTCAATTCGCCCCTTAATGTGACCGGAAACCAGCGGCGCAGGCGCTTTTCCAATTGGGAAATGGCCTTCCCCATAACGACCACCGGATGGGGAAAATGGGGGATGACCGGGTCACCCAACAGAATATCCAGTATGAAGCCGCACAGGATGGCAAGGGTCACGGTCATGGCAGCTCCTTCGCATACCGCACGGTATCCACCAGCTCCAATGTGCGCTCCCGGGCCCACCTGTCAGCGTCCGTTTCCAGGAGGAAGCCACCGCCCAGGGGCGACTGCCAGTCCCGATAGGCGGCGTACTTTTTCACACTCAGTTTGTCTTTCATAATATCGTTTCTCTCTCGATCTTGTATGTACTTCCTTATAGTGGCTTCATTCATATAATCCGGCACCAGATATCCTTCTATGATCTCCACTCCCTTATAAGCACACAGTTATTTCAATATATCTCTTATATCATCTTTCAGTTGATTATAAATTACTTTTTGTTTATACTTAGGTGTGAAGACAATGTGATACTTGCACATCCATTTCGTGTGAGCTAAATCATTGGCTTTATTCGCCATAAAATCACCTTTCCTTTCTCTTAATAGTGGCTGGACACCTCTATTATAGTCGGAAAACTGACGTAATACGAACAAAGCGTCACTGGCGCGTTGTTCGCATGGAAATACAGAAAACCCGCGCAGGCCGGCTGCAGTCCATACAGTCATCCCGCGCGAGTTTGCTTCTTTAACGTTCTGCCAACCTGCCGCCGGCTCCGGAATCAATTTCTCCATGCCCGGCAGATTCCCATCAGAACCGGATTCTCTCCTCCAGATAATCCTTAAGCTCCGCGATCGGCACCCGCACCTGCTCCATCGTATCGCGGTCGCGGACCGTCACCGCCTGATCGTTCTCGGAATCGAAATCGTAGGTCACGCAGAACGGCGTGCCGATCTCATCCTGGCGGCGGTAGCGCTTGCCGATATTGCCGCGGTCGTCGAACTCGCAGTTGAAATATCTGCACAGGTCGGTGTAGATTTTCTCCGCACCCTCGTTCAGCTTCTTTGAAAGCGGCAGCACGCCCACCTTCACCGGAGCGATAGCCGGATGGAAATGAAGCACCGTGCGCACGTCGCCCTCGCCGATCTCCTCCTCGTCGTAGGCGGCGCAGAGGAACGCCAGCGTCACGCGGTCGGCTCCCAGGGACGGCTCGATGACGAAGGGGATATATTTCTCATTCTTCGCGTCGTCAAAATAGGTCAGATCCTGGCCGGAGGTCTCCTGGTGGCGGGTCAGATCGTAGTTGGTGCGGTCCGCGATGCCCCAGAGCTCGCCCCAGCCGAAGGGGAACAGAAACTCGATGTCGGATGTGGCCTTGCTGTAGAAGGCCAGCTCTGCCGGGTCATGGTCGCGCACCCGCATCTCCTCGGGCCTGATGCCCAGGGTCTGCAGCCAGTCGATGCAGTACTGCTTCCAGTAGGCGAACCACTCCAGATCCGTGTCCGGCTCGCAGAAGAATTCCAGCTCCATCTGCTCGAACTCCCTGGTACGGAACGTGAAATTGCCCGGCGTGATCTCGTTGCGGAAGGATTTGCCGATCTGGGCGATGCCGAACGGGATCTTCTTGCGGGACGTCCTCTGGACATTCTTGAAGTTCACGAAAATGCCCTGGGCCGTCTCCGGGCGCAGATAGACCGTATTCTTCGCATCCTCGGTCACGCCCTGGAAGGTCTTGAACATCAGGTTGAACTGACGGATATCGGTGAAATCATGCTTGCCGCAGCTGGGGCAGCAGATGTTCTGATCCTCGATATACTGCTTCATCTGCTCCTGGGTCCAGCCGTCCACGGCCTCGTCCGGAACAATTCCCTTCTCCTTCATGTAATTCTCGATCAGCTGATCCGCGCGGAACCGCTCATGGCAGGCGCGGCAGTCCATGAGCGGATCGGAAAATCCGCCCAGATGGCCGCTCGCTACCCAGGTCTGGGAATTCATCAGAATCGCGCAGTCCACGCCCACGTTGTAGGGGCTCTCCTGGACGAATTTCTGCCACCATGCCTTCTTCACATTATTCTTCAGCTCCACGCCAAGATTGCCGTAATCCCAGGTGTTGGCCAGGCCGCCGTAGATCTCGGAGCCCGGATAGACGAAACCTCTGGATTTGGCCAGCGCTACGATCTTGTCCATTGTCTTTTCCATAATAATTACCCTGCCTTTTCTATAAATTTATGTGATCGTTCAGACATACCCTTTTGACGCCGGATGAACCCTCGGCGTCTTCCCAAAACAGTCTAAAGCTGTCGGGGATAATCATATGCAGTCTTCACAGTACCGCTCTATTTATATACAATATACGCATCCCCATCCGTCACCTGCGCCGTGTACGGATCCAGCAGACTCACCGCCCCGCTGTAATAGAGAATGCGCTTCTCGGTCTGAACCGTGACCGGCCCGGCTACCGCAATCAGATGCAGGTCTATCCGACGTCGAATCTGCTCCGGCGTCACCGGATCATTCCGCTTCGCGTCAATCCATTTCTCACCCGCATCCGCATCTTTCGGCAGGCCCTCGCCGATTGTTGTTACGGAAAGCTTTTCCGTGTGATTGTCCACATCCTGGGATGCTTCCGTGAAATCTATCAGATCCGCCGCGTCCGAATATCGCAGAACCACACTGGCGGTTCCGTCTCCCAGGTGAACCTTTTCCACCGCGACCGCCTCATCCTGCCGCCGCAGACCCATCCATTCCGAACCTGCCTGCCGCACGCGCGTCTGCCGCGCATCCGTCTGTCCAGCGCCCGTTGATCGTGCCTGCCGCGCGTCCGCAGGATGCTCCGCATTGTAAGCCGCCACCTCTTCCTCAACGCGGGCGGTCAGCTCTTCCTCGCTGTAATAATCCTTCGCTTCATCATAAGTACCGCAAAGCGCCGTATAAATTCCGCCGTCCTTCGCGATATAAATCACGCTCCTGTCAGCAGGGAACGCTCCCCCGCCGACGCCGCAGCCCGTCAGAAGAAACATCGCAGCCACGACTATCACCGCAAGCCCCGTCACGGCAATCCTTCCCGCCCCCGTCACGGTCCTTTCACTTTCAGCGTTTCTTCCCGCTTCCGCCACGGCCCTTTCACTTCCGGCGTTTCTTCCCGCTCCTGACACGGACCTTCCCACGCTGCCAGCGGCCCTTTTTCCGCCGTTCCCCGCATACTCCCGATCCCCCGCGCTCTCGTTCTTCCGCATAAGTCCCTCCTGTCATGTGATAAAAATGCCACTATGTAACCTGCTCACATTTCAGTTCCCTTATGCATCATTCTCTTACGCGCCGTTCTCTAATACACCTCTCAGGCATCGTTCTCCTAGGTATCGCTCTCCCGAACCGCCAAAGCGTTCAGCCCGCAGTATACCATGATTTTCCCTTATTTTCAATACCTCCCCGCAATTTTATACCTCCCGCCCTTTACTCACAGCCCGCGAAACCACAGCGCAAAGACCACAGTCCGCACGAGGTGAATTTTGCGAGCGGCTAAAAATTCGAGACGAGCAGTGATTTGTGTTATCACGAAAAATGAACCTGTCCGAGCGAAGCGAGTTGTCCATTTTTCGTGATGCCCTTAACAAATCGCTGTGAATCCGAATTTTCCCGCAAGCAAACCTGAACCTCATGCGGACTGTGGTCCCTGCGCGTCCCCTTCACGACTATCACAAATCGCGCGCCCTCTCCCTAAGACGCATCCCCCCTCAGCGTCTCCAGAATCCGAAGCGACTGAAACTCCCTGTCCACATACCGCCGCAAATTCATCTCCACACACTTCGCAAACTCCTCCAGCACCGGCTCCGACAGCGCAAACGTATACAGCTTCTCGATCGGGCTCCACACCACATACTCCCACGCGTAAGCCGCCGATTCGCTGACCGCGGCCGGCGGTTTCTCCGTATACTCCCCGCCGATCACCATCGCCTTCAGCTCAAACACCCGCTGCACCAGCCGGTCAGACAGGCCGGGCTTCAAAAGCGCCCGCAGCGATTGATAGATCAGAAGCAGCATGGACGACCCGTCCAGATTCTCCCGCGAATAGTAATCCCCGAATTCCAGGAAATACTGCCCGTAGCAGGCCGCCTCCACATCCGCCGTCAGCTCCTCAAAATACCGGCTGATCTCCGCGTCCTGCAGATTATACGCCTCCCGCCCCTCATAGAGCTTAAATGTCCCGAAGGCAAACGGCCGGCTGGGCCCCATAAGTCTGCTTCCGGGGCGCTTCGCGCCCCGTGCGAAGGCCGTGATCTTGCCCCGCTCCCGGGTCAGAATCACCAGCCGCTTATCATATTCTCCCACCGAGGTGGATTTTAATACCATGCCGGTCAGTTCGATCAGTTCACGCATTTCATCCTCCCCGCCGCCTTCTTATTGACAGGCTCTTATGGCAGACCTATCGGCCGGACAGCTTCACGCCGCCGCGTTCACAAAACCTCCAGGCCGGGCTCCAAAATGCTTCTCTCACGCAAGCCCGCCATCCCCCAGAATCCGGTTGATCTCATAATACGCCGGCGACTGCGCCAGCTCCGACACCTTCCAGCGCATCAGTTCATCCTCATAGACGCGAAACGTCTCATCGTCAAAAAGCACCCACTTGACAAGATCAAAGGCCCCCGGATGCTCCGCTGTGAACTGTTTCACCGTGCGGACGGCAATCCCGGCCGCTTCCGCAAGCGGATAGCCGTAGGCTCCGGTGGAAATGGACGGGAACGCGATGCTGCGAATCCCATGGTCCAGCGCCAGCTGCATACAGGAGCGGTAACAGGAAGCCAGAAGCTCTGCCTCTTTCGCCGACCCGCCGTTCCAGACGGGACCGGGCGTATGGATCACGTTCCGGCACGGCAGCCGATAAGCTCCGGTAATCTTCGCCTCGCCGGTTCTGCAGCCGTGAAGTTTTCTGCACTCCCAAAGGAGCTTTGGCCCTGCCGCCCGGTGGATCGCGCCGTCTACGCCCCCTCCGCCCAAAAGACTGTTATTCGCCGCGTTTACGATTGCGGTCACCCCATGATCCTTCGTGATGTCGCCTTTCACAGCCTCAAACTTCACCGCAGGCACACCGGGCGCCGCGGCGTTCTCATCCTTCCACCGCATTTCAATATACTTTCTTTCCCAGTCCGGATCACGATAATGACCATACTCACTCATCTGGCAGCCGCGGCACAGATCGCCGGCCATCTCCAGGATCACATCCGAAAGCTCCAGGTTCCGTTTCCATTTCTCCTCAATCGCCTCATAGCCCAAAAGCGCGCCAAGGATATTGCCGGTGACCGCTCCGGTGGAATCACTGTCGCCTCTGTGGTTCACCGCCGCGATCACTCCGGCCGAAAAATCATCCTGATGACGCAGGGCGCAGTAAACCGCAATCGCCAGGGTCTCTTCGGCGACCCAGCCCTCGCCGAGCTGATGGATATTCTCCAGATCCGGCCTGTCATTCTCCGAAAGGCGGACGGCCCGGTCAATGATATCGGTCAGTTCTTTTATGTGAGCGTCGTCCGCATAGATAGAGGCGACGGTATCCCGCGCTTCCAGGACGATCTGCTTAAGATTCGGGGCCTGCGCCTGCCGCGCGGCCTCTGTCTGCGGCGTCTCCCCGCCCGGATGCGCTGCCTGCGCCTGCTGCGCTGCCTCTGTCTGCTGCGCGGCAGCCGGTCCGTCCTTCTCCGGGTACACAAGCCTGCTGATGATATGCGTCAGCATCGCGGCCGGCATATACCCGAGAGAATGCTTATGGGTAATCGCGGCGATCTTCGCGCCCTCCTCGTCAATCACCTTGATCGGCGTACCGTGATAATCTATCAGCCCCATCGGCGCCACCCGCATCACGCCCCCGCAGCCCTTGCTGCTGTTTTGGGCCTCGCCGCCTTTCCGGATCGCGTGAAGCGCCGACATGCAGGTAATGCCCGGCGCGCGGCTGCTGTAAAGTTCAGGCACATCGCACAGCCAGGAAACGCTTCCGCCCATGATGCCTCCGGCGCCAAGCTGCGCCCTTGCCTTCTCAAAAGACATCTCCTGGGTACGAAGCCAGTCAAGATACGCGTTCCCGACATATGCGTGCGGAGCCGCGCCTATCCCGCGCATCGCTCCCCTGGTACTTCCCATTAAGAGCCCGTTCGCTGTAAACAGCGTCATCTGCGTATCATCGGAGATCAGCGCTT
>CANRHU010000034.1 GCA_947630485.1 uncultured Lachnospiraceae bacterium
TACTGGCCGCGGCAGACCGCGTCGCGCTCCATCTGGGTCGGACTCTTCAGATGCTTGTATGTAAAATAATGGTCGTTGTCCGGATCCAGGTATTTGCCCAGGCCGATGCCGGCGCATTTGCTGTTGGAAATGTCGCAGTCCTCAATGATCCAGCCCTTAGACCAGTGGGGCCCGATCATGCAGTCCTGATAAGCTGCCGGCGGCGCCCAGGTAGTGGCCGCCTTCGTCACCGTAAAGCCGCTGACCGTGATATAACCGACGCCGGTCTTCGAAGGCATAAAGCACTCCCGCCGGACATTGATCTCCACCTTCTCCTGATTCGGATCCGCGCCCTGGAAATTGGCGTAGAATACAGTCCTGCCGTCCTGCTGCACGGCGAACCATTTGTACCGGGACGCCTCCGGATTCCAGGAAGACGGATAGACCTCGCCGGCAAGACATTCCTCCAGGGACTGCGCCTCGTAGAGCGCCTGATCGTTCAGGTAGACGGCCCCGGTGTGCCGGCTGCGCCCCGCGAAATACCAGTCGCCGTAGACATAGGTCGTGTAGGGATTGTAAGCGCCGAAAACCGAATTGTCCACGCTGGCCGTCCAGGTGGTTCCCTCATACGGCTTCCATCCGGTCAGCTCCTCCGCGCCGGTGATCACCGCCGCCAGCGGCTCCACGCTCCGGTACACAATCCGCGCATCCTCATGTCCCGCATTCTGCGGATCCACATACTCCCGGTAGACGCCCGGCGCTACCAGCACCTCGTCTCCCGGCCGCGCCGTCCTTGCCGCCTCGCTGATGCGGCGGTAGGGCCTCTCCTCGCTTCCGTTGCCGTCAAAGCCCGCGTTCGCATTTACATAAATCTTCATAAACCTTAACTCCTTTCCGAACTTTCTCATAGCGGCAGACCGACTGTTTTCTGCCGTTTGAGATGGTGATGCTCGTCAAATCCCGATTGACGCATGCGTCATCGACGCTTTCCTCGCTATTATATCATACCCCAGCTCCCCTGTCATCCGCCGAAGCCGTATTCGCACGCCTGTCCCCGCCGAACACTTCCTTCAGCAGATCGATCAGATGCCGCTCCGCACGGTCCAGATAAGCGTCCTCTTTATAGACCGCGTTTACGTCCCAGGTATCCGGTTCGTCCGCATACTGGTAGCAGCAGAACCGCTCCGTTCCGCCCAGCACTTTCACGGCCCGCTCCGGCACGATGGTTACACCAAGCCCCGCGTCCGCCAGCTGAACCGCGGAGATACAGCTGGATACCTCCATGACGCGTCCCGGAGCAATCCTGTGGCGCTTCAGAAGTGAGTCCGCCTTCTTGCGGATCGCGTGCCCTTTCTTCAGCAGAATGAACGGCTCCTCTCTAAGCTTTCCGAGATTCACTGCCTGACCGCCGCCTTCTTTCAGCTTGTCCGGCGTGATCACCCCCGGCCCGGCCACCAGATACAGCTTCTCCCTGTAAATCAGCTCCGCCTTCACGCCCTCCGGCAGCTCTGCCCGGCTCCTGGGGATGATATAGAAATTAATCTCATCCTTCCGAAGAAGCTCCAGAAGGTTATCGGAATTGGCCTCATAAAGCTGCACTTCGATGCCCGGAAAACGCTGTTTAAAACGCTTAAGCGCCTCCGGCAGCATATACCCGGCCCGCTCCGTGGGAATACCGATGCTGATCCTCCCCTTCTCTCCTCCGCCGATATCCACAAGCTCCCGCCGCAGGTTGCCGGAAAACGCAAGGATCTTCCTGGCTGTCTCGACGTATTTCTCCCCGGCGTAGGTCAGCGTCAGCGGATAATTTTTCCGCTCGAACAGCTTCACGCCCATGTCCTGCTCCACTTTGGAGACGATATAGCTCAAAGAAGGCTGGGAAATATAAAGTTTCTTAGCCGCCGCCGTGATGCTGCCGCAGTCCGCCACCGTGGTTATATAGGTCATTTCCCGAAAATCCATGGGATCACCTCCGCTTTCTCAGGGTTCCGCCCGTCTCTCCCTATTTATTTCCGGTAAAACAGGATTCCCAGCGTCCCCGGCCCGCAGTGGCAGGACACCGTGCAGCCTGCCCTCGTATGGATGATCTCCTCAAAAGGCACCAGTTCCCGCACCGTCTTCTCCACCGCGTCGCGGATCTCCTGGTCGATGCCGGAATCAGTGATAAAAATTCTCCTCGTATCCACCGTGGAAACGTCTCCCAGCTGATCCTTCACATATGTGGTCAGGCAGCGGCCCATGGCGCCGCGGTATTTCCGTCCTACGTCCATGACTCCGTCCTTCACATAGATACAGGGATGAAGCTTTAAAAGATTGGCCCCAAGCGCTGCCAATGCCGTGCAGCGTCCGCCTTTCCGCAGATAATCCAGCGTACTTACAAGGAAGCTCACATCCAGCTTCTCCTTCCGGGCGTCCAGCGTCTTCTTGATCTCCTCCGCGGCCACGCCGGCCGCCGCCAGATCGCAGGCGTCCAGCACCAGGAGGGCGATGCCTGTGGACAGATTCCGACTGTCCACCACATAGACATTCCCCAGCTCTTCCGCCGCCAGGCACGCGTTCTGATAACAGGACGACATCTCCGCACTGATCGTGAAATGGACAATGGCGTCGCACTCCGCAAGAAGCCCCCCGAACACATCCAGATATTCCTGGACGTTCACCGCCGCCGTGGAGCCAAGCTGCCCGCTGGCGTTAATCTTCGCATAAAGTTCATCCGGAGAGATATCCACACCGTCCTTATAGCTCGTCCCCGCACAGTTCACCGTCAGGGGCGTGATCGTAATCCCATACTTCTGAACCAGCTCCGGCGTCAGGTCGCAGGTGCTGTCCGCCGTGATCCGTATCCTCATAACCTTAACCTCGTCTTTCTCCGTTCGCGTACAGTCGCAGGGTACATCGGCAGCGGCCTGCGTTTCCGGATCGTTTTCTGTTGTCAATTATAGTAAGCCCTCCGGGAAATGTCAAGGACAGCGCAAACGCACAGGCCTGAAGGCGCGAACACGCAGGCCGCCCGGGAAAATGTTATTCTCCCGGGCGGTCTGCGTATTCTTTTCAGAAGCATCCAGCCTCTGCCTCCGTTACTTCTTCAAACTGTCAATCGTCTCCAGCAGATAATCCGTAAATTCCGCCGCGCTGGCGCCGTCCACATCAGTGGTAACCACTTTCTTCCGCTCGGTGATCGTGCAGATATCAAGCGCCTGATCCAATATCGCCTTCCGGTCCGCGTAGCCGATGTGGGCCATCAGCATACCCGCCGCCCGGATCAGGGAGCAGGGATCCGCGTACTCGCCGCGGCCGTGGCTCATCAGATACGGGGCCGTGCCGTGGATCGCCTCGAACATGGCGTACTTATTTCCCAGGTTGGAGGAGGAAGCCGTTCCCAGGCCGCCCTGATGCTCGGCCGCCACATCGGTGACGATATCGCCGTAGAGATTGGGCAGAACGATAACCTCGATCCCCGCGTTGAACTGCGGATCCATCATCTTGGCCGCCATGGCGTCCACCAGTCTCTCCTGAATCTCGATCTCAGGATACTCCTCGCCCACCTTGCGGACCGCCTTAATGAAGTTGCCGTCAGCCAGCTTCACAATGTTGGCCTTGGTGACAATGGTTACGTTCTTCTTGCCGTTCTTTCTCGCATAGTCAAAGGCCATTCTGGCGATGCGTTCGCTGCCCTGGCTGGTCTGAACCTTGAAATCCACCGCCAGATCATCGTTGACCTGAATGCCCTTATTGCCCCAGATATACTCGCCCTCGATGTTCTCGCGGAAAAAGGTCCAGTCGATTCCCTTCTCCGGGATGCGGATCGGACGAACCGCCGCGAATAATTCCAGACCGCGGCGCAGCAGGCTGTTGGCGCTGACTAAGTTGGGCCAGGGCTCGCCGGCCCTCGGCGTGACCATGGGCCCCTTGATCAGGACATTGCACTTCTTGATCTCCTCAAAAACATCGTCGGGAAGACTCTGAAGCTTCGCCGCGCGGTTCTCGATGGTCATACCCTCGATCTGGCGCAGCTCGATGCGGCCGCTTTCAATCTCCGGCTCCAGCAGGTTATTAAGAACCCGCAAAGCCTGCTTCATGATGATCGGACCGATGCCGTCGCCGGGCAGGACGCCGACAACGATCTTGTCCAGTTTGTCAAAATCCGTGACCTCCTGATCCGCCTTCATCCGCTCGATGCGGTCAAACTCCGACCGGATCAGCTCTCCGAACTTTTCCTGCGCCGCTTTGATCTCATTTTCTCTGTCCACGCTCATTTTGAAATACCCTCCTTTACTTCCGTTCCTCTTTTATGAGAGTATTATAGCGTAAATATTCTCATAAGTAAAATATATATATTGCTATGAATTTTATATGATTCTGTCTATCATCATCCGCTTCGAACGCCGCTTCAAACCCATCAGCGGGTCTCCCGGCAAATGAACCGCGTCAGAACACCCGGCTCAGCACGATGCACCACACCGGCAGAAGCGCCATCGACAGGATTGTCGTCAGCACCACACACTGGGAAGCAAAAACCTCGTCGCCGTGATATTTGGCGGCCAAAATCGCCGTCGTGGAACCGGCCGGCATCGCCGCCAGGACGACGGAAAGGCCTGCCGCCGTGGAATCCACATGAAACAGCCGGCACCCGATCATCACGGCCAGCGGGATTGCCAGCAGCCGGATCACAGAGAAAATCACCGTGATCTTATTGACCATATTCTTGACCCCGGCGTCGGCCAGGATCAGGCCGATCAGCATCATGGTCATCGCCGTATTGCAGCCGCCCAGGCTTTTCACGCTGCGGCTTACGACGCCCGGCAGCTGAATCTGGGTCAGCATTAAGAACATGCCGATGAACACGGCGATGATGCATGGATGGGTGATAACCTTTTTAAACACTTCCTTCTTATTCGGCGATTCCGTAAAATAGGATACGCCCGCCGACCACATGACGATCCGCTGAGGAATCAGATAGATAGACGCATAGAGAAGCCCCAGGGAGCCGTAGAGCCCTTCGGCGATGGGATTGCCTAAGAACCCGGCGTTGGAACAGACCGTACCGTACTGCAGGATCATCCGCTGCCGCTTCGGCACTTTCTTATAGCAGAATGCGCTGATCAGCGTGCAGAACAGCTGCAGCACCAGGGAAATCAGAAGAACCTGCAGGCCTGCCCTCAGAAGCTCCTGATTGAATTCGATGGAAAACGCGGTAATGATGTTGCAGGGCAGGATCACGTCGATGACCAGATCCGTCAGCATCTTCTTGCCCTCTGCGGTCAGGATATTCTTTTTCCGAAGAAAAAAGCCGACCCCCATCAGAATAAACATCATAAACTGCAGTTCGAATAAGCCTTCCAAATTCATGGCATACGCCTTCTTTCTCTTTCTGTCTTTCCCGCAGCCACGGCAGCCCGGGCGGCGCAAAGCGATGTCCCTCGCGCCTGCCCCGGCCTGACTGTCTGCCGCCTCTTACCCGGCGATCACTCCCCGCTGCTTTAATTCATTTTTCAGATACCGGAGCTGTCCGCCGCACAGCAGCACCTCAAGCTCGTCGTCGGAGAGATCCAGCTTCGCCTGAAACGTGATCTTCTTGGTCTTGTCCGTGATCGTAACCTCCCGTGCGGCCATCTGGTCGCGGAGACCGTCGATCACAATCTCATCCATCTGATCGATCTTATCATAGTCAGCCGGATCCGCGAAGGTCATCGGAATCACACCGTGATTGACCAGATTTCCCTTGTGGATGCGGGCCATACTCTTGGCGATGACCGCCTTCACGCCCAGGTACATCGGATTGATGGCCGCGTGCTCGCGGGAGGAACCCTGGCCGTAATTTTCTCCTCCGATGATAATGCTCTTACCCAGCTCCCTCGCACGCTCCGCAAACGACGGATCGTAACGGTGGTAGCAGTACTGGCTCATCAGCGGAATATTGGAGCGCATACTGGAAAATTCCGCGCTGGCCGGCGTGATATCGTCGGTGGAAATATTATCGCCTGCCTTTAAGCTGACGCGGCACTCCAGATGCTGTTCGGGAGCGTCCGGCACCGGCAGGAACGCGATATTCGGGCCTTTGACGACCTCTACCTTCTCCCTCTCCTCCGCGTCCTCAATGGGAGCGATCAGCAGCGCGTCGTTATCCTCCAAAAACACTTCCGGCGTATGGATGGTATCCAGAATCTTCACATCCTCGCCCATGACCTCCTCAGCCGTGGTAAACCGGTCGGTAACGGCGCAGGCTGCCGCGGTCTCCGGGCTTACCAGATAGACCATGGCGTTGGGATTGCCGGAACGGCCGCGGAAATTGCGGTTGGTCGTGCGGACCGCCACGCCGTTGGTGGCAGGCGTCTGGCCGATGGCGCAGCACGGTCCGCAGGCCAGTTCGAGGAATCGAACGCCGGCTTCCAGCATCATATCGATGTAGCCGTCCTTCAGAAGCTGCCTGTAGATCTGCTTGGAATCCACAATGCAGGTACAGCTGACATTTTCATGGACATGGCGTCCCTTAAGAACCAGCGCCGCCTTGGCGATATCCTTGTAGGAGCCATTGGTGCAGCCGCCGATCAGCACCTGCTGAACCGCCTTCTGCTCCACCTCGCTGACCTTGCAGACATTGTCCGGCTGATGCGGGCAGGCGATCAGCGGCTCCAGCTCGCTTAAATTGATCTCGATCTCGCCGTCGTACTCCGCCCCCTCATCCGGCAGAAGCTCTATGTACTGATCTTCTCTTCCCACGGAACGCATGAATCTGCGAACCTGCTCGTCGGCCGGGAAAATGGACGTCGTAGCGCCCAGCTCAGCTCCCATGTTGGTGATGGTCACCCGGTCTTCGACCTCCAGTTCCGCGGCGCCCGGCCCCACGTACTCATAGATCTTCCCAAGGCCGCCCTTAACGGTATTGCGGCGCAGCATCTCCAGGATCACATCCTTGGCGCTGCAGCCGGGGCGGAGATGTCCGGTCAGATTCACTTTGATGATCTGCGGCATTTTCAATCTCATCGGCACGCCGGTCATGGCAGTCGCCACATCCATGCCGCCCACGCCGATGCACATCATGCCGATCGAACCGCCGTGGGGCGTATGGCTGTCGCCGCCCATGGACAGCTTGCCGGGTACGCCAAAGCGCGCCACATGCACCGCGTGGCAGATTCCGTTGCCGGGGCGCGACACATAAACGCCGTACTTCTTCGCGATAGACTGGAGATAAATATGGTCGTCCGGCGTCTTGAAATCCATATACAGCAGGTTGTGATCCAGATAGCTTACGCTGGTCTCCACCTGGGTCTTGTCAAGACCGATCTGCTCAAAAGCCAGATACGTCATAACCGCGTTGATGTCGTGGGTTAAGGTCTGATCCACTTTCAGATAGATCTCCTCCCCCGGAATCATGTCTGACGGCTGCGCCAGATGGGCCGATAATATCTTTTTTGACAGGTTCATTGCCATAAGAAAATACCCTCCTTTACTCGTCTGCCCGAGACAATGTATACTTTGTGTTCATTATATAACAGCGGGCATCCATAAGTAAAATATATATTTCGATATGAACAATATATCAGATTGTCTATTAATGTCCGCGGATATCGCTCAGCGCTTCTCCAATATCTCCGTCAATACAGATGATCTGCTTTGCGATCTCCTCCGGGCAGTACGCCTCCCCGTAATTTACGCAGGCGTACATGGCCTGCGAATTTGCCACCGTCATCTGCCAGAACGGGTACTTGATAATAACCGGGGTGTTGTATCTATTGCGCACCACTTTATGTAATTAAAGTTCATTGATCTGCTGTTCTAACCTCTTGATACCGTACATAACAGAATCAAAAGACGGGATATCGCCGTATAACATATCCTTCATTGCATTATAATCTGCGGCCAGCGCATCCAGCCGGTATTCCGGCGGCATCAGCTTTAGGGTGCCGGGAACAGCCTCGGCATATTTGGCCCATGCTCTCGGATAGAATTTCATCTTGAAATCCACCACCTTTTTCAGCAGGTCCAGCTGGGCAAAAGCAATGTCCTTTACGGGCGTCTGCGCCATACGGTACAGGTCGTAATAATGTCTGGAATACCGGTTTGGCATTGCCAGATGTTCCGGCCGGTTGGCCTCATGGTGAAGAATCGTGGCCTTTTCCCAAAACGTCCGTTCCGGCGCCACAGTCAGGACCGGCGTAGACGGCTGCCCGAAAACAGCCGGGTATTGTTCGGCGGCATAGGGCGTGATTTCTGCGGTCGTAGCCGGTGTCCATGCGGCCAACGCGCCAATCTCCAAACGGATCACCTGCAGCGTGGCCGGGTTCGTGAACAGCTTGGGATAAGCGAAAATAACGGTCTGTTTTTCTTCTTCATCCATGCGGATGTCTGCCTTACGGTCGATTGCCTCGGATAACCCTTCTTTGATGGCAGGGCAGAAAGTTTCCGCCAGAAAGATCTCCGCACGGGCATTGGCCTCTTTATTGAAGGCATCCTGCTTCGTGTTGGAGCGTTTCTCCCAGGGCTCGTCTTTGCCATACCCTAATACCCGCCAGTCCAGGATCAGGTCGATGTCCTCAGAAAACCGGCTGATCAGGTGGAAGGCTTTTGAAAGGCTGGTACCGCCCTTAAATGTAATCGCTTCTTTCCAGGGCGACCGGTGGAACAGGTAATCCAGAGTAAAGCACACCCAAAAATCCTTTTCCACAATGGCGTCATTCATACCCATCTTATCGGCTGTATTCCTAAACAACTCCAATCGATCATTATCAGGAAGTTTCGCTATATTCCTCATTTTCTTTTCACACCTCCACAAATTTGGCGTATTGTATCATAGACCCAGTCCGTGCTTTCTGCCGCTTCGATCAGCATGGCAGCTTTATCATCCTCACTTAACCGTGAACGGAGAACCCTGATCGTCTTGGAAGTGACATTCTCACGTCCCAGGGTTTTCAATGCCTGGATGACAAGGATCGTCATGTAGGAAAGCCCTGTGATCTCTTTATTGGTCCGGTGTTTGAACTCCAGCTTTGTATTGTTCCATCTATACGTCTTATAGGGCCCGTCACTGATGTAGGACCACACCGCCGTGACCTGTGTGGACAATCCCAACAGGTTCAAAGCAGTATTTCCGCAAGGCGCTATCGTCCAATGATAGCTTCGCGCCAATGCTTTTGCGACAGCATCCGGATCCGCAGCAACATATTCATTCAAAAGCCTGCTGAATTTGGGCTTTTCAAAAATCCCATTCAGGATCCGCCGCAGATTTCCATTCTGGACGAGCCGGTATAAAGCAGATCGCACGGTACCAGTATCCGCGATGTCTGCAAAATCAGAAGCGATAAAAAGAGTTCCATCTTCTGCAGTTAAAACGCGCTTCCGGATCTCCTGCATGTATCCTTCCGCCATTGTCCTGCACCTCCTTTGCAACGAATATTATATATTATTCGTTGCATTTTTTCAAGTAACCCGGAGAATATCATTTCTGTTATTTTCTAAAAATTTCTCTACTATACACAGGACAAAGTCCTTTTATTTTTAGAAACACAAAACAATAGTCATAGCATCTGTTTTGTGTGAATTAAAAAACTCTATAATCCAAGATTAATATTTCCTTATCATCTTCACTGATAAATCATGTCCCGAATTCTATACAAAATTCGGGACGCTTCACCTACATCGCCAAAAGCAAGGTCTTGCGTTTGCAACGAATTTTGTATATTTTTCGTTGCATGTTACTTTCAAAAGAGAGATGTCAATATGTGCTGTTGTTTTTATGCCTTAGTATGCAAGACGAGTTGCCACACCGAAGGCTTACCTTGCGTAGTGGCAGGTCGTCTGCATATTTTAGTTACTTACCTGCCTTCGATATTATTACTTATCTGCCTTTGATATTACAGCTCATCTGAACAGTCTGTTTTACCAAACAATGCGCTTACGACATCCCCGATATCCGCATTGACTACAATACTTCTGTCCGCGATCTCCTCCGAGCAGGCGGCTTCGCCATAGTTAATGCAGGCATATGTTGCCTGCGGATTCGCCGCCGTCATCTGCCAGAACGGGTACTTGATAATAACCGGGGTGTTGTAGCCCACACCCAGCTCGAGGAACAAAATGCGCCTCCCGTCCTGCCGCGTGCGCAGAAACTCCTCATACCGCGCCGCGGCCATATGCCAGCCCTCGTCCTCTACAAATTTATTGTCAGAGCGGAGATTCATCGTCATCGGCCGTCCGCAGTGCGGACAGACCGGAAGCAGTTCCGAAGGAACCCGCATACCATCCTGCCGCTCCATCATCTGCCGGATCACGCTCTCATTGTCAAAGGTCTCCTGACGGCACGGCCCGGAGCACTGGAACAGACCATAGTCTCCCTGGGTGTAGAAAAGCCGCCGTTTGTCGAAGCCCGCCTTCTGAAAGCAGTGGTCCACATTGGTAGTGACGACGAAATAATCCTTATCTTTCAGGATCGCGAGCAGCTCCTCATAGACTGGCTTCGGCGCGTCCAGATAACGGTTGATAAAAATATAGCGGCTCCAGTACGCCCAGAATTCTTCCGGACTCGGGAAAGGATAGAAGCCTCCGGAATACATATCGCAAAACCCGTATCGGGCCGCAAAATCAGAGAAATATTTCTCAAACCGCTCCCCGGTATATACAAATCCCGCGGAAGTGGACAAGCCCGCCCCTGCGCCGACGACTACGGTCTCCGCCTTATCAAGCGCCCCGCGAAGCCTCCTGATATTATCCGAGTAACTCCCGGCAGATTTTGTAATCGATATCTTTGAACACATTGAAAATCACCTCCGTGTCGCCTCTGTACTCCCGCACCATCCGCACCACCCTGCTCGACGAATTGGAAAGCCGCCTTATACGTGTTTGTATCTGACTCTCGGCAATGGCAAGATACGTGTTTTAATACCAAAGAAATCCTCTGCCAGCTTATCCAGCTGAGCCGCAATCAGCGGAAACTCCTTATTCAAATCCAGTGTCTTCGCGCCGATCTGATTTCCGCCCATGTTAAACATGCAATCCGGCGTAATATCCTCATCCGTCTTAGCATATAGGAGGATTCCTGCTACATTTCCGGTATTGTCCTTATCCTGGTTCTTAACATAAGTGAATATCTGGTAAACATTGCCGGAATGCAGCGAATACTTATCAAATTGCTTCTGCAAAGTCCGCCCATAGTACTTTGCATCTATGATCAGAATCTTCTCTTTCAGCCGCAGCATAATATCTGTCCGCATAACAGGGAGGAATCGGATCATAGACTCGCTGTTTTCCCCAACGAGATTCCACTTCACCTGTCCGGCCTTAACCTCTGAAAGATATGTATGGCGTTGACGATAATATTCAAGAATAAACTTCTCATAGAGTCTTGCCATATGATCATCGGAAAACGCTGCCATTTTATATTCACCCTTTTCGGTGGTCTGAAGCATTCCATCTAAAACAAAGTAGCAGACATTGATCAAAAGCTCATAATTCTTGTTATTTCGCTGATAATGAATGCGGCCCCATGGTATTTCGGAAGGATCAAGCCGCTCTATTCCATCGAAGAAAACCAGCAGCTTCTTTAATGCCGCTTTTCGTTCAAAATCAACACCATCATCAATAAGAAGAAAATGCATTGTGGTTTTCAGAATCTGATTCAGCAGATTATTCTCTGACAGCTCATCGAACTCACAGGCCAGCTTCTGTTTACGTTGATTCCGGTTCCGCATAGTTTCCGGCATATCAAGCTTGCCGCGCATGACAGAGAGTGTTTCATTCTTTGTAATATATTCGCGGTACAACCCTTGTTTTAACTGTTGTGCGATACCCTTACTAAGAATTGCAGCAAAAAGGTCCTGTGCATTGTAAAACTTCTCCGAAGCAATCTCATCATAATTTGACTGCTTCAGAATCTGAAACGCATAGGAAAGCATATAATAAATATTTTTGATCCATATGCTTTTATCCTTAATCATCAAACACTCCCCGCAAATTCTTTTCCCATCTGGAGAGCTTATCCGGCTCATCGAACCAGTATTCTCCAAGCATAGGCAAAATATCAAATTCTACCACAGAACGCATCCACTCATCGGTACAGCCCGCTTCCTCTCTTCCACAGAAATAGCTGTGTCCGATCTGGAATCCGCGTCCAAGCGATTTATCTTCTGTAATTTCTTTATTCAGCTGCTTGATCTGATCAATCAGCGCATGAAAGGTTTCATTGCCAAACGCATTCTGATAGTTTGTGAATCCCTCTGAATTGAATCCCGGCTCCATCTCAAAAAAGCTGAACCTTCTCCTGAGCGCATAGTCAATCATTGCAAGGCTCCGGTCAGCAGTGTTCATCATACCGATGATGTACAGATTCTCCGGCACAGAGAAAGGCATTCCGCTATAGGCCAGTGTTGCCTTGGTTCCACGATAATCCTTCTCTATCAGCATAAGCAATTCACCGAAGATCTTGCTCATATTTCCGCGCTTGATCTCATCAATGATGAAGAAGAATTCCTTATCCGGATAGTTCGCCGCCATTTGACAGAATCGATAGAAGATGCCCTCTGTAAGCTTAAAACCGGCGCCATCCGGGCGATATCCCATGATAAAATCCTCATAGGAATAGTTCTGATGGAACTGAACCATCTCTATGCGGGAGTCATCTACCTCGCCCATCATGGCATACGCCAGCTTCTTCGCTGTAAAGGTCTTGCCAACGCCCGGGGCTCCCTGAAGGATCACATTCTTCTTATTTCTCAGCAATGCCACAAGGACATCATACCTTTCCTCTGTCATATAGACTTTGCTGAGGAAATCTTCCTTCGTGTATTTCTGCTTTACAGAATCTGGTTTCTGCAGGGGATTTTCTTCACGGATGATATCCATGATGAAATCATACTCTCCCTTCGTCAGCTTGAACAAACTTCCGTTCGGCTGGACGAAAAACTCCATTTTCTCAAGCTCAGGACATTCCTTGAGCGTAAGGTATTCAATCGGTGCCGCCAGACCTTCGACCTTTTCAAAATATATTGCCTTGCCGTCGTTCGCCTGAGTAATTCTGGCTATGGCAACAACCTTCTTCACAGGATTCGCCTCATATCCGATGATAATATCCCCAGCCTTCGCGTCAAGAAAGTTCTGGAATACACGGCGCTTATTCCCGTTTTCATTATAGAGCGTATAGCTCTGCTCTTCTCCAACCTTAATGTCAGCAAAGCTCCAAATCTTTGGATTTGCAGTCAGCCACCAGTATCCGCGTCCGTCATCCAATGCCTCTTCTTTGGCATAAAGCTCAATGCCGCTCAGATCGGCTTTACCCAAAGCTTCCGACAATTCATTGCGGAGTCTCCAGATATAACTGCCTTCCTCGTCCTTGCCGGCATGTTTTCCGACATATAAAATCGGCCACCATCTGGCATTACCGCTATCGCGATCGGGCGGTATTTCACAGCCAGTCTTCTCAGCAACACGCTTCGCCAGCGATGAAGAACCGCTGTTATAAAAATTCTTGGTTTCCCCATATTTCACAGACAGCTGTGTGCAGGTAGCCTGCCCGCCATAGTCCTTCATCCGCTTCATGAGCTGAAGGCTGCCCGTGGTAAATACAGAACTGTCATTCAGCAGCTTAACCCAATCATCCGCACTCAGCCCAGGAGAATACTCTTTCGGGAACCACTCTTCCTCCTCCTGCTCTGACTTTCTCTCTTCCAGATAATACCTTGCCAAGTAGAATCCCACGTCAATCGTCGCGGTCTTCATCTCCGGATCCGGATAGCAGGACGGAACCATTACGGCCTCGATCATTCCTCTGATCTCGGGATCCGCCTTGATGGCTTCACAGATTTCATCATACATCCGATTGCCGCCGATCAGGCTTTCCACAGAGCCGTTTCTCTTCGGCATGTAATCAGAAGATAATTCTTTTGCAGCCGCCCGAAACAATTCATATTTGTAGATATAATACTTGTCCGGATACCGCAGCCAGAGGTATGTACTGATAGCATTGGTATTCTGATAATGATTTCTCCACGTACCGTCATCATACTTTGCCCGCAGTTCTTCCGAAGCTGTCTGGAAAGCATCTACCCTTTCCGCCAGATCCTGCGATTCATCAAACAGATTCCGGAACATCGTCCGTGTCGCCTCATCATCCGCTTTGGCAAAGTTTGTGATCATTCCGCGCGGATAAGCATACCCGGATGCCAGCAGATTAAATGTCTTATCCGTCGCCTTCTTAAACATCTCACCAAAGTTTTCAGCGTCAATATCCCAGTGATCCTGAAAATGCTTAACAGCCTCCCACTTGTATTTTTCATCATTCCAATGAACCGGAAAATACGCCTTGTATCCTTTCAATATGGGGTTCAGTTTTTCTAAATGAATCATCAGCATCTCCCTCCAGAAACAACCGTTTCAATTACTCTTTAGAAGGTTCCTATAAAACAATTTCCGCCGCCCTCTCATTCGGGAACATAAATACTCCTGTGGATATACGGCAAAACGCAACTCTCGATAGTCCATTCCCTCTTGCCCTGCCAATTCCTTCATCCGCTCAACCTTATCCCGCTTTCTTATGATGCCTGTGTAATTCGGTATGGCATCGCATTGTCGATACCTTTTTTTCATCGGCTTTATCCAGTATAACAAAAATGCCTCCGGCTTTCAACCGAGGGCACTTAAATTGTCGGGATTGTTCTGTACCCGATAGGGTATCAAACAGGAACCGTCCGCGATGAATTGACACGAAACGCCGCTTCCCCGGCTCACTCCTTAGCGAAGAACGCCGCGGACAAGATATTCCAGCGTATCCACTCTCGCCAGAAGGCAGATCCTGGATTTGATCCAGATATTCCACTCCGTCGATAATCGTTTTCAGCGGCAATACCGTGACGTTCATTTTCTTCGCTTCGCTCTGCGGGATATCGCAGGCGGAGTCGCTTAACAATCTCACAGCCATCTGTCAATGACCTCCTGTATCTGATTATTCTTGTTCAGCCTGTCAAAACCGCCTGCCAGCGTTCTCAGCGTGCGGTAAAATATGACGAGGTCTTCCTCGGGGATATCGCGGCTCACCGTATTCTGAACCTCCGCGGCCACGGCCGAGATGACCTCAGCCAGCTCCCGCCCCTTATCCGTAAGCTCCAGTTTCCACCCATAGCGCCGCTTCCCGCTTCCGTCCCGGGTGAAAATGATCTCCTTCTCGAAGAGATCGTCGATCTCCCTGGAAACCAGGCTGCGGTCGGACTGCCCGGCCGCGGCCAGCTCCGACGCTGACATTCCCTCCGGATGCTCCCGCAGCAGATAGATCCAGAAAACATGGACTGCCTTCAGGCCAAGCTGCGCCGTATAGCGCGCCTTCAGCTTCTGGATACTGCCGTAAATTCCCGATATCAGGGATGAAAACTCTTCAAAACGTTCCTGCTCCAGCATGACGGTGTCCCTCCCGGTTCCGTATTATATGTTATAAATGTTTACTTGTCAACATTTATCTTCTATATACGGTACAACATTTCCTTGATATTTTCCTTTCCCTATGGTATATTATCCACGTAAAATCAAACGATTCTACCACTGGGAGGCAATCATGGTTGAAGTTTGGGATGTCACAGTTCCGGAGCTGACCGGCGACGAGCCGCGGCGCGCTTACATTTATCTGCCGGAGTCCTATCTGCACGAACCGGACCGGCGCTACCCGGTTCTCTACATGTTCGACGGACACAACGTCTTTTTCGACGAGGACGCCACCTACGGTAAATCCTGGGGTATGACGGAATACATGGAATTCTCAGAGACGGAGCTGATCATCGCGGCCGTGGAGTGCAACCACCATCCGGATAACGGACGGCTCAGCGAATACTCGCCGTTTTCTTTTAAGGACGTCCACTTCGGCAATATCACCGGCCGCGGACGCGCCACCATGCGGTGGATGATTCGTTCCTTCAAGGCCTACATCGACCGGAACTACCGCACGCTTCCCGACCGGAAGCACACTTTCATCGCCGGAAGCTCCATGGGCGGACTCATGAGCCTCTACGCGGTAACCGCCTACAACCGGTATTTCTCCAGGGCCGCGGCGCTCTCACCCTCTCTCTGGACGAATCCCGCGGGAATCGAGCACATGATCAAGCGCACCGACCTGCGTCCCGGCACCGTCATTTACATGGACTACGGCTCCGAGGAGATGAAGAACCATGTCGGAATGGAGAAGCAGTTCAAGAAGGTTTCCGGAATGCTTTTAGACCGCGGCGTCTGGCTCTCGACGCGCATCGTGCCGAACGGCGACCACAGCGAAGCCAGCTGGGAGAAGCAGATTCCCTTCTTTATGGAAACACTGTTATATGACTTATAAAACACGGAGCACCTGAATCGAGTTAAAGCATAAACCGCGCCGCATCCGGCGCAGGAAGGAGACATCTATGGAGACACAGTATTTCAAGGAATACAGCCCGGCCCTGGGCCGCGATATGGAATGCAAGGTCTACGGCCACGCCGGCCGCCCCATGATTTATATTCCCTGCCAGAACGGGCGGTTCTATGATTTCGAGAATTTCCACATGGCGGGCACCTGGGGACCCTGGATCGAGAGCGGCAAGCTGATGGTGCTCTCCGTCGACACGATGGACCAGGAGACCTGGTCCGACACCTACGGCGATCCGCGCCGGCGCATCGAGCGCCACGAAGCGTGGAACCAGTACGTAGTCGGCGAGGCGGCGCAGAAGATCCGTCACATGGCTATGGAGCGCAACGGCTGGGATCAGCTGCCCGGCGTCATGGTATTCGGCAGCAGCCTGGGCGCCACCCACGCGGTGAACTTCTATTTCCGCTGGCCGGACGTCTTCGACCGTCTGCTGGCGCTGTCCGGCATCTATACGGCGGAATACGGCTTCGGCGCCTACATGGACGACCTGGTCTATCTGAATTCGCCGGTTCATTACCTGGCGAATATGCCCACCGACCATCCCTACATCGCCAAGTACAATAAGCACAAAGCGGTGATCTGCGTAGGGCAGGGCCCGTGGGAGATGCCCGATTCCACCAGACAGCTCCACGGCATCCTGGACTGGAAGGAAATCTACGCCTGGGTCGATTACTGGGGCTATGACTGTGCCCACGACTGGGACTGGTGGTATAAACAGGTCGTGTATTTCGCGCCGTATCTGCTGGATATGGGATAATCCGGAAATACAAACAAAGCGTCACTGGCGCTTTGCTTGCATGGAAATATCTATGAAATCTCCACACCGTTTTATGGGATGGAGATTTCCCATTTTGATTCAACACGTTGAACCGATATAAGTAAAAATCAATATCACATATACATCCGCAAGCCCGCCGATTCATCTGCATTTCAGATAAAATAGTAAACCATCACGAGGAGGATATGAAAAAATGAAAAACGTAGTATTTATCTCGCCGAATTTTCCCACCAACTACTGGCAGTTCTGCCGGGAGCTGAAGAATAACGGCATGAACGTCTTAGGCATCGGCGACGCCCCCTACGACGAACTGACTGGCGACCTGAAAGGCAGCCTGACCGAGTATTACAAAGTGTCCAGCCTGGAAAATGACGATGAAGTCTACCGCGCCATCGCATTTTTCATCTTCAAATATGGCCGCATCGACTGGCTGGAGTCCAACAACGAGTACTGGCTGGAGCGCGACGCCAGATTCCGCACGGATTTCAACATCCAGAGCGGCTTCCAGGCGTCCGATATCTCCCGCATCAAATACAAATCCAAAATGAAGGAATACTACAAAAAGGCCGGCATCGTCACCGCGCGCTATCATCTCGTGGACGACTATGCGGGCTGCAAGTCCTTCATCAAGAAAGTGGGCTATCCGGTCGTCGCCAAGCCGGACAACGGCGTCGGCGCCTCCGACACCCACAAGATCTCAAACGATGAGGAACTGCAGAAATTCTTCGACACAAAGATTCCCGGCGTTCCCTATATCATGGAGGAATTCGTCTACGGCGCGGTCAATTCCTACGACGCCATCATCGATTCCAACGGCGAGCCCATGTTCGAGACCGGCAACGTCTCCCCCGTCTCCATCATGGACATCGTGAACAACGCGGACAACTCTGTCTACTACATCGTCAAAGATCTGCCCGACGACACCCGCGCTGCCGGCCGCGCTACAGTCAAGAGCTTCGGCGTCAAGAGCCGCTTCGTGCATTTTGAGTTCTTCCGCCTGCAGCAGGATCAGAAGGGGCTGGGCAAGAAGGGCGACATCATGGCACTGGAAGTCAATATGCGCCCCTGCGGCGGTTTCACGCCTGACATGATCAATTTCGCCCACTCCACCAATGTCTATAAGATCTGGGCCGACATGATCGCCTTCGACCGCTCCACAATGCCGGTGGGCAAGCACGCCTTCTGCGCCTTCGCCGGCCGCCGCGACGGCAAGAACTTCGTTATGAGCCACGAGGACATCATGGCCAAATACGGCGCGAAGATGAAGATGGTTGACCGTATCCCCGATGCCCTCTCCGGCGCCATGGGCAACCAGATGTATCTGGTGCTCTGCGACAGCGAGGAGGAACTGAATCAGTTCTATAAGGATGTGCTGGAGTGCAGGGAATAGAAAAAACTTAAAGCAAAGTAGCGCCTTACTTTAGCAAAGCGAAGGCGCTACTTTTTGCATGCTGCGTATATAGCAAGTGCAGCAACGGCTCCCTGGTGAAGCATATTATTGCAGAATACTACCGGTTATCCTCAGCGGACATAACCTGTCTTCACGTAGACTCTCCATCCATCTTCATCCCTCGCCGATAGATCTCCTCCGACAGCCGGCACATCCGCGCCGCCGTCTCCGCATCCGACGCGCTTAGGTAGAACCTGGCCTTGTGGCAGAAATTCAGATTCGGATCGATCCTGTGCAGCGTCCCGATATCCGCCCCTGCCCACTCCTCCGGGAACGGGATCTTCGTCTTAAACGACTGGGGCGCCACCGGCACTCCCTGTCCGGCCCAGCCGCCGCGGCCGTCCGGGAACACACAGTACGTCTTATCTGTGTCCACCAGCACTGACTGCCACGGTACGAATTTAGGCAGTACCACCACATGATCCGCGCTTTCCTCAAGGGCCTTCTTCACGATCACCTCAGCCCGCTCCTGCGCTTTCATCTGGGACAGGTAGCGCCGCAGAATCCCCTCCGCGAAATCCACCGCCTGGGCGAACCGCTCATCCGGCGAATCCGCGCTGTCCCATTCCGGATTAAACCAGGACACCGCCGCCGACAGAACACATGGAACCCCGCCGTTATCCGCGTCATCCAATGCCGCGACAAAATGTTCGTCGAACTCCTTTGCTTCCTTCTCGCCGACCAGCTGGGAACCATATTTCTCCCAAAGAAGACCGAACGCCGCGTAAGACCGTCCATCCGGGCGTTTGCGGACCCCCGCCTGATGATGGTCAAACTCGCCCATACCGATATCATAGACAATGCCGTCAAAGCCATCCGGCACGCTGTAACCTCTCCTAACCTCAAAATCCGGATAAATCAGCCGCAGAAGCGCTGTTGAGAAAACGTCGTCCGCGTGAAATGTGCCGCTGTGAGTGAAACCCTTCATAATCTGTCCGCCTCCTGTAAAGAATCCTTTCTCTGTAAAACAGTTTACCACAGCAGGCTGCCTGTTCTCAACCATTTCTTTGCATAATAACCTACCAGATCGGACAAACCAAAATTACTGCTTCATCACCCAAAGAAACGCCTTGGCAGTTCTCCGATCGGCTTCCCTGAAATGATTACCCGGATTCCATTCCAAAACACAGTTTTTGCTCTGTTCCCTAAGCAAATCATGCGTCTCACGGATTTTCTCCCCTATGGCAGCCATAACAGGATTCCGCGTTTTCTCCTCTTTATCGCCAAGACTGAGATAAACCGCATTGCTATGAATCTCATGCTCCCTCATATATTCCACAAAACCTGGAAACCAAACGGATGGCGACGCCGCGGCAACGCCCTTAAATATACTCACCTGACAGGCCGCCCATAGAGCAAATAATCCGGCGAGAGAATAACCCCCAATGTAATAGGTCTTACTCTGGTCCGCACAATATCCCAGCACCCTGGAAAGAGTATCGGCCGCCTTGCCTCCGAAATCCTCTTTCCCATATACGGCAGGCAGACTCCACGGAGACAGATCCGAATTCCAGTGATCAACTTTCAAAGCAATAAGCCGAAACTCTTCACGAGTATTCTCTCTTATAAAAGCGAACTCTTTTTCAAGCGACGCAAGGTCATGATCGTCAACCATCTGTATCAGAACAATCGATGCCGACAGATTCCCATACTCAAATACATCCATCTCAAATCTCCTGAATTATTTTTCAAATGCCATTCCTGTTTATTGGAACCATCCGCTATCACGATAGCAGAAACAAACGCAGATCGCAAGTATTTTTATCCGTCATTCGCCAGACCTTACCGATTAAAAGACACCCAAGAAAGCATTGCAAAAAGTCACCAAATTTATTATGATAATTCTGATCAGAGGAAACGGATCGAAAAAGCAAGAAATCCGGAGGTTCAAGAACAATGTACAGTTTCAATAACGACTACAGTGAGGGCGCCCATCCCCGCATCCTGCAGGC
This sequence comes from uncultured Lachnospiraceae bacterium, assembly GCA_947630485.1. GTDB lineage: Bacteria > Bacillota > Clostridia > Lachnospirales > Lachnospiraceae > UBA3402. Next base: position 20,526 of record CANRHU010000034.1, read on the forward strand.
CCTTATGGAGACCAATTTAGAGCAAAATAACGGCTACAGCTTAGACCGCCACACGGCTCACGCCGCAGAACAAATCCGCGCAGAGGCCAACTGCCCCGCCGCGGATGTTCACATTCTGACAGGCGGCACCCAGACCAATTCCACCGTAATCGCCGCGGCGCTCCGCCCACACCAGGCAGTCATCGCCGCCTCCACCGGGCATATCAATGTTCACGAGACCGGCGCTGTGGAGGCCTCCGGCCACAAGGTGCTGACCCGCCCCACCGCAGACGGCAAGCTGACGCCGGAGCTGATCCAGGAAATCCTGGACGCCCACACCGACGAGCATATGGTTCAGCCAAAGATGGTCTACACTTCCGACTCTACAGAAATCGGCACCCTTTACACGAAATCGGAGCTGGAAGCGCTTTCCCATTGCTGTCATCAGAATGATCTCTGGCTGTTCCTGGACGGCGCCCGCCTCGGAGCGGCGCTGACCAGCCCGGCAAACGATCTTACCATGGCGGATATCGCCGCTCTGACGGATGTCTTCTATATCGGCGGCACGAAGAACGGCGCCCTGTTCGGCGAGGCCCTCGTCATCGTAAACGACGCGCTGAAAGCGGATTTCCGCTATCTGATCAAGCAGCGAGGCGCAATGCTCGCGAAAGGCTGGCTTTTGGGGATTCAGTTCGAGGAACTGTTCCGCGACCGCCTCTTCTACGATCTGGCTGCCCACGCCAACCGGATGGCTGCCCGGCTCGGCGACGCCCTGACGGAGCGCGGATATGAGTTTGCCTACCCGCCGCAGACCAACCAGCTGTTTCCCATTTTCACCGATGAAATGATCAGGAACCTCAGCAAAAACTTCCTGTTCATGCCGTATCAAAGGATCGATGAGAAGCACCAGAGCGTCCGTCTGGTCACATCCTGGGCAACGACAGACGCCGGGGTGGAGGATTTCATCCGGGCACTGGATGCGGAGGGCATCCGCAGATAAGGGCTCGATTCACGTTTAAATCAGGCTGCAAAAGGGCTATGCCCCCGCGGACATCGCTGAGCTTCTGGACGAAAAACAGCGCCTTGTCGAACAGATCTGCTCTCTCGCACAAGCCGCTGCGCCGGAATACAATATTGAAAAGATATACCAGGCCCTCTGAGGGCCGCACCCTGGGTAAAGATAAAGCTGCGGTTTACTCCGCCTTCTCAAGGATACCCCGGATATAGTTGCGGACCACCTCAAACGCCACCCTATTCTTCCCGCTGTTAATCACTAAGTCCGCCAGGGCGCTGGTGGGCTGCACATAGAGATAATGCATGGGCTTCACGGTAGTCAGGTACTGCTCCACCACGCCTTCAATATCGCGCCCCCGCTCCTTCACGTCGCGGATCACGCGGCGAAGGATGCGCTCGTCGGCGTCGGCCTCCACAAAAATCTTCACATCCAGAAGCCGACGCAGACGATCATCCGCCAGCACCAAAATACCTTCCAGAAGAATCACCGGTTTCGGCTCCACGACCACAACTTCCTTGGACCGGGTATGAAGCGAATAATCATAGACAGGACACCGGACCGCTTTTCCGTCCTTTAAATCCTGCAGCTGCTTTAGCAGCAGTTCTGTCTCAAAGGCGCTGGGGTGGTCGTAATTCTGCTTCTTCCGCTCCTCAAAGGGGATATCGTCCTGCGCCCGGTAGTAATTGTCGTGATACAGAACTGCCACGTCGTCTCCGAATTCCGCTTTCAGCCGGTTAGTAAAGGTAGATTTTCCGGAACCGGTCCCTCCCGCGATGCCTATGATCACTGTATTCATCTGCTGTCCCTCCGTGTGCGCCGCAGCATCTGCCGCAGATCATTTTTATACGTAGATCTCGCAGTCCGGCTCCACCCGCTTGCAGGCCTTCACCGCTTCCTGCACAATCTCGTCAAATCTGGCGTCGTCTGCCTCGATGATCAGCCGCTGGGTCATAAAGCTGATCGTCGCTTCCTTCACGCCTTCAATCTTATTCACCGCGGCTTCCATCTTCGCCGCGCAGTTGGCACAATCCACTTCCACTTTGAATTTCTTCTTCATAAGGCATATCCTCCTCGCATATGATATTCGCATTCCTATGATTTCTTCCAGGATGGCCGAAAGAGGAAACAATCCCGGAATCAACATATGAATAATTGTTCATATGACCATTATATACCTTATATTGAAAAATGCAAGTACATTTTATAAATATTTCGCCTAAGTCATTCGGCAAATTATTTCCCTGCAGTCCGCGCTGCCGGCACCTGTGCCCGCGCCAGGATCTTTCGGATATTCAGCGCGAACATAACCACCGCCGCGATCACCGCCAAAATATCGGAAATCGGTTCCGCGTAGAACAGTCCGTCGGTCCCCATACCAAGCCTAGGCAGAATAATCGCCAGCGGGATCAGCAGGATTACTTTCCGAAGAAGCGCCAGAATCACGGAAATCCCCTGCTCAGTCCGGCACCACCGGCACCGCGTCCGCCGGAATCGGGCAGACGAAGCCGTCCGCCGTCCGCCGCTCAAATTCCTCCCGAGCCTCTCGGAGAAGCTCCGGTTTTGTAAACAAATCGATGGCCGCCCCCGCGATTACCTTTCCCGCGCAGACCGCCGCCTTGTGACCGATCTCCGTCCGGTCGCAGGACACGTTCTGCCAGCTGTGTCCCGGACAGCCGTTTGGCCAGGACGCCACATGGATCTGGGCTGTCGGCGTAAGCCAGCTGACGTCTCCCACATCCGTGGAACCTGCCTTGAAGGCATCCCCCTGGTACAGCGGAGCCAAAAAAGCGTTCATCGCATGACCTGTCTGTGCACGCATCCGAATCACCTGCCGGCGCAGCTCGGCGTCATTTTCCGCCGCCACCCCCGGTACGCCGCCGCTTCCGGGATAGGTCTTCGCCAGCTCGTCCGCGAACGCATTCTCCTCATCCGTATAGGATGGGACGCCGACCTCGGAAAAATTGTCGTAGAGCACCCGCTCCAGCGCAAAATTGCTGACGGTATCCGCCACACCGTCAATGAATTTGCGTTCAAATGTCGTGTCCGTCATCAGCGCCGCCCCCTGGGCGATCCGGTCCACCCGCTCCTGAAGCTCCACCGCCTCGGCCACATGGTTGGAACGCACCATATAGAGCACGCTCGCCCTCGGCTGCACCACGTTGGCGCTGACGCCTCCGGCATCGGTGATGGCATAATGAACCCGCGCCCTGTCGCTCATGTGCTCCCGCAAAAACTGCACGCCGATATTCATAAGCTCCACCGCGTCGAGAGCGCTCCTCCCTTTTTCCGGCGCGCCCGCCGCGTGGGAAGCGACGCCCTGAAATTTGTACTGTACCTGGATGCAGGCGTTGGATGAGCCGGTCGCCACCTCATTTACGTCCTCCGGATGCCATGTCAGCGCCGTGTCCAGCTTCTTCCATAAACCGTCCCTGGCCATAAACGCCTTGGCCGCGCCGCCTTCCTCTCCCGGACACCCATAGAGCGTAACCGTCCCCGGACACCCTGTCGCCTCCAGAAACGCCCTCACGCCAATCGCGGCCGCCAGAGCCCCGGCTCCCAGAAGATTGTGGCCGCAGCCGTGTCCGTTTCCGCCCGGGGTGATTTCCTCCCGCGAGGTGCTTCCCGCTTTCTGGGAAAGCCCGGAGAGCGCGTCGTACTCCGCCAGAATTCCGATCAACGGCCTGCCGCTTCCGAAGCTGGCCGCAAACGCCGTGGGAATCCCGCAGATTCCTCTCTCCACACGGAACCCCTCCTGCTCAAGCACACGGCAATAAAGCGCCGCCGACTTTTCCTCCCTGAGCGACAGCTCCGCGTATTCCCAGATACAATCGGCCGTTTTGCAGATTACATCCCGCTTCCTGTCAATCGCGGCAAGAGCGCGGCGCTTCTGCTCTTCCAGTGCCGGAGCACCGCATTCACCGGAAATATATTCCTCCCCGGCCCCATATTTCTGCGCGTTTTCTCTCTTCTGTCCGCTGCTCATCCTGCCGTCACCCGCCCTTTCTATTCTGTAAGAGACCACATTTTGCGAAGCAGCACCGTTCCGCAAAAAGCTGTTTTCAGAAACAGCCGTCATCTATGGGCTATTATAATCGCTTTCTCCCGACATTTCAATGATTTCCCCGGAATAATCCGGAACAATCGTCAGAAAACACTCCCTTACTAATTGTTCTTTGCCGAAAAGTATGATAAAATGTCAGCGTTACGATAAGTTATCGTGCTTCGTGCCAAATGTCCTTGTCCGCAAAGGCATTTCCCACGGAACACGATCCCGAATGGTAGGAGGAAAAATGAAAGGGAAAGAAGGAATTCTCGAAAAAGTATTTCACTTGAGTGACCGGCACACGGATGTCAAGACTGAGATCATGGCCGGCATCACCACATTCATGACCATGGCATACATCCTGGCCGTGAACCCCAGCATCCTGTCGGTATCCGGCATGGACAGCGGGGCTGTGTTTACCGCCACGGCGCTGGCCGCCATGGTCGCAACGCTTCTGATGGCCGCTCTGGCCAACTATCCGTTCGTTCTGGCGCCCGGCATGGGACTGAACGCTTATTTCACCTACACCGTCGTCATGGGCATGGGCTACACCTGGCAGATGGCGTTGGCCGCGGTCTTCGTGGAAGGCATCATCTTCATCGTGCTGTCGCTGACCAACGTGCGCGAAGCCATTTTCAATTCGATCCCCATGAATTTAAAGCACGCGGTATCCGTCGGCATCGGTCTGTTCATCGCCTTCATCGGACTGCAGAACGCCAAAATCGTCGTAGACAGCTCCACGCTGGTGACCCTGTATTCCTTCAGCGGCTCCGTGAAAAACGACACCTTCACGACGGAAGGCATCACCGTGCTTCTTGCAATCATCGGCATCCTGGCGACCGGCATTCTGGTCGTGAAAAATGTTAAAGGCAGCATCCTCTGGGGCATCCTCTCCACCTGGGTGCTGGGCATGATCTGCCAGCTGGTCGGACTTTACCGCCCCGACGCGGCGGCCGGATTTTACAGCATGTTCCCGGATTTCTCCGGCGGCTTCGGTGTCCGCAGCATGATGCCCACCTTTATGCAAATGGATTTCTCGCGGATTTTGTCCCTGGACTTCCTGGTCATCCTGTTCGCTTTCCTGTTCGTGGATATGTTCGACACGCTGGGGACGTTAATCGGCGTCGCCTCCAAGGCGGATATGCTGGATAAAGACGGGAAGCTTCCGAATATCCGCGGCGCGCTTCTGGCTGACGCCCTGGGCACCTCTGTCGGCGCCGTGTTCGGAACCTCTACCACCACAACCTTCGTGGAAAGCGCTTCCGGCGTCGCCGAAGGCGGACGCACCGGTCTGACCGCCGTGGTCGCGGCCCTCCTCTTTGGACTGTCCCTGTTCCTTTCGCCGATCTTTCTGGCGATCCCATCCTTTGCCACGGCTCCGGCCCTGGTAGTGGTCGGTTTCCTGATGATGACCTCGATCACAAAGATTGATTTCAATGATTACTCGGAGACCATCCCCTGCTACATCTGCATCATCGCAATGCCGTTCATGTACAGCATCTCCGAAGGCATCTCCCTGGGCGTAATCTCCTACGTGGTGATCAATCTGGTGTGCGGAAAGGCGAAGGAGAAGAAGATCAGTACGTTAATGTACGTGCTGGCGGTGTTCTTCGTGCTGAAATATATAGTGATCTGACCGGGCAAACGCGCTGTTGCAGCCGAACTGCGGCGAATGCCCTGAGACAAACACGCAAAAGCAGACCTGCTAAAAAATACCGGTACAGCCACTACAGACTGTACCGGTATTTTTAAATGCCTTTTCCTGCGGCTTATCGTCCCCTGTCCGCGGAACGATGAAAGAGAGAGGTACATCCTCATCCTCTATATTCTCCATAATCCCGATACTGGAAAGCGGAGTCGATTCATTGGCGATATTGTCAATGGGCGGCGTACTGTGCAGCGGCGCAGGATTCTCCGAACTCGACTCGCTCGGGCTCTCCGAGGTGGGTTCCTCCGATTCCTCTGGTGTGTAGGTGTTGGTTATCTCAACCGCCGCAGCCGCAGCCGCTTGAACCTCAACACCGCAGCTGCCTTTAACCGCGAGGGCATATCCCCCGATCTCAGCGCTCTCTCGATTTTCGGTCACAGTATATTGACCGACAGGCAAACCATGGATGGTAATACTCTCTCCAGCTCTGAGCTCCACCTCCGCGCTCCCATCCGCAAAAACTACCAAGCCGATTCCGCTGCCCTCCCCGCTTGCAGTGTAGCTTCCGTCCGCTTACCCGGAAGCAGCCGATCAATTCAGCTGCCGGAAACGAGCGTCTGCTCCACCGGTAAGATTCTTTGCATCCGTCACATCATCTGTATCCGTCGCATTGTCTGCATCCGTTACATTGTCTGTATCTGTCACATCATCTGCATCTGTCACATGATTTCCAAATGCATGGCGTAATCCGACACCGCCCGGAAATGTTCGTCATAAGGGTAATTCCTCTGGCTGAATTTCAGCCACATCTCCGACCAGGAAGCGCCGGAATCCAAAAGCTCCTTCACCAGCGGATCATCCATGGTTGCGTTGCCCTCCTGACAGCTTAAATCGACGCAGCCCTCTCCGTCGTAAAGCCGACACTGCAGGTCGCATTCCAGCTTGTCGCACTGGTAAGCGAAGAGCGCCTCCGGCGTCTCATGGGCGTCGAACTCCAAAAAAAGCGCCTCGATCTGCGGCCCGTCCATCAATCCGCCCAGAATCCGGTGCACCGCCTCATGCTCCAGCTTCTCCTTCTCATCCGCCCCGATCTGGAACCGGGTCAGATCCCCGATTACCGCCTCGCCGATCTCATGAACCGCCAGCATAAAGATCACCTTCATGATGTCGATATCATACTGATATTCCGATTTCATGGCCAGCGCCAGCATCTGGACGCCGAAAACATGCTCCGCCACGCTCTCAACCCGCTCCCGCTGCACCTTCCAGTCCTTCCAGCCGGTGCGGATCACATTCTTTAAGCGGCTGCAAAGGATATAGTAATCCAATACGTTCTTTTCTTTTGAAACGGTTTCCGACATCGCTCTCTCCGCCTTTCTCTTCTCAGACAATTCTTCTCAGATAATACTTCTCAGACAATATATCGCAGGAAAGTAGCTTTCGCGTCGGTGACCCGCAGGCCGATGTCCCGGATCGAGAAGCTGGTGGTTTTCAGAATGATGGTAAACATTACCACGGAAGGTACAGCCGGTCAATCTCAGTGATATCGGAGAAAAGCACCACGACTCCGATCTGCGCCTGCATATCCTCGCTGAGGAGAAAGGAAGTCATCATACGAAAACGCCGTTTTTCGCCGTCCCCTGCGGCGTCACTGCCTTACGATAAGTATACAGGGCGGAAATGCCTTTGTCAATGCGCGCGGAGCGGCATCCTGACCCCCGACAGCGGGACGGTCCTGGTGGACGGCCGGACGCCGCACCGCGACCGGATCGCTCATGTGAAGGAGATCGGCGTCGTTTTCGGGCAGCGCTCCCAGCTGTGGTGGGACGTGCCTGTCATCGACTCCTTCGAACTTCTAAAGGACATCTACACGATTCCCGACAACATTTATAAGAAAAATCTGGAAGAACTGACCGGGCTTCTGAACCTGGGCGAGCTTCTGCGCTCCCCGACGCGCCAGCTGTCCCTGGGCCAGCGGATGCGCTGCGAGATCGCCGCGTCCCTGCTGCACAGTCCCAGAATTCTGTTCCTGGACGAGCCGACCATCGGCCTGGACGCCATATCGAAACTGGCGGTGCGGGACTTCATTCTGCGGCAGAACCAGCTGCACGGAACCACCGTCATCCTGACCACCCACGATATGCAGGACATCGAGGCGCTGGCCAGCCGCATCATTCTGATCGGCAAAGGACATATCCTGATGGACGGAACCCTGGAGGATATCCGGCGCGGCGGGGAGAACATCGACGAGACGGTAGCGGAGCTGTACAGAAGCTATGATATCGCGAACTGAAAGGAGATTCCGTCAAATGAAAAAGTACTTCTCCTTCTTCCGCCTGCGCTTCCTCCTCGGCCTGCAGTACCGTGTCGCGGCACTGGCGGGGATCGCCACCCAGTTTGCCTGGGGTTTTATGGAAATCATGATCTTCGCCGCGTTTTACCGGGCGGACGCGGACGCATTTCCGATGAGCTTTTCGGCCACCTCGTCCTACCTCTGGCTGCAGCAGGCGTTTCTGGCGCTCTTTGCCGCGTGGATGATGGACAATGAAATCTTCGATTCCATCATAAATGGCGGCATCGCTTACGAACTCTGCCGCCCTGTCGATATCTACAATATGTGGTTCTGCCGGAACGCGGCCAACCGGCTGGCGCGGGCCGTACTGCGGTGCCTGCCGATCCTCCTGGTAGCGGTCTTTCTGCCGAAGCCCTACGGACTTGCGGCGCCCGCCAGCGCGGGACATTTCCTGCTGTTCCTGGTCACGCTGGCTCTGGGCTTTGTGGTGACCGTCTCCTTCTGTATGCTGATTTACGTGATGACCTTCTTTACCATATCGCCCCAGGGCCTGCGGATCCTGTTCACCTCGGCGCTGGAATTTCTCGCAGGCGGAGTGATTCCGCTGCCCTTCTTTCCGGACAATGTCCGACGTTTTTTGGAACTTCTGCCCTTCGCGGCCATGCAGAACGTAGCCCTGCGGATCTACAGCGGCAGCATGAACCGGCCGGAGATGCTCAAAGCTGTGACGCTGCAGCTGTTCTGGCTCGCCGCCGTCACGGCGGCCGGGAAAATGCTCTGCCGGATGGCCGTCAGGCGCGTGGTGGTGCAGGGCGGATAAACAACCATCAGAAAGGAATCGAATCCCATGCGTAGCCTTTCAAGTGCAATCAGGCTCTACAAACATTACATTTCCATCAACATACGCTCCATGATGCAGTACAGGACGTCGTTCTTTCTCAGCGCCATGGGGCAGTTTCTGGTGTCCTTCAATGTATTTCTGGGCATTTTCTTCATGTTTAAACGCTTCTCCGCGGTGGACGGCTTCTCCTACAGCGAAGTGCTCCTCTGCTACTCCATCGTCCTGCTGGAATTCTCCCTGGCTGAGATGTTCGTCCGGGGCTTCGATACCTTTTCCGGCATGGTCCGCACCGGCGAATTCGACCGCGTGCTGGTCCGTCCCCGCAATGAAATCCTGCAGGTCCTCGGCAGCAAATTCGAGCTGACCCGCATCGGCCGCATGCTGCAGGCCGTCGTCATGTTCATCTACGGCGTCGCCAGAAGCGGCGTTGCCTGGACGTTTCCGAAGATACTGACCGTCATCTTCATGCTGGCCGGCGGCACCGCCGTCTTCTCCGGCCTGTTCATCATCTACGCCGCCCTCTGCTTCTTCACGCTGGACGGTCTGGAATTCATGAACATATTCACTGACGGGGCCCGCGAGTTCGGCAAGTACCCGGTCGGCGTCTATGGTGAGAAAATGCTTCTGTTCGCGACATTTTTCGTGCCCTACGCGCTGATCCAGTATTATCCGCTGCTGTTCATCCTCGGACGGCGCACGGCTCCGTTTTACATCCTGCTGCCTCTGGCCGCCTTCTGGTTCCTGATTCCGGCGCTGGCGCTGTGGAAACTCGGGGTGCGGCACTATACGTCCAGCGGGTCGTAAAGGGCAGGCCGCGGCGCCTCAGCACACAATCTCCGCCCGGCTGCCGCCGCTCTTCTCCTTCGTCACGACGATCTGTTTATCGATCTTCTCCCGCAGCTCCGCCACGTGGGAAATGATCCCCACCAGGCGGCTGCCTTCCGCAAGTCCCGCCAGGGCGTTCATGGCCTGGCTCAGGGATTCCTCGTCAAGCGATCCGAAGCCCTCGTCCACGAACATGGTGTCCAGCCGCACGCCTCCGGCCGACGATTGAATCTCATCGGAAAGACCCAGCGCCAGGGACAGGGACGCCTTAAAGGATTCGCCGCCGGACAGCGTCTTCACGCTGCGCTCCGTGCCGTTGTAATGGTCGATCACGTCCAGCTCCAGGCCGCTCTGGCTCTTATTGTTCTCAGCCTCCCGACGGCGTTTCAGCTCATACTGTCCGCCCGACATCACCAGAAAACGCCGGTTGGCCCTCGCGATGATCCGGTCAAAATACGTCATCTGGATGTAAGTTTCCAGCATGATCTTCTCCTTGCCGGCGATATTTCCGTTGGCTGTGTTGGACAGGGAGCGGACCCAGGCGCAGCGCTTCTCAAGCGTCTCCAGATCTCCGGTTTTCTCCCGGATGTTCCCAAGGGCGTCCCGATTGGCTCTCAGGCGCACGGCAATCCGCTGGGCAGCCTCAATCCGGCTGCTCCGCTGACCGGTAAGCGCCATCCTTCTCTCCGTCTCTGCTTTCCGGTCAAGGCCGGTGTCCTCCTTAAGCTGTTTCTGCAGCTGCTGCATCCCGGCCTGGTATCCGGCGATTCTCTGCGCGGAATCGCGGTAACTCTGTTCCGCGTCCGCCAGCGCCTTTTTCATCCGCACAAGAGCATCGCCAAGTTCCTTTGCTTTCGCCTCAGCGGTTCTTCTGCTGTCGTAACGCAGAGTCTTTCTGCGCTCCGCGATCTGTTCCTCGCGGGAACGCTGCGTAGCCCTGTCGGACGCCAGTCCGGTCTCAAGACCGGAAACCTGCTGTTTAAGCTCCGCAAGCGCCAATTCCCGCTCCGGAACCATCCGTTCCAACGCCTCTTTCCGCCGGACATTCCTCTGCTCTGCCGCAATGTCTTTCTCCAGTTCACGAAGCTGTGCGGCGGCTGCCAGCAGTTCGCTTCCGATCTGTCTCTCTGCGGCGGCCCGGCGCTCTGCGGCATCCTGACCTGCCGCAGCCGCATCCCCCGCTCCCGGCAGCAGCGTTTCCACCTGCCTGTCCAGGCTTTCTTCCCTCGCCTCGATCGCCGAAAGCAGTCCTGCGCACCGCTCGCTCGCGGCCCGGGCCGCCTCCCGCGCGCTCTCCGCGATCTCACGGGCTTTCTTAAGCTGCGCTTCCGAAGGCGCTTTCTCTGACTTTCCTGCCGGATGCGGATGACTTGTGGAGCCGCAGACCGGACACGGCTGCCCTTCTGTCAGATTTTCCGCGAGGATTCCCGCCTGCTCATCCAGAAATGCCCGGTTCTTCGCCTCATAATCATCAGCGGCCGCCTTCTCTGCGGCCGCGGCTCTCCGGTACTCCTGCTGCCGCTGCGCAAGCGCCTGCCGCCGTGAAGCCAGCTCCCGAAATTCCTCCTGCAGACTTTCGAGCCCTTTCTGCCGCTCGGCCACGCGTGTCCTTCGGGCCTCCAGCCTTTCCCGCTTCTCTCCCGCTCCTGCCAGAGAGGCCAGCTCCTGTTTCATCTCTCCCAGCTGCCGTTCCTCCTGCTGCGCCGCCTGCCGCTTCTGCTCAAGCGCTGCTTCCTTCGCACGGATACCGGACGCCAGCAGCGCTGTTTCCTTTTCCAGATTCGTCAGTTCCTCATACCGCGGCAGCTCCGCCTCGATCTCCGCCTTCCGCGCGGCCGCCGCGTCCCCCTCCGCGCTTCTCGCCTTCTCGGTCTCCCAGGCGGCCTTAAAATTGTCGAAACGCGTCTTCTCCCGTTCCAGCGCCTCCCTCGTCCGCTCCAAATCCTGCCGCGCCTTCTCCTGCATTTCCAGCTTCCCCAGATTGGCGTTCACCTGCTCCAGCTGCTTATCCAGCTCCTCGATCTCCCGCGCAAGAAGGCGGCTGCGCCCCTCATCCTTCTCAAGAAGCCGCCCGACAAGCGCCGCCACCTCCGCCGTGGGCATCTCGTCGTTCTTCGCTTTCCGCACATCGATCGACAGCACGTCGTCTTCCTCGCACAGCACGCCGCTGACGTACTGCTTAAGACTTTTCTTGGCGCCGGCGCACGCGTCGTTCATCGCGCCGGCCTCCCGCCTCAGCCGTTCCTGCAGCTCCGCGAACAGCCGCGTCTGAAAGATCTGCCGGAAGATTTTCTTTCTCTCCTCCGTGGGCGCCAGCAGAAGCTTTAAGAAATCCCCCTGGGCGATCATGGCAATCTGCAGAAACTGGTTCCGGTCGATTCCCATGATCTCACGGACAGCCGCGTCTACCTCCCTCTGCTTCGTGACGATACGCCCATCCGGATACGTAAGCTCCGCGTCCGCCTTCTGCAGCGTGAGCCCCTCGCCCCTGGTCTTCGGCCGCTCGTATTCCGGGTTCCGCTTCACCTTATATGTTTTTCCGGCATAAGCAAATACCAGCTCCACCTCTGTCGGCGTCTCCGGCGCCGCGTATTTGGAACGGAACATCCCCGGCTCCCGGTTCTCCCCGCTGGCTTCCCCATAGAGGGCAAATGTGATCGCGTCAAAGATCGTCGTCTTTCCCGCTCCGGTATCTCCCGTGATCAGATAAAGCCCGCTCTCCCCCAGCCGCTCCAACGGCAGCACCATTTTCCCTGCGTACGGTCCGAAGGCAGACATGGTCAATGTGATCGGTCTCATAGCTCCTCCTCCCACGTCTTCTCGATCAGCTGCTCCATGAACGCGGTCTGTTCGCCGCTCATAGGCTGATTATTCTGCAGCTCATAGAATTCCGCAAACAGCTGCAGGGGCGTTCGGCTCTCCACATCCTCCGCGCCCGTAACCTGCACTCCAGCCCGGGTTCTCCTATTATCGTAATCCAGCTTCATAAGGTTATGGTAAATGATCCGCAGCTTGCCAATGGCATCCGGCACGTCCTCCTCATCCGTAAGCGTGATATGGACGTAATCTTCCTGCCAGGACGTATTTTCATAAAATGACCGAAGCGTCAGCTGCCCATAGGTTCCTTTGAGCTCCACCAGATTCCTCTTCGGCGCAAGCTCCACGGTACGAACCTTAAGACTGCCCTTCTCCTCCAGTTCCACGACCGTCACTGATTTGCGGTCGCCGGCCTCGGAAAATGAGTATTTAAGCGGCGTCCCGCAGTAGCGGATACGCTCCGTACCGCAGTTTTGGGGCGAATGGATATGCCCCAGCGCCACATAATCGAAATCCTTAAATACCTCCGCGTCCACATTGTCAGAACCGCCCACCGAAATCTCCTCCGACTCGGAGCGGGCGGCCCCGGTGACGAACTGATGGGTGACAAGCACATTGCGGCTGGCCGGGTTCAGATGCATATCCGCGATAGCGCAGGCGACGGCGTCTGTGTAAGAGACGATCTCCTGCTCCTCATGAAACCGCCGCACATGGGCCGGCTTCACAAACGGCAGCATATAGATATCCACAGGCCCGTACTCATCGCTCAGCGAAATGGGCTCTATATGCCCGTTATATACCGGAGACATATGGATCCCGCCCGCGTCCATGATCCGCGAACCGAAAGCAATCCTCTCCGGCGAATCGTGATTCCCGCTGATTACGAACACGGCCAGCTTCCTCTTAGCCAGACTCACGAGAAATTCATCAAAGAGCTGCACGGCCTCTGCCGGCGGGACGGATTTATCGTAGACATCGCCCGCGATGATCACGCCGTCCGGCTGCTCCTCATCGACGACGGCAAGGATCTTCTTCAGTATGTAGTCCTGATCCTCCAACATCGGGTATTCATTGACGCGCTTCCCCAGATGCAGATCGGACAAATGGAGCAGTTTCATGGCGCTTTTCCCCCCTGTATTTTATCCTGCGTCGTCCTACAGCACCTTCGCCAGGAAATCCTTTAGTCTCGGGCTCTGCGGGCTTCCGAAAATCTGCTCCGGCGTGCCTTCTTCCACAAGCTGTCCGTCCGCCATAAACAGAACCCGGTTGCCGACTTCGCGGGCGAACCCCATCTCGTGGGTCACGCAGACCATGGTCATGCCCTCCTTCGCCAACTCCTTCATAACGTCCAGAACTTCTCCGACCATCTCCGGATCCAGTGCGGATGTAGGCTCGTCGAAAAGCATCACCTCCGGCTCCATAGCCAGCGCGCGGACAATCGCCACACGCTGCTTCTGACCGCCTGACAGCTGAATCGGATAGGCATCCGCCCGATCCTTTAATCCCACGCGGTCCAGAAGCGCAAGCGCCTTCCGCTCCGCCTCGTCCTTCGGCATCTTTTTCACCTTGATGGGCGCCAGCGTCATGTTCTCCAGGATGGTCATATGGGGAAACAGGTTGAAATGCTGAAACACCATGCCCATCTTCTGGCGAAGCTCATCGACGTTCAGCTTTACGCTCTTTCCATTTGCGTCCTTATATTTCTTCTTCGTGATATCCACGCCCTCGAACAGGATGGAACCTCCCGTGGGCTCCTCCAGCAGGTTCAGGCTGCGGAGGAAGGTGGATTTGCCGGAACCGGAAGGGCCGATAATCACCATCACGTCGCCCTTATTGATTTCCACGCTCACCCCGTCAAGCGCTTTGATTGCGCCGCCCTTATAATGCTTTTTCAGATCCTCCACTCGGATCAGGCTACCGCTTGTCGCCATGGCTCATCCTCCTCTCGAAATGCGCGATCAGCTTGGACGTCGGGAAACACAGGCAGAAATAAATGCCTGTCGCAACCAGAAGCGGTTCGGTAATCACGAAAGCCGCTCCCCTGACCGCATTGACCGCCGACATGATATCCTGCACGCCGATGGTATAGGTGATTGCGGATTCCTTGATAATCACCACGAACTCATTGGCGATAGCCGGAAGTATATTTTTCAGCGCCTGGGGCAGAATAATATAGCGCAGATTCTGTACCTGGGACATACCCAGCGACCTGGCCGCCTCCGTCTGTCCTCCGTCGATGGACTGGATACCGGAACGGATGATCTCGCACAGATATGCGCCGGAGTTCATGCCCAACGCCACCACGCCAGGGAAAAAGCGGTTAAATTTGATAAAGCCGAACATGGTAAATGTCGGAACGTCGAACATCCCGAAAACGCCGTAATAAACGATAAACAACTGCACGATTACGGGCGTGGAACGAAGCACTTCCACATAAGTCGTGGCAATAAAGCTGATCGGATTGAATCTGCTGAGAACCGCCAGCGCGCCGCCCTCCCGCGGATACCCATCCGGGCCGATTCCCAGGAAACGGAACGGCCGAATATCAGACAGTCTCATTAACGCCATGACAAGCGCAATGCAGAATCCGATCAATACCGTAAAAATGGACAGAAGCACGGTGACCAGAAGGCCCTGCGCAAACAAAGACGAATATTTCGCCACAGTCGCAAAATTTGCCAGTTTAACAAAATGTTCCACAATATACTCCCTTCTACCGGTAAATACAGGTGAAGCTGCCGCAAAAGCAGTTTCCTGCATGTTTTGCAGCAGCCTCTTTCTGAGTCGTTCATTATCCTGCCGTTATCCGCAAAACCTGCTGATTATTCCTGGATTTCGCCCTCTTCGTTCAGCAGGCCTTCATACTTCTCACCGGAAGCCAGTTCATTGGCCTCGGCCACGAAATTCTCCAGGGAGCCGTCCTCCAAAGCCGCGGCAATCGCCTTATTCACCGCCTGGAGCAGAGCGGTATTCCCTTTGCTGACGCCGATCGCGGAACCTTCCACCTCATAAGGCACGTCCAGAACGATGGCCAGATCCGGATAATTTCTCTGATAACTGATCGCGACATCGGTCTCGATATACGCGGCATCCAGCTTACCGGCCAAAAGTTCCGTGATGATATCCGTTACTTTCGGCAGCGACACGATGTCCGTATCCGCGGAATACTGATTCGCCAGGTCAAGCTGAATGGAACCGGTCTGGGCTCCGACAGAGATGCCTTCCTTATCGGCGTCCTCCAGAGTCTTATATTCGTCCGCATGGCTCTGCACCGTCACAAAGGACTGACCGCCGCGGTAATAGATATCCGAGAAATCCATAGCGTTCTCCCGGGTCGGATCCGGAGACAGGCCCGCCATGCCCAGATCCACGGACTTGGTCTGCAGCTCCATCAAAACGCCGTCGAAGTCCACCGTAACCACCTCAAGCTCCAGCCCCATATAATCCGCGATATACTTAGCCAGGGCCATATCAAAGCCGGCAAGCACCGGATTTCCGTCCTCATCCAGAGCATAGAACTCATACGGCGCAAAGTCGGGGCTGGTCGCCACCGTCAGAACGCCTTCCTTAACCGTTTCAACCTCTGCCGCGCCGTTTTCGGAACCTGCTGCCGTGCCCGAGTTTTCCGCTCCGGAACCACCGCATGCAGTCAG
>CANRHU010000035.1 GCA_947630485.1 uncultured Lachnospiraceae bacterium
GATGAGGCCGGGTTTCTGGCAGTTTAGAAACATCATGGAACGTCTGAGTCTTTTCTTATAAGGATGGCTCATTTGATTACACCTCCCCACGGAAGATTCTCCGTAATATCGTTGGAGCGGTACACCGCGCACTCTACGCGCGCCTTCAGCGTGCAGTCAAGCGCGCCCTTGTCCACCACTGTCACCTTCGCGTCCGTCACGTCGAGACGGTTCAGGGTCTCAAGGATGGTGGCTTTGATCTGCTTTCCGAACTGATGAATTACACTGCTCTCGATGGAAAGCTCGATCTTACCGTTGCCTGGCTCCACGGTAACCTGGGCGTCGCTGGACTCCAGGGTGCCGGCCATGGCGGCCTTCTTAACTTCCATACTGCGTCCTCCTTCTTCTTTTCTGGACATATCGCTACAAAATACGCACCAGAAATAATTAAAAACTATCATTTTTAATATATTAAATCTATCATTTTCTTAATGATTATTCAAATACATAAATACTTATAACGACTATAAGGCAGATATTATAACATTTTTCACGAAACATAATGTGGAGATTATCTGTGACCAATACAAACGGAGCGTCACTGGCGCGTTTTTTGCATACTGACGTAATACAAAATACGCGGAAAAGGCCGCCTTCCGGCAGCCCTTCCGCTACTATATTTAGAGGCAATTCATGGATTGATTACTTGTTCTTCCGGTTCCTGTTGAAGTTGATCAGGCAGCCGGCCTTGACGATATTCCGCTCGTTCTCGGTCATTTCCTTGCAGTAGAGGCTGATCGGAGCGGCCTTTCCGTCCTTGATCACATAGGCCGTGATGTCGTCGAGACGGTCGTCGGTCAGGGCCTGGCGGATACCCGGCACGTAGATGTAATCGTCAACCTCGAACATCGTGGGCTCGCCTTTCAGATGGAACGGAAGCATACCCCAGTTCATAACGTTGGAGCGATACCGCTTGGTGGCGTAGTCCTGCGTGATATTGGCCAGGGCGCCGATGACTCTCTGGCAGGAAGCGGCCTGCTCGCGGGCGGAGCCGTCGCCGGGCTTATTGGCGTAGATCGTGGAACCGATCTCCGTCTCTTCCATTTTCACGTTCTCCTGGCCGGGGATCGTGTTGATCACGCGGAAGACTTCCGTAAGCTCCGGAGCCATAGCGGCGATATCTTCACCCTTCTCCCTTGCGACTTCCAGGGCGTCCACGGCCTTCGTCTTGCCCACATAGGCCGGATCGCGGCGGGACAGGGTGAACTCAGCCAGTCCCAGCGGATTGGAGCGGTAGGAGGAGGTCTCGCCGGACGGAATCAGCTCGTCGGTGGTGGTCACCTCGTCCAGAATCTTGGAGCAGACCTTCAGGAGGATATTCTCGCCCAGAGGCGCTCTCTCCGGCCAGTCCTTGATGTTCGGTCCGTAGAACAGCGGCTCGTCCGGATTCGCCTTGCCGAAGCCCTGGTAGACTCTCGCGTCGTAGGACTCGCGGCTGAAATGGTACTCAGGCACATTGCCGAACACATCCGCGTACTGCTCCGCGGAGGTCAGAACGCCGCCGTTTGCCGCCGTCGCGGCGATGGAGCGGGCGTCCATTAAGGCAACCGCAGCCATCTGGCCGTTGCCGGGCTTGGAACCCTCGCGGTTCGGGAAGTTGCGGGTCGTGTGGCGGATGGACAGGCCGTTGTGGTTGGGCGTGTCTCCCGCGCCGAAGCACGGTCCGCAGAACGCGGTCTTCACGACGGCACCGGCGTTCATCAGATCGCCGATAATTCCCTTGTTCGCCAGATCCACATAGACCGGCATGGAGGACGGATAGACCGACAATGTGAACTCGCCCGCGCCGATCATCTTGCCCTTCAGCAGGTTGTTGGCCTCCACCACGTTGGTGTAGTTGCCGCCCGCGCAGCCTGCGATGATTCCCTGCTGCACATGAAGCTTTCCGTCCTTCACCTTGTCAAGCAGGGTGTATGGGGCCCGGCCCTGAGCCACAGCCTCGGCCGCCTTCTCCGTCTCACGGAGAATATCTTCCAGATTCTCATAGAGAGCGTCGATCTCGTAAGCATTGGACGGATGGAACGGAAGGGCGATCATGGGCTTCACCGTGGACAGATCGATGTACACGCAGCCGTCATAATATGCCACATCCGCGGGGTTCAGCTCCCTGTAGTCCTCGCCTCTGCCGTGCTCGGTTAAGAATGCCTTCGTATCCTCGTCGGTTCTCCAGATGGAGGACAGGCATGTGGTCTCGGTGGTCATAACGTCCACGCCGTTGCGGTAGTCGGTGGTCATGGAGGAGACGCCGGGACCGACAAATTCCATCACTTTATTCTTCACATAGCCGTTCTTGTAGACGGCGCCGCAGATGGCCAGGGCGATGTCGTGCGGGCCGACCCAGGGATTGGGTTTGCCGGTCAAATAGATCGCGATCACTCCCGGATAGCTGTTGTCCCAGGTGTCGCCCAGGATCTGCTTATCCAGCTCGCCGCCGCCTTCGCCGACCGCCATGGTACCCAGCGCGCCGTAGCGGGTGTGGGAATCGGAGCCTAAGATCATCTTGCCGCAGCCCGCGTACATTTCGCGCATGAACTGATGGATGACCGCCACATGCGGGGGAACGAAGATGCCGCCGTACTTCTTGGCGGAGGTCAGACCAAACATGTGGTCATCCTCGTTGATGGTTCCGCCTACCGCGTTTAAGGAGTTGTGGCAGCAGGTCAGCACATAGGGCATCGGGAACGTATCCATTCCTGACGCTCTCGCCGTCTGGATGATGCCTACGTATGTAATGTCGTGGGATGTCAGGGCGTCGAACTTAATCTGCAGATTGTCCATATCGCCGCTCTGATTGTGATCCTTTAAGATCCCGTAGGCGATGGTGCCCTTCTTCGCTTCCTCCTTGCTCACGCTCCTGCCGGTCAGCGCGGTCACCTTTGCGGCCTCGCTCTCCGTAACTACCTCCGTCCCGTTCACCAGATAGACGCCGCCGTCGTACAACTTAACCATGAAAATACCTCCTGCTTTGTTTTTTTCGAGTAACTTTGCGTTATCTCTTTGTTGCATTTATCATAACACAATGCTATAATATTGTAAAATACTATTATTATAATATATTTCATAGTTTTTTCCTATATTCCAGGTCGTTAAAACATTTCAGCTGCGTCGCTGGTCCCGCGAACCAAAGGTTCATAGCAGCGGCAAATGCGAAGCAGAACGATAAAACAGGAAAGATTCATAAATACGCAGAAGAAAGGTGATCCCCATGACAAGCAGAGAACTTCTTTACGTCAAAACCATAGCCGATGAGAAAAGCATCACCGGCGCGGCCCGGAAGCTCTACGTGGCCCAGCCGTCCTTAAGCCAGGCCCTTCAGAAGCTGGAGGAGCAGATCGGCACGCCTCTTTTCAAGCGCACCACCGGCGGGCTCATGCTCACCTACGCGGGCGAGCGCTACTATTATATGGCCTGCCAGATCCTCAAGATGTACGAGAATTTTGAGATCGAGGTCAGCGACATCAATAACTTAAAGACCGGCCGCATCCATTTCGGCATCACAAACCACCTGGGAATGCTTCTCCTGCCCCAGACCATGAAGCGGTTTCAGGAAATCTGTCCGTTCGTGGAGGTGCAGGTGGCCGAGGACACCACCGCGATCCTGGAGAAACGCCTGCTGTCCGGCGAACTGGATTTCCTCGTGATGCACGCCCCGGCCCAGATTCAGGAGACGCGCATCCAGTACGAGATCCTGCAGCGCGATCCCTTCGTGGTGGTCCTGTCGCCGGAGCACCCGTTAGTAAAAAAGGCGGTCCCTCGCGAGGACTCGCCCTATCCGGTTCTGGATATCCGCCTTCTGGCAGATGAACCCATGATCCGCCTGAATCCCGAGCAGCGCATCCGCCAGGTGACCGACGCGGTTTTAAGGCGCGCCGGAATCCGGGACATTAAGACCGTCATGACGCTGCGGAACCACATCACGGCCCAGCTTCTGGCGTCCGAAGGCGTAGGCATTACCATGGTGCCGCTCCAGTATTCCAGACTTACCACCGAACACCGCCGTCCGCCTCTCCTTCTGTCCATCGAAGACCGCTACAGGGCCTGGTGGGATCTGTGCATCGCCACGACCCAGGACAGCTTTCTCTCCAAGGCGGATCAGCTGTTTCTGCGCTGTATGAAGGAAGTCGCTATTGATTGAAACCGTTTCCTATGGTATACTTTTCATAATCTTCTGAAACATGATACGCACGGTCTGACGCGTCCGGACGCATCGTTTTCGGCGTCTCCCGCTTCGTCAGCCGCGCCAGACATCCGCGGTGTAAAAGCCGGCGCCCCCGTTCTGCCGGACCGCACCGCCTTACTAAGGAGCCAACCAGTAAAATGAATGTCAAACACGCCCAGTACATGCTTACGATCCTCCAGGAAGGCAGCATCACCGCCGCCGCCCGTAAGCTCTATGTCTCTCAGCCCTCTTTAAGCCAGATGGTAAAACTTGTGGAAAATAACCTGGGAACGCCCATCTTCAACCGCAGCACCGATCCCATCACGCTGACCTATGCCGGCCAGAAGTACATGGAAGCCGCCCGCCAGATCCTGACCATCAACCAGAACCTGGCCAAGGAAATCCTGGAGATCAACCAGGAAGACCACGGCACCATCGAGCTCGGCATTCCGGTTCAGCGGGCCATGCAGGTAATGCCATACGTAATGCCCCGCTTTATGCAGATGTATCCTCATGTGGAGATCACCACCCATGAATTCGGCTCCGCTACTTTAGAGTCCCTGGTGCTGGAAGGCCATGTGGATTTCGCGTGCCTGACCACATTTCCACGCCATGAGGAGCTGGAATATATTCTGATTGAGACCGAAGACCTGGTGCTTCTGACCGGAACCGGTTCCGCCATCGCAAGACGCATCCCGGCCGGCACGCCCATCGATATCACCGAGGCCAGGGACGAGATGTTCGTCAATATCAAATCCGGCCACAGCGTCCGCACCACACAGGATCTGCTCTTCGTCCGCAAGAATATGCATCCGAAGATCCTTCTGGAAACCATGAGCATCGAAGTGGCCAAGCGCACCGCCGTCGCCTGCAACGCGGTCATGATCTGCCCGCAGAACTATATCGAGATGACGCCCGAGCTGCTGCCGGACTGCGTCATGTACCCGCTTCTTGATATCGACAGCCGGAGAAGCTTCTACATCTGCCACCGCAAGGACCGGTATCTTCCCAAGTACATGCGGGATTTCATGCGGATCCTGACAGAGAAGGAGCGGCCGTTCATCGCGGAATGATTCGACAGTCATCCGCCGACTCATTTACCCGATCAGCAATCCCAGCACCGCCGCGATCAGAATCGTCTTCGGAATGGAAAGCTTGAATTTCAGCAGAATCACGCCGGTGACGACCGCAATCAGCACCAGATTCCACGAGATTCCGCCCAAAAACGCCGGGAGCGAAAATCCGCTTACATCGATCACGCCGCCCGCCGCGAAGGTGGACACGCTCAGCGTCACAGCCGCGGCCGCCAGCATCCCAAGGCTTGCCGGACGCACGCCGCGCATCGCGCTCTCCAGATATTTGTTGCCCTTCATATGCAGGATGAAATGGGCCGCCAGCATCGACAGTGTCAGCGACGGCATCATGACGCCAAGACTTGCGAAAAGCGCCCCCGGAATCCCCGCCGTCCTAAGACCCACAAAGGTGGCGCAGTTGATTCCCAGCGACCCCGGCGTCATCTCCGCCACTGCCACGATGTCCATGACCTCCGCCGCCGTCATCCATCCGTAACGCAGCACCTCGTCGTTGATGACCGGGATCATGGTCATACCGCCGAAGCTGCAGAATCCGATCTTCATAAAAGAGATAAATAATTTAAGATAAATCATCGCTTATCCTCCCTCTCCAGATCAGAAGTCCCAGCGCCAGCGCAATCAGAATCAGAAGAAGCTTGCTGAAGCCGGTCAGCGTACACACCACGAAGCTGACGATCAGAATCACCCAGGCCGATTTCCCGCGGATCGCGGTGCCCCGCATCCGCAGGCAGGCGCTGATGATGATCGGGATGACCACGCTCCGCACGCCGTTTAAGATTTTCGCCACATAGATATTGTCCCGCAGGGACTCATAGAAATACGTCACCACCGCGATGGCAACAAGCGCCGGCAGCGACAGCCCGAAGGCCGCGGCCACGGCTCCCGCCGCGCCGGCCATGGTATAGCCGCAGAAGACCGACATATTGATGATCATAATCCCCGGAAATGATTTGGCCAGGGACATATAGTCCACGATCTGCTCCTCTGTCATCCAGCCCTTTTTGTCCACGAATTCATTCTGAATCTGAGCGATAATACTCCACCCGCCGCCGAAGGTAAATAAGCCGATCTTCGCCATAATAAAGAAAATGGCCGGCAGCCGTTTGGTCTTTTCCATCTTCCGTCACCCTTTCTCTTCCGTCACTTTCGGTTTGCATTTTTTAATCATACCGCCCTTTTTTCTCCCCGTCAAATAGGTTTTCTTCATAGCTGCCATAGCCAAAGCCTATATAACCGAAAGACGCGCGGTTCACCCGGTTATACTTTACGCGTTTCGGAACAAACAGCGATAACCCGGCATCTATAGACACCATAAACGATTATGTATTTGTCATCTTACCGATTCGCGGTTATAATGATAAACTGATAAGCGTTAACCTGCATTCGGATCGCTCCGAAAGCCTGCCGCCGCTTCGGAAAACAGCTTCGAAAGCGATCGCTTCACTCCAATTTCTGCCAGGAAAACAGTGGATTTTTTCCGAGGAAAGCAAGCGACAAACGGAGGACACATTCATGGAAAACGTCAGTTTAATGGATATGCTGAATGCGAGGGAGGCGCGGTGCCGGCTCCAGCAGAGACTTCTAAACGCCCATCAAAAGCCTCTGATCTGCCTGACCCTAAATATCCCGGGTCCGGTGAAGATACTGCCCGGCATACCGGAGGCCTTTGAGACCGGATGCGGAAGGATCGAATCGGTTCTCAGCGAAAATCAGATCCCCACGCTCCGCTCAGAGGCGGTACGGGAAAAGACCGGCTGCGAGGCCTTCTACTGCGTAGACGCATCGCCGGAGACGGTGAAAAAACTGATGATCGCCTTAGAGGATCAGGACCGCCTCGGGCGGCTTTTCGACATCGACGTGCTGCGCACGGACGGCACAAAGGTATCCCGCGAGGAGCTGGGCTTCGCCCCGCGCCGCTGCCTTCTGTGCGGCCAGCCGGCCCACGTATGCAGCCGCAGCCGCGCCCACAGCGTGGCGGAACTGACAGAAGAAATTACACGAATTTTAAAGCCGCTACTTCCCGATTGCTGAAGCAGCGGCTTTCTATTTAATTTCCGATTCCCGACTGCTTATCCAGGAAATGGTGGAACAGCTCCCATATCTGCGCGCTCCAGAAATTTCCCTCGTGAACTCCGCCTTCCACACAGATCAGGCTGACGTCCGCACCGCACTCCTCCAGGAGATCGGCCATTCTTTGACTGTCAGAGAACGGAACTACTGAATCAATATCTCCATGAGCAAGCATAAACGGCACATAGGTCTTGCCTGGCTGCACAAGAGAAATGGGACTCAGGCGCCGCAGAAGCTCCGGATCCGCCTCACCGCCGCAGAACGCAGGGACATGATCCTTCAGCGTGGCGGGATCCTCCAGCCATCTCATCAGATCCGTAGGACCAAAGCAGTCGATGACGGCGTCCACATGATCCGAATATTCCGCATACTCTTCCGTGCGGTATTCCTCCATATCCCCAGTAAGCCCCAAAAGCAGAGCTGTGCATCCGCCCGACGAAGTGCCAAACGCATAAACGCGGTCGGAATCAATATGATACTTCGCCGCATTGGCCCGCAGGAAACGGATCGACGTCTTTACATCCTGCAGAAAAGCGGGCGCAGGAAACCCGTCCGAAATATTTCTGTGCGTAACGGCGGCCACCGCGTAGCCGGCGCGGGCCAGATCAGCCAGCTGCAGAATCTCCCCGCGAATATCCGGAAAATGAAAACCGCATCCCTGAATAAATACTACCAGCGGGAACCTGGCATTCTCAGCAGGCGCCCACGGCAGAAGCAGATCCATGGAAATCTGTTTCCCGCCAGCTGTGGAATAGATAATATTCGGATGATGAAACGCCTGCCCCTTCAGTGAAGGATTACTACTAATTCTAAGCATAATCATTTACCCCTCTTTTTATTAAAATTATGGTCACTCTACAGACAGAATGGACACGCTGTAAGCCGGCACCGTCCAGCTTCCTTCCGTCCATACCTCCCGGATCGACTGCTGACGCGCTGTGTTATAGTCCTCCGGGTCATTCGCCACGATACTGCTGCACGTAACTGCGCGATCCTTAAGTTCCTCGCAGCAAAGCTCAATTTCAACCGGATACGGATTGACTACGGCAATCGTGATCTTTCCTGTCGGCAGATCCAGAGCCGCACTGACGCTCAGATATCCATCATAATCGGCCTTACAGGAAACCGCCGCCGTACCCATCAGCCGTCTGTACATGGACAGCACATACCCGCCGCCCTGCATCACAGCATCCGTGTCCGTCGTAGTGATGCATCCCTGTGTCGCGTTAACCGTACTGGAATATGCCGCGCCCTTGACAACATCCGCATTATTTATCATCACGTTCATGAATACGCCAATACCCAGGGCATCTTTGAGCCGTGAGGGACAGAATACATTGTTGTAAGCGTATTCCAGCAGCATCATGCCCACGTCGGAAGCCTCGCTGTCAGCGCCAATGATCTCGCGGTGCTTGCTGATCCGTCCGGACAGATTTCTCTCTACGTCGCGGACGTGCGCCTCAATGTCCGTCTCGAAACGCTGCGAATACATATGCTCGTCCACATAATCAACATACTCCGGACACGTTTCAAGCAGCTCTTTCGTCCAGTCGACAACGTTGTCGCCCACACCGATAATCGTAATGGAATCATCACGTTCAAGCATCGCCTTCGCAAATTCAGCATGCCGCGGCGCATAGGCGCTGATTTCCATATGTCCAAGCTGCCAGTCCCCGAACATCTCATTGCCCACGCCAAACAGTTTCGCTCCGTAGGGCTGTTCATGGCCGTTTTCAGCTCTCTTTCTGCCCCAGACAGTATCCGTTCCGCCGTTAAGGTATTCTACCTCGTCCGCCGCGTCCTCTACAGTTCCCAGGCCGCTGTTGACAACAACCATCGGTTCGCATTCCAGATAAGCGCACATTGCCAGGAACTCATCCAGTCCGAAATCATTCGGCTCGATTCCTCCGTAAAAGCCAAGTCCTTTCAGTTTTTTCTGATCGGACTGACGCATCTGCTCCGTTGTCTCAAAAGAAGATTCCAAACCCATGTAATGCAGATTGCGCTCAGAGGTACGCCAATCCCTGTCCCCAATACCGTCTTTCCAGTCATAACCGCTGACAAAATTGCCTCCCGGCCAACGGTAAAACGAAGCATTCAGTTTCTTAAGCTGCGCCAGCGTATCGGCGCGCATACCGCCGATGTTGTCATCCGGCATCAGGGAAAGGCTGTCGATCACGCACGCGCCATTCTCCGCAAAAACCTCAAAAATGCCATACTCGCCGGCCTCAGTAAAATCAAAGCGGAAGTCATGTCTGCAAAGTTGCCCGCCTGACACAGAAATCACCGTCTCCTGCCTCGTTCCATAAAGCGTACGCATCACGACCCGCAGATCTGCTTCTCCGCCGTCAGGACATGCCGCCCAGAGCGACCCCGTATATCCCCGCGCCTCGAACGTGATCCCCTTTTGGCTGATCCCTCCGCCGTCTTCCATACGCACCGCCATCGCATCTCCGCAGGTAAGCGCAGTCTCCATAGAGATATTTTCATTCCCGGCCGCGCCCCACGGCGACAAATCGGTATCTCCGACCTCATAATAGAACTTACGGTCCAATATCATTTCAGACCAGATACCGTTGTAAATGCAGCTCTCGATATGCTCAATGAACTGTCCGTACAGATAAGGGGAAATTTCATCAATCTGCTGATCGGGATTAACTGTAAGCACCGCCGTCTTCACCCCGGCAGGATTATCATTCGGGGCTGTATTTCGTTTCCGCATATGTTTATCCCAATTCATACTTTACAACATTCATTTTCACAGTCCCGTCCGCGAAAAAGGAAATCCCGTCCGCCGACCGCTCTGTGTAAAAAACAGTCGTGAGTACCTGCTCCCCATCGTTTACGAATACTTCCGCGCTGTACCAATCCAGCAGGATCCTCAACCTCAGCTTTCCACTATCATTGTTTACATGGCAGCGCCGCTGATGAACGATCATTCTTCTGGAACCGGAATACTTTCGATCCACTTTCAGGACAGAACTCTCCGGCCGAAAGCTTACGGAAGTCCGGTATATCTCATTCCTGGCAAAACGCACCGCAAACTTCCGGTACATCGTCTCTCCATCTGCCGGAGCGATCTCCAGTTCCATATCAACTTTCCTGCCGCGAATCCCATCCAGGCTCATTTCGCCGCTAAAAACCACGTTCCGGTACTCTGTCCTTCCATGCCGCAGCGTCTCAAGCTCCCGAACCGGCTTCTGACACAGTCTTCCGTTTCTGACGGAAAGCTCCCTGGGCAGAGTCATCTGCCCAAACCAGTCCAGATCGCCGCGATGCCGGTCACAGCTTTCCCAGCTCTGCATCCAAGCGATCATCACCCGCCTGCCGTCCGGCAGCAGCGCAGTCTGAGGTGCATAAAAATCCAGTCCGTAGTCAACCGTCTGATCATTCTCCTCCGTAAAATCGTCCGTCGTCGGATCATACGTACCGATCAGGCACAGCGTCCCGCTTCCGTTATGATATTCATACTCCTTCGGAAACATGTCCTGCGGGCTGACCAGCAGTACGCCTTTTCCGTCCAGCTCAAAAAAGTCCGGACACTCCCACATTTTGCCGAAACGGTTTTTGTTGCGGACAAGTACCTTTTTGAAAGACCAATGAAACCCGTCGGGACTCGCAAACAGGAGGATCTGTCCGCTGCCGTCCCCCGGGCGGTTTCCCACCACGCTGCGGTATGTACCGTCCGCCTTCCGCCAAATCTTCGGATCCCTGAAATCATAACGGCTTGCGTCCTCCGGCAGATCGCAAGCGGTCAGCACCGGATTGTTTTCATACTTCTCATAATCCACACCGTCGCCCACGGCAAGACACTGCGGCGTCTGCAGCAGGCGCTGTTTCCCGTTCTCATCCGTAACGACCTGCACGCCGGTATACATCAGAAGATGCCTTCCGTCCGGCAATTCCACTGCGCTTCCCGAGAAACAGCCGCCCCTGTCATAGTCTTCATCCGGCGCCATCGCTGCCGGAAGATAATCCCAATGAAGAAGATCATCGCTCACCGCATGTCCCCAGTACATAAGGCCGTGACGTTTCTCAAACGGATGATACTGGTAGAACAGATGATATTTTCCTCCGTAATAGGAAAAACCATTGGGGTCATTCATCCAGCCGATCCGGGGAGACAAATGAAACGCGGGGCGGTCCTCCTGACGGATCCGTTTTTCTTCTCTTTCCTCAAACTCACGGGCACTCTGCAGTAATTGACTCATCATCATCCATTCCCTCTTTTCCCGTTGTCTTATCCTGCTGAATCATTCACCACTCGATAGGAATCCAGTTTGTCTGCCAGGTAACGCGCACGCACCGCCATAAAATGGGTCGCTTCCCGCATGAAGTCCATCTCAAAGCCCCTTAACTCATATATATACTTTCCCTTTCGCTCTTCGGATACAGAAATTTCCCTTTTAAGGCAGGCAGAAGATCTGCCTGCCCAACATTGACCGACAGACGTAAATTTATGCGCCGATGCCTGACTGCTTATCCAGGAAATGGTGGAACAACTCCCATATCTGCGCGCTCCAGAAATTTCCCTCGTGAACTCCGCCCTCCACACAGATCAGGCTGACATCCGCGCCGCACTCCTCCAGGCGGTCGACCATATTTTTGCTTTCAGAGAACGGAACTACCAGATCGGCATCCCCGTGGGCAAGCAAGAACGGCACATAGGTCTTGCCCGGCTGCACATAAGAAATAGGACTCAGGTGCCGCAGAAGCTCCGGATCCGCCTCACCGCCGCAGAACGCAGGGACATGTTCCGCCATCAGCGTGGGATCGTCAAGCCAGCTCGTCAGATCGGTAGCACCAAAACAGTCAATGACGGCATCCACATGATCCGAATATTCCGCATATTCTTCCGTGCGGTATTCTTCCATATCCCCGGTAAGTCCCAAAAGCAGGGCTGTGCATCCGCCCGACGAAGTGCCAAACGCATAAACACGGTCAGAATCAATATGATACTTCGCCGCATTGGCCCGCAGGAAACGGATCGATGTCTTCACATCCTGCAGAAAAGCGGGTGCGGCAAATCCGTCCGAAATATTTCTGTGCGTAACGGCCGCCACCGCATAGCCGGCGCGGGCCAGATCAGCCAGCTGCAGAATTTCCCCGCGAATATCCGGAAAATGGAAGCCGCATCCCTGAATAAATACTACCAGTGGGAATCTGGCATCCTCCGGAGGCGCCCACGGAAGAAGCAGATCCATGGAGAGCTGTTTTCCGCCTGCTGTGGAATAGATAATATTCGGATGATGCATCGCCTGACCCTTCAATGACGGATTACTGCTAATTCTGAGCATAATAAATCACTCTTCCTTTTCCAATTATGAAAGCATCCTATAGAAAAATCGGATTGCTCCACGCATAGTTCCCATCCCTGTCAATCACACTCACCCGAACATATGCCCAACCGTTGACCGAAAACTCAGCTCGTGTCAGAGAGGCATTTTCTGAAATCTTCATTACGGTGGGATGCATATCACTCTGAAAACGGATTCTTGCAGCCGGAGAACATTCCACCACCGCTTTTCCATCCTCCACATAGAAATTATAGATCTCAGGGCCACAGGAGGAGTAAAACGCTCCCGCTTTCAGGGCATTGAGAATCGCATTTATGTTGTTTTCTGCATTTACCATCACCCAGCCATGGCAATGCTGCTCCATCGGATGTCCGTCATCCGTGGCTACACCATAAATGATCTTTCCCTGACCAAGCAGTTCATCCCAGTAGGATGCGTCACGATCCATATCGCAGCCCATAACACTGGAGCTGTTCCAAATCTCCATCGCAAAGTTTCCGGTCAGCTTATCAAAATATCTTGCCGGTGTAGAACTCCATTCAGGGTGGCAATAAAACGTCAGATTCCCTTTGGCATGAAATTCATCCAGATACTTCTGATATTCCTCCTGATTTTTTGCCGTCCCGGAGGTCAGTCGTTCATCCTGTTCAAAACCATTGCCATCTTCCTTCGACGGTCCGATACAAACTGTATGGAATGTGCGAAATCCTCGGTTTTTCACCTCGAAATCATTGTCAAATTCCATACCGGGAATAATTGTAACCGGTACGTCCGGTGCATAATTTTTAAAATTATAAAACCTATGATCAGTGATTGCCAAAAAGTCATACCCATGCTCATAGTGATAACGGATTACTTCTTCCGGTGTACCGCGCCCATCCGAACGGGTTGTATGGCAATGAAGGCCTCCTTTAAGCATCCTTTTTGCTTCTGTAAATGCCTGCTGTTGTATCATAAATTCTCCTCTCCGTTGTTTACAACATTAATCTAATTTTATAAAACACCCTTCATAAAGATTGGATTGCTCCATGCGCACTTCCCGTCCTTATCAACTACAGTTACACGGACATACTCCCATTCATCGACTGGATGCTCCGCATGCGTCAGGGAAGCGTCCTCTGAAACATACACTCTGTTGAAATGCATATCACTCTGAAAACGGATTTTTGCAGCCGGAGAACATTCCACCACCGCTTTCCCGTTCTTTACGTAGAAATCATAAATCTCCGGACCGCAGGAAGAGTAAAATGCCCCCGTTTTCAATGCTTTGAGGATCGCATTTATGTTGTTCTCCGCATTTACCATCACCCAGCCATTACAATGGTGTTTCATCAAGTGGCCGTCATCCGTCGCTACGCCATAAATGACCTTTCCCTGACCGAGCAGTTCATCCCAATAGGATGCGTCGCGATCCATATCTATTCCAAGCGCACAGCCACTGTTCCAGATTTCCATCGCAAAATTCCCAGTCAGCTTTTCAAAATATCTTGCCGGTGTAAAACTCCATTCAGGGTGGCAATAAAACGTCAAATTCCCCTTGGCATGAAATTCATCCAGATACTTCTGATATTCCTCCTGATTTTTTGCCGTCCCGGAGGTCAGTCGTTCATCCTGTTCAAAACCATTGCCATCTTCCTTCGATGGGCCGATACAAACCGTATGGAATGTGCGGAATCCTCGGTTTCTTACTTCAAAATCATTGTCGAACTCCATACCGGGAATAATTGTAATTGGTACGTCCGGTGCATAATTTTTAAAATTATAAAACCTGTGATCAGTAATTGCCAAAAAGTCATACCCATGCTCATAGTGATAACGGATTACTTCTCCCGGTGTACCGCGCCCATCCGAACGGGTTGTATGGCAATGAAGGCCTCCTTTAAGCATCTTTTTTGCTTCTGTAAATGCCTGCTGTTGTATCATAAATTCTCCTCTCCGCCGTCTTACGGCATAACTGCGATTTTCAATAACCGCTTTTTATTGGATTTCCTGCTCATATCAAACTCATCTTTATAATACAAATAATATCAGCCCTTAACACCGCCCAAAACAATCCCTTTTACGAAATATTTCTGCATAAAAGGATAAACACATAAAATTGGTATCATTGCCACAAGAATCTGCGCACACTTGAGCGTATCATCTGATAAAAGCTGCAAAAGCGAGTAATCATCTCCTATGAACTGAGACATATCCATCTGAATGACAACGCTCCGTAAGTAAGTCTGTAACGGTCTCTTCTCCGGTGATGTCATATAAATCATACCGCTAAACCACCCATTCCAATGGCCGACCATACAAAATAATGCTATTGTCGCCACCGCGGGCTTTGACAGAGGCACATAAATCGACCATAGAATCTTCATAGGTCCTGCCCCGTCTATTCGTGCCGTATCTTCCAGTTCTATCGGTATCTGACGAAAGAAATTAATCATAAGCACCGTATTGAAGATTGGCAGCGCTCCCGGCAGTACCAATGCCCATATTGTATCTCTCAACCCCAGCTGGGATACCAGTACATACGTGGGGATCAGACCTCCCCCTATCAGCATTGTGAAGAAAAAATACCAGGCATAAACGCCCCTTCCTGTAAGCCGGTCAGACGTCTTTGACAAGGGATAGGCCGTCATCATAACCATCACCAGGTTAATGGTTGTCCCTAACGCGGTCACCTTTACTGACATGAAAAATGCGTCCCAAAACACTTTCTTTGTAAGCAGATACTCATAAGCTACCGTAGAAAATCCCTTCGGCCAGAATGTCACCTCTCCTGCCTGCACAAATGCTTTCCCACTGAGAGACACTGCAATCACATACATAAGCGGAAGAAAGCAACTCAAGGCCGCCAGTGTCAGCAGAGTAATGTTACATACATTGAATATCTTCCTCGATGTAGAGGTGCGGATCTTTTTATGCTTTGTCTTTTTCATGGTCCTCCCCCTAGAAAAGTTTATAATCGAACAACTTATATGCCAGGTAATACGCTATACAAACCAGAAATGACTGAATCAGAGCTTGTGCCAATCCCGCAGCTGCAGCCGGACCATATTGCCCGCCTTGCAAACCCATCCGATAGATCATTGTACTCAGAACATCTCCTGTTTTATATACAACCGGACTATACATATTGTAGATTTGGTCAAAGCCCGCATTAAATATATCGCCTATACTCAGCAGTACTTTAAGTGCGATAATCCCCCGCATTCCGGGAAGTGTCACATGCCAGGCCTGCCTGAGCCTTCCTGCACCATCTATAGCCGCTGCCTCATATAAGTTCTGGTCTACAGAAGCGATGGATGCCAGATAGACAATCGTCCCATAGCCAAATCCTTTCCAGATATCGGTAACGATCATCGTCCCCTGAAAATAGCGGTTGTCTCCGAGGAAAAAATAAGGTCCCAGCCCAAAATAACCTAATAATTGGTTTATTATCCCCGAGGAAGGGGACAAAAGATCGATTAGGATGGGACTCAGAATGATCCAGGACACGAAATGTGGAAAATAAATTACAGTCTGCACGACCTTCTTAAACCGCAGATTCGTCAACTCATTAAGCAATAAGGCTGTCAGGATGGTAATCACAAGGCTCAGAACGATTTTCGACACTGCAATCGTAACGGTATTCTTTATCACGTTAAAAGTATTCGACAAAGAAAACAAATACTCAAAATTGCCCAGCCCTATCCACTGCTGCTCACCAAATAACCCTTTCGCTGGGACAAAACGCTGAAATGCGATCACAATCCCAGCCAGGGGGATGTAGTGGAAGATGAATACCACTACGATCCCCGGCAGCAGCATCAGATGCAGGGGCAGCTCCCGTTTTATTTTTCGGAGCCTTTTCTTTTTATCCATATATTTACCTCGCTTTTCTCAAAACAGGATAAAACTGCCGCCTGTCTGTTAAAAATTACTTGTTTGTCATTGTTCCCATTTCGGCAGCCCATTCATTCGCATACGCAGTCATCTCATTTCCCTTCAGGGAATCGAATACATCCAACCACTGTTGGAATCCATCGTCTACAGAAAGATTACCAAGCATGATATCGGTAAAAATCTGTTCCTGTTCGGAACTAATGGATGGCATATTATCCTGGAACAACTGAGTTTGCACACCGTAAAAGCTGGATAAAAGAATGTTTCCGGCTTGCCACTCCTGGTCTGCATAACCGCATGTGCCGCCAGGCCCATATACAACTACATTGCCCCACCGTACATTTTCATCCTCAACAAACTGATTTTTCCAATAAGCTCTTGACTTAGCGTCTACATCCTTTCCTAAAGCCTCCGGATCATCGCTCTCATAGCACTTCTGTACAAACCTGTATGCTGCTAAAGTGCTCTCACTGCCTACAGGATACATGCCTATACCACTGGGTGGTATCGTAGAAACCTGCCCATATATAAGCCAGTCTGAAAGAGTACTTGCATTACCGATACCTACCATGGTATCAAAAGAAAGAATTTTAACAGCAGCTTCCGGATGTTCAAAGTTTTTATTGACACATAACCATCTGCCTACATTCGGAGAGACATAACTTTTAACCGGCTCACCTGTAGTATAAGGAATCCGAAGGATTTTAAGCCGTGCATCCGGATCCATCTCATGCAAAGAGGTAAGACTCTGCGGTGAATAGAACGTCCAATAATATATACCCACTTTTCCGGATACGATCTGTTCTCTTAATTCTGCATCATTGTATACGACAAACTCCGGATCGATGTATCCCTCTTTATACAAATCTGCCAGAAAAGAAAGATACGGTTTTACCTTTTCACTTGTACCGCCGTATATTACCTGGCCATCCTCCTCAACCCACATTTTCGGATCCGCACCGAAGGCGTTTGCGATACCTCTCGTATAATACAGCATACTTTTAGTCATACCCAATCCCCAGGTATC
Source organism: uncultured Lachnospiraceae bacterium (assembly GCA_947630485.1). Taxonomy (GTDB): domain Bacteria; phylum Bacillota; class Clostridia; order Lachnospirales; family Lachnospiraceae; genus UBA3402. The sequence goes on from CANRHU010000035.1 coordinate 17,563, forward strand.
ATCCACTCCATTACCATCTGGATCCTGCGTCATAAACGCATCCATAATACCCTTCAGCTCCTCAAGATTCGTTGGATATTCCAGCCCCAGTTTTTCCATCCAGTCATCCCGAATCCATAGAAACGAAGTCGGATCCACGATATTATAACAATCAGGAAGTCCGTATAACCTTCCGTCAATGGTTCCTCTGGCTAAAGCTGCATCGCCGTCTTCTGCATATTTCGCCTTTAAATGATCCGTCGCATACTCATTGTAGACGTCTGTCAGATCCCAGATTAAATCCGCTTCCTGCAATGCCCGCAGATCGTATTCGCTGATTACCGTAAATATATCCGGCAACTCTCCGGCAGTCATTCCTAATCGGAGCTGCTGCGAATAATCTGCCTGAAGCGATGTCCAGTCATACTGAAGATCTATATTGAAAAACTGCTTATACAAATCGTTCCATCTGTTATCAGTCAGTGTTTCTCCATAGAGTTTCGTATAATAATCGGTATCATCTACATTAGCTTGATTATAATAAAGCGATGTGTGCACAGTAAGCGGCTCATCATATCCGGTTAATTTAGTATTAAGTTCGCCAGTCTCAGAAAAATAGTTTTCCACATCCGATAGCACCGTAGCTATATTCTGATTATATGTCTCCGGATCTGTTCCGCTTGCCTTAAAATTCGATTCATACAGCTTTCTCTCCGTCGTCTCCCCGGCCTGTGCCGCCTCTGTAGCCTGATTTGCTGCAGGTGCCTGTGTTGCTTCTGTAGCCTGGGTTCCTCCCGCCGCTGTGGTACTACTTCCGCCTGAATTTGATCCATTTCCGCCGCAGCCAGCAGCTGAAAGCACTAAAGCCGCACTCAACATAAATGCCAGACCACTGGTTATTCTCGTTCTCTTCATATGCTTTTTCCTCCTACTATTCCTCTCTTTGAAATACCGTTTTTACATGTTCACTATTTCATCAGTACCATCGCAGTTTTTAACCTACGAAATTATAATGCCCGATTTCACCTCCCTATATGAAAAAGTAGTATTCTTTTAAGACCCACTCCAAGGTCACGGTTTTCGCTGTCTCAGGTACTGCATCTGCAAACGCAGCGTTTATTTCACTCCTCAATCGCCGCTTTCCGGCTGTTAATCGCCCGGATCACTTCCATATCAAACTTAGGTTTCCGGCCATATGTATATAATCCGTTCATCTCCTGCTCCACATCATAAAGCTGTGTGTAGCAGAAGCCGAACATCCGGGGATGATCTAACAGAGTATCGATCAGCCCCTTATAACGCGTCAGGAATTCCTCCTCCGTCGCCGGACCTTCTCCATAGCCCCAGCTTAACTCATTGACACCTTCTATATCCCACTTAATCCCGCCGTATTCACTGATAAAAACCGGAATACCCTCGATGAATTTCTGCCGGTTTGCCAGTGGGTCGCAGGGTTTTCCACCTGCCGCAAAGTCCGCATAATGGGCCGCAAAAGCTTTCGGATCCTGCGTATAATCGTGAAGATCAAAGATATCTGATTCCACATGATAATTTCCGCTGGTATCGATGCAGGGACGAGTAATATCTGCCAGCTTCGTCATCCGGTAAACGATGGAAAGCAGTTCGTCATCCTGCTTCCGTCCCTGGTAATCCCAAGTCTCATTGAACGGACACCAGCCGATGATGGCTGGATGGTTGAAATCTCTATAAACCGCCTCCATCCATTCCGGAAGGATATGCTTTAATCCGTCCGGAACGCTTACATCCAATCCCCAGCTGGCCTGTTCTCCCCAGACCAGATACCCCAGTCGGTCACAATGATACAAAAAGAGTGGTTCAAATACCTTCTGGTGCAGCCGGGCTCCATTGAAGCCTGCATCCATCGACAGACGGATGTCCTGAATAAGCGCTTCCTCTGTAGGTGCCGTATAAATCCCGTCCGGATAAAAACCCTGATCCAGTACCAGCCTCTGGAAAACGCTCTTCCCATTGATCAATACCCGTTCTCCCTCGATCCGCACATCCCGCATCCCGAAATAACTGTAAACCAGATCGTCACCAAACCGCAGCTCCAGGTCAAAAAGTCTTCCGTTCCCCGGTTCCCAGATATGCTTCTCCGAAAGAGGGAGCGTCAGTGTTACATACCCTGCACTCGCAACCGCTTCTGCCCTTCCGCAGTTCCTGCCTTCATAGGAAGCCTTCACGCAAAGCGTTCCGGTTCCTTTCACCTCTGCCAGCACGGTCACCGTATTCCCCACAGTATTGGGATAATAACGGACATTCCTGATATACTCTTCCGGAACGAATTCCAGCCATACCGTCTGCCAGATTCCCGTGGTTCTGGTGTAATCACAGACATGGGACGCGTAGAGTCCGGACTGCTTGCCCTTCGGCTGCTTTCCGCTTCTTGTATCATCTCCGGCATAGACGGACAGACTGTTTTCTCCCGACCGCACTAGCTTTGTTATGTCGAACACGAAGGACGTGTAGCCGCCCTTATGAACCCCCGCCTTCTGACCATTCACCCACACCCGGCACTCATAATCTACCGCGCCGAAATGAAGCAATACTCTTCCCTCAGTTTGTTTATCTGTGAGCGTAACCACTCTGTGGTACCATACCGCACGCATGAAATCCTTATAGCCGATTCCGCTCAGTTCACTTTCCGGACAAAACGGTACAAGGATCTTCCGATCCAGCGCCTCTCTTTCGTAGAGTTTTCTGTCGATCCCGCTATTTCCAAAGTCGAACATGAAATCCCATTCCCCATTCAGATTCATCCAGCTTTCTCTCCGCATCTGAGGCTGCGGATGTTCCGGCCTTGGTATCATCAAAACAATTTCCTCCTTTCACCCACCTTTTCAGTATAATCATAGCAAACTTCCCTTTTTCGCTATGCAATTATATCATAGTCTCTTTTTTGCTAAAAACCATGGGAAATATGCTTGTAAATGTACGAAAAAGTGCTATAATGTATACCGTAGAATGTTATTTTTGGTAAATAGCAAGCCGAAATGTTTATTTCACTGCATTATGACCAGTAGGGGGGGAGCAATCCGATGACAAAAAGCCAAAACCTGACCAAAACAGGAAGAGAAGATCTGTTTTTTTATACTGGACCGACTTCCACTCATCTTTCCCCCATCCTTTCCGGAATTACTTATCAGAGTCCTTTTTATGAGATTCGTCGTCCTGGCGGCAGTTTTTATGTGTTTGAATATGTGATAAGTGGAACCGGACATGTACAACACGGAAATCAGAACTACATTATGCGTGAAGGCGATGCCTATATCCTGCACGACGGACAGTTGCATCACTATTTTTCAGGCAAAAAAGATCCCTGGAAGAAGATATGGTTCAATGTAAACGGCAGTCTGGTTCGCCATCTGCTCTCTGACTATGGTTTGGATTCCGTTGTGAAGATTCCATCCTTTGGAAATCCAGGCTTTCTTTCAGAAATCACGCGAGTCATGGACAATGATCCCGTTCACTGTGGCGAAGAGCTGGCCATCCTGCTGCACCGACATATTCAGGCACTATCCGCATTCCTGGGAGACCAAACTGCAGAGCACTCTCCTGCGCAGCTCATGAAAAGCTATATCGAACAAAATCTGACCCGCGCCCTCAGCATCGAAGAGATTGCTGCACAGGTGCATCTTTCCCGTTCCAGAGCGATCCATCTCTTTAGGGAAGCGTATCAGACCACACCCTATCAGTATTACCTAACTCAGAAGCTGCAGTTGGCTCAGACGCTTCTGGAAAGCACTAATCTGTCCATTCAGGAGATATCCGAACGGCTGGGGTTTTCAGACTACCACCATTTTTCCGACGCTTATAAAAAGTGGTGCGGCATCTCTCCTTCTGGATACCGCACCGATAAAAATACCTCTGTAAAAAAAGAAATATTGTCTGTCATTCCCTGTTCCGAAATTCCTTGTACGGAAGAGAAATAAGCACCCCCGCCGCCATCAGACCGCACCACACCATAATGAGCCTCCCCCACCCGATCTGCGTGATCGCGTGCGCAAACAGGGTACTTGACACCGACGCAGCGAGGTAGCTCGTGAAATCGAGAAATCCGGTTGCCGCGGAAACCATGCCCGTATCCCGAAGGCCGGGGCAATACCGGCTGTACAGCATCGTCGACGCCCCGCCCGAGGCCATGACTCCCAGCACCATACACGTCATGTTCAGCACCGGCTGCCGGCAGACCGCCATCAGGAAGAAGAACAGTCCCGCAAAGGTAAACATGAGCAAAATTGTCAGATCCATATTCCCCTTCAGAAGCTTCTCGTAAATGAAAATCGTGATAAACGCTGTCGCGGAGATAACAAACGTCGCAGCCGTAAAGATAAGAGCAGCCGTATCTGCCGGGAAGCCCAGATACTGGGATATGTACGTGGGCATCCAGAAAACCACCGTCGTCCTCACAACCCCGGTAATCATGGCGATCAGCGTGAATTTAATAATTCCATGCCGAAGAAGGGCCCGGACGCCCCCGCCCTGCTCTCTGCCGCGGATGTACTGATTGTATTTAACAATTCCCCTTGTCTCCATATTGCGGAATATGAAAAAACAGCCGGCCGCCATGATCCCGAGGAAAACACTTCCCGAAACCATAACGCCCTGCCAGGTCAGCGCGGCAGCCGCAACGCCCGCCATTGGCGAGCCGAAAAAGGACGCGAAGGTATATCCGAGACTGCATCTCGTGGCGTAAACCGGCTCCGTATTCTCCGCAACTACCTTTGTCATTGGTCCGTAAATCATCGAAAGGAAAAATCCCATCATACCGTACGCCAGTATCGCGGCGGACGGAACCGCGTTCACTGAGAAACAAAACAGAAGGTTGAATACGCCGGCCAGCAGAAGCCCCGCACATATCATATATCTGGCCTTGACACGCTCTCCGACTGCGCCGTTGATCAGCTGCCCTACCGCATAAGCGATAAAATAGAGAGAGGACGCCCTGCCGATATACTCTTCGGAGTATCCCGCCCCGATCATCTGCGGAGTAACTGCTCCCAGTATGTTTCTCGCAAAATAGACCGCAAGATACGCAACTGAACACAGGGAACCGATGCAGACTGCGTTTATAACCTTTTCATCCTTTCGTAAACTGATATCCCGCATTTTCACCCTCCTGCCTCCCCGGCAGCCGTTACCGTTACAATGTATATCTTAATCTCTTTTTCACAAAAAACCATGGGAAATATGCCTGCGAATGTGCAAAAAAGTGTCCGCTCCTGATTTGCAGAATCAATCGGACGATTGATCAGGAAATAGAAAAGTTCTTGAACTATATTCCTAAATATCTTATATTTGAATCACAGAGGAAGAACCATTATTGATATTTCGCTAAGTAAAGAAGAAAGGAAGAACGCGCCCTATGCTGAACAGTCAGAAAATGCGCCAACTTGCTCCGGAAATGGATCCGCTCCGTCTGGGAATCGGCTGGACAACGGAAGATCTAAGCAAGCCGCAGGTATTTATTGAAAGTACGTTTGGAGACAGCCATCCCGGCTCCGGACATCTGGATAGGCTGGTAGAGGCGGCAAGAGAAGGCGTTGCGGAAGCCGGAGGGCACGGCGCCAGATACTATTGTACGGATATGTGCGATGGGGAAAGCCAGGGTACGGACGGAATCAATTTCTCCTTGGCAAGCAGAGAGATGATCGCAAATATGATCGAGATTCAGGCCAGCGCCACGCCTTTTGATGCCGGCATCTTTATAGCTAGCTGCGACAAAGGGATGCCAGGAAACCTGATGGGCCTGGCCCGGGTGAACATTCCTTCCGTAGTGGTTACAGGGGGGACTATGGCCGCGGGGCCTGAACTGCTCACACTGGAACAGCTTGGAATGTATTCCGCCAGGTATGAGCGCGGTGAGATCAGCGAGGAAAAACTGAACTGGGCGAAGCGCAACGCCTGTCCGGGCTGCGGAGCCTGCTCTTTCATCGGGACAGCTTCCACGATGCAGATTATGGCTGAAGCCCTTGGCCTTGCCCTGCCCGGTTCTGCCCTTCTGCCCGCTGCCAGCCCCGATTTGACTGAGTACGCCAGAAAAGCCGGAAAGCTGGCGGTAAAGCTGGCAGCTATGGAACATATGCGTCCAAATGATATCGTAACCATGGAAAGCTTTGAAAACGCGATTCTCGTTCATGCCGCCATCTCCGGTTCCACAAACTGCCTGCTTCATTTACCGGCGATCGCTCACGAATTCGGTATTGAGATTACAGGCGATACCTTCGACCGCCTTCACAGGGGCGCCCATTATCTGCTGGATGTCCGTCCTGCCGGCCGCTGGCCTGCCGAATTCTTCTATTACGCGGGGGGCGTCCCGGCGATTATGGAGGAAATCAAAGGCGTGCTGCACCTGGACGCCAGGACGGTCACCGGGAAGACCCTGGGGGAAAACCTGGAGGAGCTGAAGCAAAATGGCTTTTATGACCGCTGCCAAAAGCGGCTCGACCAGGCCAATCAAAAGTATGGCATTAACCTCAAAAGGACTGATATCATCCGCCATTATGATCAGGCCATTGGGACGGACGGTTCCATTGCCGTTCTCAAAGGCAATCTGGCCCCTGAGGGCGCCGTGATCAAGCATACCGCATGTCCGAAAGAAATGTTCTCCGCCGTTCTTAACGCCCGGCCGTTTGACAGCGAGGAAGCGTGCATCGATGCCGTTCTTCATCACAAGGTGAAACCCGGCGACGCGGTATTCATCCGCTATGAGGGGCCAAAAGGCGCCGGAATGCCGGAAATGTTCTATACCTCCGAAGCGATCTCGTCGGATCCGGAATTAGCCCGGAGCATTGCGTTGATTACGGACGGGCGTTTTTCCGGAGCGTCCACCGGTCCTGTGATCGGGCATTGTTCCCCCGAAGCCCAGGCGGGAGGCCCCATTGCGCTGGTGGAAGAAGGCGACCTTATCCACCTGGACGTACAGCGGCGGGTTCTGGAGATCGTCGGAGTTAAAGGCCAGCACAAGACCCCGGAGGAGATGGAAAATATTCTCGCTGAGCGGAAGCAGCACTGGCAGCCCAGGCCCGCCAAATACCCAAGCGGCGTTCTGCGTTTGTTTTCAGCTCTGGCCGCCTCTCCCATGAAAGGCGCGTATCTGGACTATGAGACGAATGGCAGCGGTTATGAGAGTACTTATCGGGGCAAAAATTTCCGGAAAACAATCCGCGGATAAAAACGGAATCGGCAAATCCGTTCCTATTCGTATCTTTCGTCAATCACACGCTTCGATTTCTTCTCGCTCCGCGGCAGGACGCCAAGCTCCACCACCTTCACCAGCGGGGTAAAACCGATGCGGCTTTTCACCCTTACCGCGATCCGATCGCTCAGATCCGCGAAGTTCACGCTTCCGTTGGTTTCCACATAGATGCGCATGGTATCTTTTCCGTCCAGGTGGGAAATCCGGATCTGGTACTCGCTGGATACCTCCGGGAATTCACGAAGCAATTCTTCAATCTGGCTCGGGAATACATTGACCCCTTTAATCTTCATCATATCATCGGTTCTGCCCATGATAACGTCAATCCGCGGGAACCTGCTTCCGCAGGGGCACTCGCCGGGGATAATACGGGACAGATCATGGGTACGGTAACGGATCAGCGGCGCGCCTTCCTTCACAAGAGTCGTGAGCACGATCTCGCCAAGTTCCCCGTCCGGCACCGGTTTAAGCGTCTGCGGATCCACGATCTCAATATAAATATAGTCGTCCCAATAGTGCATACCCGTCTCATATTTGCAGTTGACACCGATGCCCGGACCGTAAATCTCCGTCAGGCCGTAAATGTCATAAAGCTCAATGCCAAGTTCGGTGCGGATCCGCTGGCGCATCTTCTCACCCCAGCGCTCCGAGCCGATCACGCCCTTCTTTAAGCAGATCTGATCCCGCAGGCCCCTTTTCTGAATCTCCTCAGCCAGCAAAAGGGCGTAGGATGAGGTGGCGCAGATAACCGTAGACTTCATATCGATCATCATCTGAAGCTGTTTATCCGTATTGCCGGGTCCCATGGGAATCGCCATGGCGCCCAGTTTTTCGGCTCCGTTCTGGAAACCGATCCCGGCTGTCCACAGGCCATACCCCGGAGTAATCTGGATGCGGTCCTTATTGGTGATGCCTGCCGTCTCATAGCAGCGGGCAAACATGATCGCCCAGTCGTCCACATCCTTGGCGGTATATGGAATGATAACCGGAAGCCCCGTAGTTCCGGAGGAGGAATGGATCCGCACGATCTTCTCCTCAGGGGCCGTCATAAGCCCCAGCGGATAGGCCTCCCGAAGGTCGCTCTTCTCCGAAAAGGGCAGCCTCTCGAAATCTTCCGGGGTGGACACGCCCGAGATGCCGGCCTCCTCCAGCTTCTTCCCATAGAAGCTGCCCGCCTTTCTCAGCGCCCTGATCTGGTTATTTACCTGGCTGATCTGTAACTCTGAAATCTTCATGGTTGATTAATCCTTTCTGATTGATTTATCTTTTCTGCCCCGCACGGTTTCACGCGTCTACAGGGCTTCTGTCTCAAAATGATCCGTTTCTTTCCGCTCACGCGCGTAACTGACCCGTTTCTTTCCGCTCACGCGCGTAGCTGAGGGCGCGGAAATTGATCTCATGGAATTTTTCCGGAAGCCGCTCCTTAATGACCTCCCGAAGCTCATCCTCTGTAAATCCCAGGGCGCCGCTTTCGACTGCCGCTCCCAGAAGAAGGATATTAAGTACCTTGGGCGAACCGAGCCTGCGGCACGCCCGCTCCCCATCTACCACACAGAGGCCGCGAACCTGCTCCCTCAGATATGCAGTCATCGCGTCTCCGCTGTAGGAGGAACCGGAAAGCGTGGCGGTTACCGGCATGATGGCACGGCTGCTCACCACAACCTGCCCATCCGGCTTCAGGTAGGGAAGCATACGCACCGCCTCGCCGGGTTCAAACCCCAGTATCAGGTCGGCTGTGCCTCTGGCTATCATAGGGGAACAGATTCCCTCCCCTATGCGCACATGGCTGAACACGCTTCCGCCTCTCTGGGCCATACCAATGGTCTCGGCGCTCATAACAGGAATGTCTTTCTTCATAGCGGCCGCGGCGATCAGTTTGGAAGCAAGGATCGTGCCCTGGCCGCCGACGCCGCAAAGTATGATATTCTTATTCATTGCCGTCACCTCCTCCAATGGCCTTTACCGGACATACCTGGGCGCAGAGCCCGCAGCCGGTACAGAGGGAAGCGTCCACGCATACGCGGCCGCTGTCTGTGACCAGCGCCGGACAGCCCAGCTCCCGGATACATTTCCCGCATCGGATACAACGGTCCTGGTCGATATGCAGACAGCCCGATGGTTTTGTTATGGCAATACAGGGCGACCTAAACAGAATGGCCTTTACGCCGGGCTCCGCCGCTACACGCTTTACACAGGCGACAGCTGCGGAAAGGTCCAGGGGATCTGCCGTCTCCACCACGGAAACGCCGATACCCCGCAGAACAGCCTCAATGCTGACCTTGGCCGTCACGTCGCCCATTACGGTGCGGCCGGTGCCCGGATGCGGCTGATGGCCGGTCATGGCGGTGGTGGAATTGTCCAGCACCACAAGGGTCATATTCGCCTGATTGTACACGGCGTTCACTACGCCCGTGATGGCGGAGGCGAAAAACGTAGAATCGCCTACGAAAGCAAAGCAGCAGGTATCCGGCTCAATCCGCCCTACGCCCTGGGCAATGCCAAGTCCCGCGCCCATGCACAGGCAGGTATCCACCATGTCCAGAGGCATGGCGTTTCCCAGGGTGTAACAGCCGATATCCCCGCAGAAAATCGTCTTTTTCCCCTTCATGGCGGTTTTTACCGCGTAGAAGGACGCCCGGTGAGGGCATCCCGCACAGAGCACCGGAGGACGCACCGGAAGGGACGGCTGGGAAGATGGATGGGGGGATGGCTGGAAAGACAGTTGGGAGGATGATTGGGCCAGGGATCCGGCAATATCCTCCTGTCCCGCCGCTTTGCCGAGAAAATCAGCGATATTCCGATTCACACTGTCCCGGCTGTTCTCCCCGGCGATCTTCACATGATGCGTCAGTTTCCCATATATTCTGACCGGAAGATGATGCTTTCCGCACAGATAGGTCAGTTCACGCTCAATGACCGGATCCAGCTCTTCCAGACAGAGAACCTCATCCAATCCGTCTAAGAATTCCAGCGCCAGCCTTTCCGGGAAAGGAAAGGGCGTGGCAACCTTAAAAAGCCTCGCCGGCTGCGGACTGTCCTTCAGCGCTTCCATGGCGTAGGTAAAGCTGATCCCTCCGGCGGCTATCCCTTTTTTCCCTATGCTGCCGGACGGATTGAGACCAGATGCACCATCCCCGCCCGCGGCTGTCCCCAAGCCGGACGCACCGCCCCTTCCGCCAGACGGATAAATACAATTTCTGCCATAGGAAGAAAAAACTTCGGAAAGGGCCTCATTCCTCGCTTCGATCTTTTCATGATTCCGAAGGGACAGGCGGGGGAAAATCACCCATCGGCCGGAATCTTTGACAAAGCCCTCCGGCCTGTTGACCCGGTATTCGTCCGCGTCCTTCACCGTTACCGAAGCGTATCCGTGGCAGACCCTTGTGGTGGGCCGCAGGAAAACGGGTGTGCCGTATTTTTCCGAATAGTCAAAGGCCTCCTGGACCATCTCATAAGCCTCCTGAGCGGAGCACGGATCAAAACATGGCACCTTGGAGAATGCGGCAAAATGTCTCGTATCCTGCTCGGTCTGAGAGGAAATGGGCCCCGGATCGTCCGCCACCAGCACCACCATGCCGCCCTTGACGCCGATATATTCCAGGCTCATAAGCGGATCTGAGGCCACATTCAGACCAACCTGCTTCATCGTCACCATGACGCGGGCCCCGGCATAGGCGGCCCCAGCCGCCACCTCCATAGCGGCCTTCTCATTCACCGACCACTCTACATAAGTTCCGCGGGGACGCCGCTTCGCCACCGTCTCCAGGACTTCGCTGGAAGGAGTACCGGGATATCCCGCCGCGAGATTAATTCCGGCGGCAATGGCTCCCAGTGCAATCGCTTCATTTCCCATTAAAAATTCCTTGTGCATAGCGTTACCTCTTTTTCTTACAAAATACATGAAGCTACTTTCTTTTCGACTATTCGCATATAATCTTCCATAAATCGATAATCTGGCTCATTTTTATTTGACCTGCTTACTGGAAGCATAATCTCCACCGTTTTAAGTTTATTCCATGTCGCCATATTATCATAAGAAAACAGCAATGGCAACTTACTCATCTGTCCAATAAGATATAATCCAACATACTTATTCTTTATTACTTCTCCGCTAAGCGAAAAAACATGATTATGAGTTGCCATCTTATACGGGAAATCCCTATAATATGCATTTCCCCAAAAATCTATCGTAATAGTGTTCGCAGGAAATATCTTCGCTTTTCTGTCTGTTTTCCCTTTAATTCCATTATTCTCGGCACCGCTATTTATAAAATATTCTCCTCTACCATTAACATCTTTCTGCTGTAAATCAACGTCACCTGTTTCAGCTTTAAACAATTTCCCAAGCTTAAACTTTGCAAATTCTCTATTCTTTCCAAAATGAGATTGATAAAGCTTTTCTTCTTGAGGTGTAATAGTACAATCTTTGATTCCAATGCGTTCTAAAAATACATCTAGTCTTTCATTTCCTGATTCCATTAAATCGCATATATACCTTTTCATATAATCAAAATCTATTTGATTATCGTTATTCTTTACAACAGGCAACATTATTTCTTCGTTCTCAACACGATTATCCCAAGTTGCGAGATTCTCTCTCGAGTACTTTGGATAAATAACATGTTCAATAACTATTGCCATATATAAATTTGCTTCAAATGGAATATCTTTAACATTCTTTATTCGTATCAGGTAGCTTTCTGCCAGAATTCCAGTTTTTCTCTCCTGAGCGTATACTTTTCCTGCAGATATTACTCCATTATAAACTATAGAAATCACATTGTTATAAGTCGTAAAGTCATTTTTTTTGCCCCAATACATAATTCCATTATCACCGTATTTTGCATATACAACTGGAATACAGTATTCATTATCAGGAGATTTTTTCAAATTCTGTTTTTTCGCCTTTTTAACAGGGAGTTTTTCAAATATATCTCCTAGTCTAAATTTTTTGTAAGGAATATCAGTCATCGAACTCTTCTCCTCTCAGAATTGAGCTTACTTTCCATGCCAAATAATTATTTACCGCGGATTTAAAATCTTCTTCTGTAGGTAATGTATTCACGTTTTTATGCTGATTAAATGTCCAATCATTTCCATTCAAAGAAATACAATCCTTGATAACTAATCCATTTTTCTCCGTATAGTAATTGGTTTTTGGTTTTTTCCCTAAAACAATCGCTTCAACCTCAGCGTATCTTTCAGCTGCATTATCTATATCTTTAAGATTTACTTCCTGTGTAGATTTTTTTCTATTCTGTCGACCATAACCATCAAATGAAAAATCAACAAAAGTAACTATATCATCTTCTTCGTGAGGTCTCGCAACCTTAAATAAATATATAGCTGTTTGAACGCTTGATTTCCCTGTAAACAATTTATCAGGCATATGAATGCTCGCAAGTAAAGTATTCTTTTCAAGAATCTTCTTAGTATAAACGTCTCCCTGTCCAGAGCCCGCGTTTTCTTGTATAAGAATACAGGCGTATCCATTAGCCATCTGACCGAGCGCTTTTTCTACAAAATTGAACCCTTTTCCTGGTGCACTATACGGAGGGTTTAATAAAAAGACATTTGCCGGAAAGTTTCCATTATACTTAAAACTATCGTCATTTATCATATTCGATGAACCGTCCCCCATAAGAATCATATTAAGAACAGCCAACAAATATATATTGCCAAGTATTTCGATACCCAGTAATTGATTCTCCTTAATGTTTCTAATTTTAGCTTCCAGTTCATCTTTATCTTTCATTTTTGATTGTGCATCTTTTATCATTATGTCCATAGCGGATACGAGAAAACCTGCTGAACCCATAGCCATATCCCACACAAAACTGTCTTTGTCTGTTCGAGCAAGATGCGCCATAAACGCTGTTACATATCTGGGTGTTAATACAACGTCATTTTGCTGATCGTTGTCTATACTCACCCAATCGTTGAGAGAATTGAAAATTTTACCAGTAAAATCAAGATGAAGGTTCGATTCCAGACAAGGAATAATATCATCTTTAACCTGCCGATATAATTCCTTAACCGAGCTTTCTCCGTTAATCGGCTTCCATAATGCTTCCTTTTCAAAAACTGGATTAAGCAATCCAGCAATCATTCTTATTTTATCTTCACTACATTTTTTCTTTTTCAAAAATGCTTTAATTCTTTTTGTTATTATTGTCGAATCATTATCTTCCTTATCATCATTCCCTTTAAAATCTGGCATAACAATAGGAGCTAGTCCTTCCGTTGATAATCCAGCCATTATTAGCCCAGTAAACAAATATAATTTTTCATTTGTTGTCAGATAGTTTTTGAATCTCTCATTATCATAAAGACTTTGATGAATTGCTTTAATCTTTTCTTCAAGAGTTGCTTCTACTTTTTTTGCAAGCGCCTCTTTCTCTTTTTCTGATAATACCAACTTATCTAGTTCTTCCGCCAAATTATCTACGTTCGACTGTTTCAAGAAAGCTAGGTTTTTATACGCCGCAATTCTTTTAGGCATACGACTGTTTTTTTCAGAAACATAGAAAGCATCTAATTCAACCTCTATACTTCCGTCTGAAACAATATAACCGTTCACTCCTATTGCAATTACCTCATCATATCCTTTTCCATCAAGAATCGCATTTGCATAATGAATAGCACCATTTACAGCATAATCTCGAATAGTCGAATAATTATCATCTCCTGCTTTATGCGGATTCTTTGCATCTGGCTTTGAATCAGTTGCCCATTTAGTTACCAATTCAATGTCTGTACCACCCTTAGCATATTTTATTAACTTATTCTTTGTACCCTTAACTTCTATCATTACAGGTATTCTTCTCATACTAGAAGTTTCTATAAGGACACGTATGTCAGGATAATTATTTCCACTTCCACCTGACTTTGATACAGAATTCTTCAATGCATTATCAATAGAAGGATTAATTGATTCTGTTTTCGTATAATGCTTTATCTTATATCCATCTAATTGCTTTTTAAATATTTCTTCTACCTTTTCTTCAACGCTCTTCGCCATTTTCTTTTCCATCCTTCTCTGATTTCTTAATTACCGCTTCCGCTTCAATAAGTGCTGTTCGACGAATAAACTCGCTATATGATGAATAAGCTTCAAGACGAGCTGCTCTCTTTAGCTTTTCCAGTTCTTCTTCACTAACCCTTATACTCATGGAAATCGTCTTATTCATACGCAAATCCTCCTGACGATATTATACGTCAAATGTAGCACATTCTCAATACATTTCGCCACACAAAAGCTATAAAATAGAATCCCCCAAGCAAGAGGGATTCCATTTATAAACGTGTTCTCCTATTTGGTCGTAAATCGGTCGTAAATTTCAACATTGCCTACCTCTAACCGTTGAACCTACCGGCTTTTTTAATTGCAATGGCTGAAGACGTCTCTACTAGTCTCTCTGTCCGCCCACTGCCCTGCATATCGCTTTCATGCCAGCAGCACTATCCATCCGCCAGTTCCACCCGGCACCGCTTCTTGTAGCAGGCAATGCCATATTTCAGCACGTGCTCGATGCCATCGTCTGCAAACGTTTCGTCATAGCGTCTCGTCTCTATCTGCGCAAGCGCCGCCTTCGCCGCAGACTCCAGGTCGCCGTCCTCGGCGTATTTCACCTCGATAACGATCCCCAGACTGCCGTCCTCAGCCTCCACAAGGATGTCGCTGTAGCCGTCACCGCTCTCACGGTTACTGGTCACGATCCAGTCCGCCTTGTACGCCAGAAGCCCCATCAGGATCCCGTGGTAGAAGTTCTCCTTCCGGGCCTTCCTTACCGACGTGTCCCGGATACTGATCGCACGCCGCAGGTAGCCATTGAATGCCTTCTCCACCCCGGCCGCATCGCCGGCTGCGAACGCGCCGCACAGCTGCTTCAGCGATTCCCCGTCGTTCCTCGTCTTCTCCCGGAACAGCTCCATGATCTGGTCCGCGAAGATTGCGCGGATCTCGCGGTTCGGGATGGTCAGCGGTATCCCGTCCTCATCCGGTTTCCCGGCGCTCGTCAGGTATCCGGTCATGTAGAGCAGGCTCCACAGGTTCTCCACCGTCGTATACATCTCCCGGTACGTCAGCTCCTGGTGGATCCGTTTCTTCACCATACCGCCGTCTGCCAGCACCTGAAGCTCCCGACGCGCCGAACCGGCGTCCATCCGCCGCACAAACTCCCGCACCGCGTCGTTGCTGCTGGAATTGGCCCAGAAATTCTGCGGCGGGGCCTGCGGATCCGCCTGGAGCAGATCCATATAGTTGATGACGTCCCACGGGCAGTAGATCTCCTGATCCCCGAACCGGTACCCATCGTACCACTCACGAACCACGTCCCATGCGTCCGACAGACCATAGTATTCCAGAAACTGTCTGACCTCGCAGTCGGTAAATCCGAAATAACTGCTGAACCGAGGATCCGCGATCGTCAGCACACGCAGGTTATTCATCCCCGTGAAGATACTCTCCTTCGAGATCCGCAGGCACCCGGTCAGCACCGCGAACGCAAGACTTCCATTTGTCTTAAGCGCCTGCGCGAACATACTGCGGATCAGCTGCACCATCTCGTCGTAATACCCAGCAAAGAAAGCCTTCTGCAGCGGCACATCGTACTCATCAATCAGCAAAATAACCTTCTGCCCATAATGCTTTTCAAGAAAATAGCAAAGGTTTCCCAGGCTTCCGGCCAGTACATCCGGATCCATATCCCAGCTGCACAGCTTTTCATACTGCTCCTTCTGCTTCTCTGTAAGGGCCGAACTGGTTCTGAGGAAATCAAAACGGGATGCCTCCTGACTGATCTTATTCGCAGCCATCCGGCAGGCAGTCCGAAAATCCTTTCCCTCTATATCCTTCATCGTCACAAATATCACCGGGTACTTCCCCAGGTGCCGCTCGCACAGTTCCCTTTCCCGGGAGATCGCCAGTCCTTCAAAGAGCGACGGATCCGTTCCGTCCTCAAAGAAGCATTTTAACGTCGTCATCGCCAGCGTCTTTCCGAACCGCCGCGGCCGCGTGAACAGCGTCACCTTAGCCTGACTGCGCAGAAGTTCCGCGATCAGCCCGGTCTTATCCACATAATAACACTCTTTTTCCCTTAACTCATCAAAAAATTCTGTCCCGATTGGGAGCGGTTTTTTCTTAAGAGACATAGCTTCCCATCCTCCTTCCCGTTCTGACATTTCTGAACATCTTACGCGCACACAAACTCTATATTCAGTATATCGGAAATGCCGGGAAACCGCAAGGGGATAAAAAAGAAAAGCCTGCGGACCACAATCTGTGATCAACAGGCTTTTGTATAGTATATATCAGTTTTCATCGGATACGGCATCACATTGCAGATCCCCTCGTCTGCATACCGGTATGGTACAAGTAATGAAGGACTCCCACAAGACAGGATAACCTTCCGCTAAAGCCGCGCCAAAAACTCCGCCGGCGTATAGGCGGCAACCCGGCTCTTTTTGAAATCGCGGATATTTCTGGTGATAATGTGATCGGCATGCACCCGCTCCGCTGTGGCCGCCTGCAGGGCATCCTCAAAATCCTCCCATCTCATTTCGGCCGCATTTGTCATATCCGCTGTGCTTAATCCCGTAAACCGGAAAATAAGGGCGAGCCTTTTCAGCACATCCTCAATCAATTCCGGGGAAAGCTCCTTACGCATGACATACACAAGATTCGCAAATGTCAGCGCTGAAACAACCCCTTCCACCTGGTCCGTTTCACATAATTTCCATATCCTGACCGAATCTTCAAAATGCGGTTCGCGCTTCTGCAGAACGTCCAGGATGACATTTCCATCAATCAGTAGTCTCATATTTTTCTCTCAGTCTTTCTCCCTTCGCCTGTTCCAGATCAGCATCCCCTCTCAGTATACCAACAAGAGAGTCTGTCAAAAAGGAGACCGCCGCATTCCTTGGGATTAGACGGGCCACCTCTTTTCCATTTTTGGTCACAATGACCTCTTTGCCCGCCGCGACAATGCTGAGGTACCTTCCGAAATTGTTCTGCATTTCAGTTGCAGTCGCAGTTTCCCCAACCATCATTATCATCCTTTCTATATTAGCTATAATTATTATACACTTTTTTAGCTAATTTGCAAAGAGCTAACTGAACAAATCCAGTAAAATCTTTTGTTTCACTGATTTCAACAGCAATTCCATCTGCTATTTATTGGCGCAAAAAACAGCCATCCTCAAAATGGGATGGCCAATAATATCTATTTCGTCTCATCTGTCTTCTCTGTTTCTGTTTTAGGAAGTAGCTCTGGGACAATCATTGCTTTGACTTCTTCTGGAAGGTTCTCCATATTAGCTGACTTATCCATAAACAGAATCTCTGTATATTGGGAAGTATCATTTGGTCGTGAAAAAATATGGGTCACAATATAAGCATTTTTACTCTTTGAAAAGCAGTCTTCATCTCGCAGGGACTGAGCAACATAACAATCCCCTTTTTCATTTCCCTGGGCGTCCAGTTCCTTATTCATGCACAGTGTAAAATTTAGATCCGTTGTCCCAAATCTATAGTTCTGCGTGTTTGTCACGATTTCCTCTAAAATGAAATTCTCTGATGTAGCCATTTGAGCTATATCTCCAATATGCTGTACCTTTCGGACGCATAAATCATAGGGATGCACTTCATTAAACCAAAATTGCGAAAGGCTCAGTTTCCCCTGCAAAGCATATTTAAAGAATCTATCTGCAGATAGGTAAGTATCCACTCCGGTCAAATGGCGAAAATTTTCCTTTTTGAATATTACCTCTATGTACTTACCTTCAAAGACATACAAAAACCGTTTACCAACCAGTTTGCTCTTGTATAAATTTGCAGCCGCTTCAATTTTTGCTTTGAGAACGAGTCTGTCTTGTTTCTTGCTCATCTTTCCCATATCCTATGTGCTTTATAAAATAAGAATGCGCCGGACAACATCGTCATCCAGCGCTTATATTCAAATTGGCGGTTTTCTGCTGGCTGTCAGCCGCGACGTCCTTGCGAACATCTGTAGCCGCCGGAAATTTTAGTCCCCGGCGCGGACCCGCCGTCTCTCCCTGGCGTGGGCGCGATATCCTTCCGAATATCTAGTCAGCCTTGGTAATTACCCTGCCCAAGCGCAGTACAGCTTTTACGTGCCGCCACACGAAGCCTTTCGACTTATCTTTATTATACTCAAAATCGCCCAAAAATCAACCTGTCAGAACAATTTTTCAAAGAAATTTAAGGAAAAATATATTTGATGGCTCATCACCATTTATAACCAGTATATTGCATAGATCCAAAATTAAAGCGCCAGAGAAAAATCCCAGGGCATCTCATAATGAACGTCCTGCGCTATTCCTGGTTATCGTCTGTCCCGCTTAAAAGGTATCTTCATCAAATACATCAAGTTTCAAATCTTCCTCGGCTTATCTTCACTCTCCCCCCCATGTCACGACTATTGGATTCTGCTGCCTAATATCCCGTCAGATCATGCAGCATTTTCTGTCTTAAGGTCTTTCGCTTCTCTTCCGGCTTTATCGGGCCGAAGAAATTCTCAATCAACTCCTCGGGCGTACCAATGCCCATTCGCACCATTTCGTCAATCTTTTGGGGACAATACTGTTGGGCATTTTTCAGTAATCGGTACGCTTCTTCCGAATGCAGTTCATACCGCTGTTCCAAGGCCAGCTGTCTAACATTGTCTACCATGCCAGCGCGGGCATGAAATCGGATCCGGCAGTCCTCAGGGGAAACACTGCTCATATTGATTCC
>CANRHU010000036.1 GCA_947630485.1 uncultured Lachnospiraceae bacterium
AGCATCTCCAGCAGCAGCCGGCTCGTCTCTTCGTCCTCCGCCGCGGCGGCGAACAGAAAATAATTTGACAGATTCAGATCCTGAAAACTTGTACTTGTCTCTCTCATATATCCTCTCCTTTTCCATTCGCGGGGAGGATATCCTGCCAATATCTATATTAACACAGATTGGAGGAAATGAGAAGAGGGAATGAAAGACTTCTTCTCAATGCCGCCTACGGCGGCCTCACCGGCACACGCTCCATCCACGACATCGCCGTATATCGTGCGGGATCTGTCCGTTATAGAAATACTATTTGCAGCCGGAACGCGCATATACGAACTCACAAACCTGCATTTTCGGATATCAATCTGGAGTGTGACGCCATCCGGCTTCTTGGGGAAGGCGGCATGGAGCGGTATATTCAGATCGCCAATGCAGAGAGCCTATCAATACTCCAGGAATATCAGCAGCAATACCAATGCACCATTGAAAAGAGCGGTTTCTACCCATACAACTGTCAAAGACGGGGTATTATACGGAATCAGGCTGATAATGTCAAGTCCTGGAATACGAAATCATTAGCGACTCCATATACGATACAATCACAAAAAGAATGGGCACAATGGCTCTTTCTTTTGTGTTCAGCACATGCCCTCAAAAATATTATAGATATAGTTTCTATCACATTTAATCGGATTATAAGGTACATGAAAGGCACGTAAAGAGGCAAAAACATCCGGAACATTTTTTCATTCTCATATTCATCGTTATACAAATAAACAATGCTATTATTGATTCCCGAGACATTCGCCAAAAAAAGTGCGCGCTTATTTAACAGCCACCAAATGTCAATCTCCGAAAGTGCCATACCAAAGCCAACAATGTACACGTTTGTACGGAAAAAACAATTCGATCCACGATGTATTATCATATTCTTGTTTCGTGCATTTTTCTTCAATTTTCATATTGCAGCATAACGTGCTGCCAGGCTGTTCTGATCTGTACTTCCCTTTTACATAATTCAGCATTTTTGCCAAAGAACCGCAATATTGGTCAAAGCCCACCATAACAGACTTTATACGGGATACATCACCATGTATTTTCCATAGTTCACCATGTGTTTTCCATAGTCACTTCGGAGGGCTACTCACACAACAAAGGCCGTAGAACTAAATGTTATAAAGAGGGAAAATGTCTCTATGATGTCCTATGAGCAACGTCCATGAGCGTCTCGATACCCGCTATATCTGTCTCTCTGATCAGCTCCCATAAGCGCTTTTCTAAATATTTCTATATAAATCAGGGAAGCCAGACTGCTATGAGACACGCATGATCCCAAAGTCACTGCAAGTCTTTCTGACGACCTATACCGGTTGGACGAATGATCTGCAAACACCTCACAGAACGTATTCTTTTCAGTCATCCCATCTTCTGACTTGATGTCGCTATGTGCATATATGATATCTCCTAATAGCCCAATCAACTGTGAATCCATATAATCCATCAGCGCCGATTCATTGTTTGCCATCTTATCATATACATATTTTCGGCCAATTTCAGAATGTCTGTGCCTACTATCCATGCTTCCATCATTTGCCATGCCAATATCGTGCAAAAGCACCGCTGTCAAAACCAGTTTTAGATTTTTGAATTATGCATTTAATATACAAAACAAACGGTCTTGGCAAATATCTCACCGCGAGGTATTTACACTTTTGTTTTAGGCCCAAAATTTCAGCCAATTTTGTCCGCTCTCCTGTTAATTTATCCATCATGGCCAAACCTGGTGTACCTCTGAATTTCGGATTCTCCAAGAAATCCCTTAAACATCTCTCCAAACCTATTTCTGGTGTTTCAAATTCACACTTGCCTACTGCTTGTAGGAATTTTGTATTATCAAATCTGCGATCGAAAAGCCGGTCATAAATCACCTGGTATTTGTTGCCCATTGCTTCATAGATCGGCTTCGGGTCATCAACATACTTAATCCGTATTTCTTTTCCTGTTACGTCCCCAAAAACGCTCTTATAAATCGCAAGCACGTCGTCCCATTTAATTTCTTTATCTGTCGTGATATGGAATGCTTGTCCCATCGCTTTTTTATTACCAATTAGCTTTGAAATTCCCATGGCAACATCAGCGCCGAGGGTCATAGTCGTATTCTTTTCTGCAATCACCGATGGAAAAACAGTGCTTTTATCATGCATGGCACGGTAAAGCCAAATCTCTTTTTCATAAACGCCAAGTTGTAATCGTTGATTACTATAGGTGATGTACGGACGGATTATTGTCCAGTTGGTTTTTCCAGATTCACGGAGCAGGTTTTCCTGCCGAGCTTTTGTCAACGCATACTCATCGGTTTTTAGATATTCACTTTCAATTGTGGTATCCAAAAGTCGTGGTGAATCCTCTGTAATAGGCGTTTTAGAGTTCGCATAAACACGACTTGAACTCAGGAAAATATACTGATTTGTTGCGTTAAGGAACATATCACATCTTGACTTGAACTCTTCAGTGCTGTAGACCATGAAGTCCACAATTGCGTTGTATTTCTCAACCAAAAGTGATTGCAGAAACATTGTATCGTGTGCATCGCCCTTGACATATTTTACATTATTAAACTCGGACTTTCTCTCTAGACGGCTTGTAACCATGACATCCTCGCCACGTTCACCTAAGATTTTTACCAGATCAACGCCCATCGCGCCGGTGCCACCCAAGACAAGTATTTTCATGTCGGTTTCCTTTCTTTTTCATGAAAGAAAACCGAGCTCATTTATCCGTGAAATGTGACTGTTCCACTGCCACCGGTCATATAGAATGTGTCTCCTACAATCATATCACCCATATCGCTAACCATAAAAGTAGCAAGTGCGGCAATTTCAGACGGAACGGCATAACGTCCAGCCGGGCAGGTCGCATTGTAAATGTTATCCCCTTCATTCTTTCCAAGCATAGGAGTAGCTGTAGGACCAGGGGCTATCGCATTGACAACTATTCCGTATGGCAACAGCTTGTCTGCAGCACCAAGTGTAAAGCCTCTGACAGCCCATTTTGACATCTGATAGGGCGTCCATGCGGGGCGAAGCGCCGAAGATGAAGTCACGTTCAGGATATGACCTTTGATTCGGTTTTCAATCATATATTTCGCAACTGCCTGAGACATAAAAAACGTGCCTTTCGCATTGATGTCCATAATGTTGTCATACTCCTGCTCGGACATATCCAGAAAGTCCGAATGGGTGACTACACCCGCAGAATTTACAAGAATATCTATCCTATTTTCCTGAAACATTGCGGCAGCGGTTCTTATCTTTTCAGGCATAGATTTAACATCTTTAACATTAATAACTATGTATGATAGATTTACCCCCCCGATTTTTCGGCAGTACAAGCGAAGCTTTTCTTCATTTGTTCCCGCGATGATCACCTTAGCGCCGCTTTTTACGAAGCTTTCCGCCATGGCAAGACCTATCCCACCACTGCCTCCAGTGATGAGGACAACTTTACCTTTTAGAACCTCCGAGGTGTTGATGGGACTTGGAATGGGAATTTTCTTTTCTTCCTTAAAAATCATCACTATATTTTTGACAATTTTCTTTGCGACTTTAAACATAATTATTCCTTTCGTCAATTCTTTTTGAGATTGAATAGATTTTTAACCAAACTTATAATATTCTTATGAAATATAGCCACTACCACCATCATAATTCCGAGCATGGAATATCTAACTACAATATGATTGTAGCTTGCCATAAAGGAAAAACCAAGCAAGAGGAACACAGCTGTAATTCCTCCATATATTCCTAGGTTGTACGGTTGCTCGTTATTTAAATGCTCGCGACAAATTTTACGCATGAAGTACATATGAAACGCCGCATAAACCATATAGCAAACGAGGGTCGTATAACCCGCTGCATAATAGCCGAATTTTTTTATAAATATATAATTCAGAATAATGTTCAAAACTGCGCCGGCGCTTGTAGCAGATGCTATGAGCTTTGTTTTTTCATAATAAAATTCAAAAACCGCAAAAAAGTTGTATGAAAATATGAAATATACACTCATCGCGACAGGCGGAATTACCCAAATAGCGTCATAATATTCCGATGGAGCAAAAATCTTTACTGCCTCAGGTGCAAGCGCAATAAGCAGCAGATTAACAATGGCTATGCCAATAAACGCTGGGTACGCTACATTTGATATAGCCTTAATTTTCTTGTCATTTATTCTTTTGTAAAGCCAAGGTTCTATAGTTTGAAGCAGTGCGGTGTTAAATAACGTCATAATTTGCGATATCGAATATGCAAGACTGTATATTCCTGCCGACGATTCATTCACCATCTGCCCTATCATTATTCTATCGGCACTGTTCAAAACAGTCATGGAAAGATAATGAGGTATAAGAGGTATGTTGAATCTCAGGGCATGATTCCAATAAAACGCTGAAAAAAACTGTTTTCCACGAACAGCCTGCAGCGTAAAAAGAATAATGCATACAAGCGCTTCAACAACTGCAATTCCGAATATTCTCGCAGTTACTTTGTCCGTTGCGGATTTAACTAAGATGATCCCCAAAACAGGCTTTGAAAAAGACAGTAAAAGTGTTACGATAACCAGACAGCGATATTTAAAATCCACCCTTTGGTTCATTGACCAAAAACCAAAAATGTTTGCGCTTAACATCATTACAAACATGCACAGCATCTGAATTGTAGTCAAAGAAAAAACATTATTCCAGAAAGTGTGAACTGCAAAATATACTATCGTCCAGATAATTGTCAATGTCAGGGATAAACCCTGCATTGATGAAGTAAATGCCATTCGGTCATCGCTGAATTTTACAACACCACGTGTGAACACCCCGGCACTCAAGTTAAGTGATACAATAATAGATAAAATGCCAAGCCACGAATTAAAGATGTTGAATTGTCCATATTCGGTTGTACTCAGCAGACGTGTAAAAATAGGTGTTGTTATAAATGATATGCCACGCTGCATGAAAGCACAGATCAAGAACCAAAAGGAAGCTTTGACCTGAACAGGAATCTCATGATAACGACTGTATTTTTGTTTGAACATCGCCTACATCCTCTACAAGAATAACTTAGCCATTTAAGATTCCCTTAACTATTTTAGTCCCCTTGTCCCCAAGTACCTTTTTTGCAATTTGTTTGGCAGACCCAGATATAGATATTTCAAGATTTTTCATTATTTCAAGCGCATCACTTTCACATTGACTATCTGTAAATATCTCGAAAACCATTGGCCTTTCTGTTACTTCCGATATGAGGAAGCGTTCCGCGCAGGCAAAGAAATCGTCTTTCGTTGCTGCACTCATGTATTCATACCCCAAATTCATTGCATAGTTCTTTACCAATTCCGTTGACTTTGCTCCATAATGTCCCGCTGCTGCCATATAAGGATCCGCCGCTTCGCCAAAACGGGCTGCCTGATGATTATAGTTACGGAATTCTGTACCCCGCCCATTATTGATAAGCATGATACGAAGATTACTCCCAATATGACGATTGCCAAGAGCATTCATATCATAAAAGAAACCCAAGTCGCCGACGACTCCAAAACAAAGTTTATTCCTATTTGCCAATGATAATCCAAGCAAAGTCGAAATACCACCATCAATACCAAAACCACCAGTATTGGAATAACACATCACGTTTGGCAATATCTCGAAAAAATTCCAAGACCTAAGTGTATTAAGAATCCCAAGATATAGAATTGAATGGTCTGGTATTCTCGCAGCAGTCTGCTGAGCGACCCATATATTAGAAAAAGGAAGCGTAGGTATTTTCTTTTCGATCCTCTTTCGCTCTGCAATCCACTCATTGTAGTAACTATTGTAACTCACTTCCGTTTGCTCGGCCGCATATATTTCAAAAAAGTCTCTTTCTTGCATTTCAAATACATAACTCAGTTTTTTAAACCTATCTCTTAATTCACCATCAGGATTTACCCTCCAAACTTGCTTTGCCAAGCATGACATATATGCCCCCGACACATCACCTATATCAATTAATAAATCGACCAACATACAAGGAGATCTATACTGTGATTGATCCGTAACAAGATTAGCAAGCATACGATAATTACCGTGATAATTACTTGTATGATCACATAAAACCACTCCATTGTAGCTTTCGCAAAATCGATCTACCGCTGCGGTAAGCTCGTCATTCCAACATAAATGCGCACCAATAAAAACAGCAATTTTACCTTCTGGAATTGGAGGAAACTCTTCACCATAACATATACGCCGTATAACACGAGCATTCGGTAATTCACGTATAGAAAAATCCGTAGAATACGTTGATGTCAGATTTATATGAACAGGTCCCCCTCCATGATGGCGAAGTTCCAGCAATGCGCGATTAAGTTGAATATTTAACGCCCATTTCTCCTCGTCGGAATGAACCGGGGACGCCTGCACACTCAGCTTAACCATGTCATTCAAAACTGCTCTGCGATCTATCACTTGCGCGATATTCTGTCCGATCCTACCTTCATCTTGCGTAGAAGTAATGGCAAGAATTGGTAACTTGCGATAATAAGCCTCTGTCAATCCCGGAATATAATTTCGCGAAGCAGTAGCTCCTGTACAACTTAAAGCAACCGGTTCTCCACTTTCAGCAGCAAGACCACAAGCAATATAGGCTGCCGACCGTTCATCAACGGAACTATAAATTTCAAAATAAGGATCATTTTGTAGGCTTGCAATCAAACATATGTTCGTCGCGCCTGGGCTTGCGACTATTTTCCGCACTCCATGCGCTTTCAGTAATGCAATCAGCATCTGAGTGTGTTTTTCACTGGTATAATAACTTTCCATAATGGTTCTCCTTAATATTGGTGCAACGCAGAAACTCTGTGCTTAATTAATATCCAACTGGTTTTTTAAAAAAATTTCTGCTTTTTTTCTAAAAGCTTCTAAAATAACTTCTATCGGTCCATAGTCAATTTTCTTTCCAAAATCTCTTGGAATACTCCTTATAGCATCAGATAAAATGTAACGGTCCTCCAATCCAAACAACCCTAATATTGAAAGCAACCGTGAATTCTGAGAGTCACTCTCATTCAGCTTAAAACGGCTAAAATTATAGAAATCCTTTTCAAAGATAATAGAAAATGCGGTTCCATGAAATGAGTCAGTCAAAACATATTTTGCATTCTTTATTATACTAATAAACTCCCTGGGGCCAACATTAATCGGAGCAAAATCGGCAAAACCTTCATCATTTGGATTATAGCGTCTCCATATATTCGGAATACTAACAATTTTTAATCCCAGATCATCCGCTAACTTACGTATTTGGATTCTGGTATCCAAATCCTCTCCGAAAATATAAGCAAATATGTAATCCTCCTTGCAATATCTCTCAATACCATATGCAAGCTTACTCCATTCGGCTTTTGTGAACAAAAAAACCGGATCACAAATTAATTCTACAGGATATCCCTTCTTTTGAAACCAATCTTTAATCGTGGTCTCGCGTACTGATATAACGTCTATTTTTTTCAAATGAGATAGTATTTTTTTTTCATCTTCTTTTGTAATGTTATCTTTCCCCACACTACAGCTATACGCAAAATTATGACGGGCTTGAGAAAATGCTAGATAATAATTTTTATCGTACCAATCCGGATTCCACATCTGATCACCGCCAACTACACTTATATCGTAGGCCTCTTCAATGTGTTTTATTGTTCTTCGGTTATATAGTTTCGATATTCTAAATTCGGTTTTCATAAACTTCTCAAATGCATCCCGCAAAGGATCCCCATTATATTTATAAAAATACTCTTTGGCCGCTTTGCTTCGTTTCATTTGGCTAATTCTTTTATTTATTATTCCTCTTATTCCTCTCTCATTTAATACTTTAATATTATTAACTATTTTTTCAACAAGCGTTCTCTCGCTTAAATAGTCAAGTTCAAAACACTCCGCCTCCATCTCATTAAGCTTTGTATATAAAGCGTATGCTTGTAGTATGCCTCCATAGTTATAATTATTATGAAACAGAGTCATGATTAAAATTTTTTTCTTCATAATGAATTGCCACTCCTCATAACTGCCGCACAATTTAAGCCTTTGGGTTTTTTCGACTATCCGGATCATAGACTTCGGGTACATAATAAAGTACCCTTGTCCCCCCCGTTTCAAAGCAAAATGGTATTTCCATCAAGTCGCTTAATGCTTTACGCACTTTATCCCTTTTTTCTTCTGAAGCGTAAAAAAGCAAGAACCCTCCGCCTCCAGCCCCCAATAGCTTTCCGCCGAGGGCTCCTGCATCAATTGCTTTGTTATAGTAACTGTCAATCACAGGGTTTGAAACTTTCCTATTTATTTCTCTTTTCAGTTTCCATTCCCTATCAAGAAGCATACCGAAATCATCTATATGTCCTTCTATCAACGCTTTTTCTGCTTCATCAACTAAGCCTTTCATAATCAAAAGCTGTTGATTTTTCTCTTTAATGTTCCGTTCTTGTTCCACTTGTATATCTGACGAGAAACGTGAAATTCCTGTAAAGAACAACATTAAATTATCGTTAAGTACTTTTTTTGTCTCATTTCCTATAATCACAGGCTGAATCTCATATCCGTCAGAACTAAAAGAAATTTTGTTTAAACCTCCAAAAGAAGCAGCTATTTGGTCTTGTATCCCACCAGTTTCTTTGCACAGACTCCTTTCAAGATATATAGCTTCGTCAGCAAGACGTCTTTTATCGACATATTTTCCTTTAAGTGAATGAAATGCTGATAAAAGACCTACAGCAAAAGAACTGCTTGTGCCCAGACCTGTCCTGGCCGGAAGATCAGCGTCATATAAGATCATCATTTCATGCATATCCAACATCTTCATTGCTTCACGCACTGCCGGATGCTGTATTTCGTCAATACTTGTGGTCTTTTCTATCTTGGCATAAGATACACAATTAGTGTAATCAAAAAATGGCGGCAAGTGCCGTGCCGTCACATAACAATATTTATCGATACTAGTCGACAATACCTGCCCACCATACTTTTCATAAAATTCAGGGAAGTCCGTACCTCCTCCAAAAAACGATATTCTGAACGGGGTCTGAGTGATAACCATTTATATCTCCTCCTAATCCATTGTTACTTGCCTTTTTCTATCTCGTCAGAAAATGTCCCCCTTTTGCTACTCGTTCTCTCCAATAATTAAGTAAATCCCGCATAGTCTTTTCATACGGAATCTCAGGTTCCCAGCCTGTATGAGCTTTAAACTTTCTGCAATCCGGAACTTGTAGATCCGCATCAATACGTCTCAGTCTTTCTGAATCGACTTCATATGTAATCTTGTCTTTCATTGGAGACATGGAAATAAGTGTATTAAGAGTATCTCCTACAAGACAAGTATAACTCCCTCCTATGTTATAATACGCCCCGGGAATAGGGTCTACAGTCACAAGCATATAATATGCCCTCACAGCATCTCTTACATCTGCGTATGTTCTTAGAGACTTTAAATTCCCGACCTTAATCACGGGCTCTATAATTCCTGCTTCTATCATAGCAATCTGCTTCGCAAATGTGGATTCATGAAATACATCTCCTCTCCTTGGACCAGTATGAGTGAACATCCTCGTCGTCATAACAATCATTCCGTAAGCCTCAGCATAATATCTTCCTAAAAGATCTGTTCCAATCTTAGAAATTGCATATGGTGATGCCGGATGGAATGGGCAGTCCTCATTGATACCCGTATCCGGTTTTTCATCAGCCGGTATTTTGCCAAACACTTCGGATGAAGCACATACATGAATCACAGGACGATATGTTCTATCGTTTCCCATTTCTAACCGTACTGCTTCCAATAACCTGCAAGTTCCCAATATATTGGTATTAAGAGTTTCCTCCGGTATAGTAAAACTTGTAAGGGGGTAACTCTGCGCTGCCAAATGGAAAATATAGTCAGGCTTATATTTCTGAATAATAGAAATCAAGGATATCTGATCATTTAAATCTGCATAATCAAAAAAAACTCTCTCTTTCCTGTTCATGCGATCAATCAAGTGCTCCACATTATTCAATGGGCTTCTCCATCGACATACCCCATAGATATCCCAGTCCGTATTCTCCAATAAATAATCCGCAAGATGGGAACCAACCATACCTGTTATACCAGTTATTAAAGCACGCATTTAAGCACCTCCTAGTGTCAACCACTTTTTTTCTCATAGCCTTTTCTATATCGTTGGAATAGCCCCTCTTGAAGATTTATTACTGGCTTCCAGCCCAAGGCAAATACCTTCGTACAATCCAATTTCTCCCGTTGCGCCCCTTCCGGTTTTGACAGGTCATGCTTTATCTTTCCTTGATATCCGCTCGCCTTTTTTATAATATCTGCCAATTGGTTTACTGTGTACATTTCCAAGTCGCCGACATTTATGTAAGGTTCAAAAAAGTTACTGTCTACCAACACACCTACTGCTCTTGCAAAGTCTTTCACATGCAAAAACTCTCTTCTTGCTTTTCCCGACCCCCATATGGTAACCGATTCCTCAGCATTCACTATAGCATTATGAAAACGCTCCATCATTGCTGGAATTACAGAAGACATATTCGGCGAGTATCCCTCTCCATCTCCATAGAGATTACAGGGGAGTATGGACGTATATCTAAGACCTTTACTGATATTGTAATATTCGCAAAGCTTCATTCCAGCTGCTTTCGCCAGCCCGTATGGTTCGGTCGCTTTTTGTACCGGTCCAGTATAAATTTTATCTTCCGTGAGTGGTCCTTTCAGACTCTCAGAATAAACACAGCTCGCTCCAATGTTTATAAGTCTTCCGATCCCATTTTTTGCAGCCGCATTAATGGCATTTACAGATATCAACAGATTATCCCGATAATACTCAAGCGGAGAACTCATATAACTCGCTATACCCCCATGTTTAGCAGCAGATAGTATCATTACGTCCGGCCGCGCGTGATTTAAGTAATCATCAATCTGTCTAAAGTCTCGCAAATCCACTTCACTGGAAGTCGTTGTCAACAATTCCACATTTTTATCATAAAAATAATTACATAATGCACTGCCCACAAGGCCATTCTTTCCAGCCAAATATATTTTCATATATATCGCTCCTGATTTCTATTAAACCATTCAACCGTATATTTAAGACCATCTTTAAACGATGTTTGAGGATACCAATTCAATAATTGATTTCCGAGTTTTCCTTCTACCCTTTTGCATATAGCACCATCCAATTGTGTTGTATCATTGACCAGCTTTCCCTTATATCCAACTAGCTCTTTTATCATTTCAGCTGTTTCCTGAATCGAATACCCTTTAGCCGCTCCAATATTTATAATCGAATCATATGGTTCTATATTTATAGCCTTATATAATGCATCAACAGCATCATCCACATATAGCCATTCTCTTATTGGTCTGCCACTCCCCAGTACTGTCACTGTTGGCAATCCTTTTTGTTTTGCTTCTACAGTTTTTCGCACTAACGCTCCGACTGCATGGGAACGTATTTCATCAAAATGATCATCTGGACCGTACATATTTGACATGACCAAATTGACAATATCCAATCCATATTGTTTATGGTAAGCCCAGCAAGCCACTACAAATGCCTTCTTTGCCGTAGCAAATGCAAGGACCGACTCATGCATTGGACCATCCCATAATTTTTCTTCTGTATAAAGATCAAGATCACCAGGATACACACAACTTCCAATAGGATTTATGAGACGTTTGACTTTATATTTTCTGCATGCTTCCAAGATATTCACTTGCATCTTCATGTTATTCGTGAACATCTCCGCTGCATGATCATATCCAAAATGTACTCCTCCTAGAAATGCTGCCAAGTTAATGACTATCTCAGGATTTGTTTTACTAAACAAGCTTTCCGTAGCAGATATCTCTCTCAAGTCGCATTCGTTATGTGTCGAAGAATAATAATCCAATCCTTCTTGTTTTAATCTACGACACATTGCTTTCCCTACAAAACCATTGCTACCTAAAACCAAAATCATCTTTAGTTTCCTCCTACTCTTTGTAATCTAAACAAAATCTTCTCCATTTGCAGGAGAAGATTAATTTAAATGTATTTCGGTTCAATAATAAACTTTAATCGTATGTGAATCATGCGAATAACTGCCAACTACCGTTGTTTTTTATCTACTACAAACTCCGCTTTTCCTTTTTCCAATATGCCTTTATCAAGAATCACCACTTCATCAAACGTATGACCTAGCGCTACGCTAATATATCTCACTGCAAAACTAACCTGTGTCAATCCAGCAATAAGACCATTACATTGCGCAAGGGTATAAACATCACGTAATACTTCAAGCCCTAATTTATAATTATTTTTCTCTCTTTTACCATCTATTAAAAACGGATTAACATCCGTTTCGCTCCGAATTACATCGGTATAATAATACAGTTTTTCGCCAAATTCTTTTTCAAATAATCTTAATGCCCTCAAATCATCAGTTGCTAAAAATATTCCATCATATTTGCCCGCAGAAAAAACTTCTCGTGCTTCGCGGATGTATTCATCGCTTGATACCATCACAGGATGATTCACTACTCCTTGAGCAAAATCGGTTCCTCTAACATGGATACCCAAAATTTTCTTTTCCCTTAATAATGCTTTTACACTCGCATCAATATATCTTGATGTTTCTTCGTTTAGATGAACATATTTCTTATATATATCTGCTAATTTATTAATCGTTTTATCATCAACATCATATAAGATTGAATATTTATCTTTCCATAAAAATTGGATATCTCTGTATTTGCTTATAATTATTTTATTACTTGAACTAATCTGATTATAAGAAATATCTGATACCGGCAAGAAATAATATTCAAAAGCATTTTTATTTTTTATTTCATTATCATAATAAAAGATCCCTTCTCCCCATTCAACTACTGGGATAAAACCAAATCGCTCCGCAAAATCCAATGCGCCAAGCGTCCACCTCATCAATGCGAAAAAACCCATTTTTGATTTATCATACACTCCAAATGCAATATGATAAATTATATGTTCTGAATTATCTTCCCCAGCATGGTTTATTATTAACGCTAATTGTTCTGTTTCGCGACCATAAAAGCCTTGCATTAACTTATAAAATTCAACTGGATCCTTTGAAATACATTTTATACATTTTGCAATAATAAATACTCTCGGATGTTTTTTTATTACTGCAACCACTTTGTTATTCATAAGCAGGATATTCATCCCTTTCTCTTCTAACTTTTTATTGTAAATATTTTCGATCTACTAAATCTTATTTTTATATGACAATTTAAAAAATGATTATAACACCCCAAATATCGTTTCATATCCAACAATAAGATAATTCATAGAATGTATATAAACAAATAATCTTAAAAAAAGATATAAACTAAATATTACAAAAACAATAATCTTCTCTCTTCGATTTACATATCGAAACGCATATGGAAGCAAAAATATAGAAACCGTATTATATGATGTAGCCAATCTTGTGAATACATTGTTAATACAAAGAGTAGCAATCATTATTGCTGCTCCCGAAAGATAAAGGTTATACAATCCTACATATGTTTTTTCACTCTTGAAGTGCGGGAGCATAAATCGAAATACAAAAAGCAATAATAAAACATTTATTGATGACTTGAAAATTAAGAATAAATTGCTATATCTTAATCCAATATATTCTGAACCTCTATCAAGGTAAATCCTTATTTTACTGCCAAATACTCCTGGGAGAGATGGACCTATTTCCCTGATCGTATAAATTAAGATTCCAATTCCTATCAAAAGGAAGAAAAAATACTTAAGACGTACTATCATTCTATTTGTTTTTATATTGTAAAGGCCATAAGATAAAATCCAAATACAACTAGTTCTATGGATCAATGTTGCTATAGCAACTACAAGAAGAAACTTTACCCATGATTTATTCCTAATATATTTGATGCTATATAAACACAACATCACAGCTATCGTCTGGCGTACGATGATAATATTATATAACCCCAGGCTCCATTCAATAAAAAAGATTGTCACCGTAAAATCTTTTCGTGATGCCGCCTCATCATCTCCTTTAAACAGGCTCTTTGACACATGGTAAAGGATAAGATTCGTCATAGCCGCCTCTACAAACACAAAAAACTGATAATTATCCCACAGGTTTTTCACGATATAGTTAAGGAGATAATATCCAAGCTCCATTTTATGTGTATTAGCATGGAGATAGCTATCCCAAAAAGTTCCTCGTATCTCCTCAAAACAAAACCGATATGTAAGATAATCGCCCGCAGGAGTGCATCGGATAGAAGAAAGAAAAATAGACAATCCTAGGGCAATAAACTCTATTAGTCGTTTCTGCGGTGGTTTTATGCGTAAGAACACCTCTGCGAAGGAAAGGATTACAAACACACAAAAAATAGCAACATAAAATCCCATACTAACCACATGTCACTTTCTTTTTTACTGGTATAATTCTTTTAATAAGCATCTGCTAACTTCCCAACTGAACTGTCTTGACACAAACTCCCTGCCATTTTGTTCACAGGCTTTCCGCAAAGCTCTGTTTTCCAACAATTTCTCGATATTGGTCTGAAATTCATCATCTGATCTTGCTAAGAACAAAACTCGCCCATCTTCATCTATGCCTTCTGCACCTATATCCGTTGTGATCACAGGCAGTCCCAAGGCCAAGCATCTTAATACTTTCAACTTAATCCCCGCTCCAAATTCTAATGGAAAAACTGCTATCTCACATTTTTGTATCATAGCATCAATATCTTCTATAAAACCCGTCACATAAATCCATCCATCTGCTAGTTTTTTTAACTGTGTCGACGGAGCGTTTCCGATTATATAAACCTGTAAATCCGGTATTTTTTCTTTCACTTTCTGCGCAATACGAATTAAGCGGCATGCCGCCTGATGATTTTCAAAACGTCCCATCTGTCCTACAAAACAGATACTATTGGGCACTACTTGAGATTTATTTTTTTCAATCAAACTATCGATACCATAATATGGGTTCATAACCCTAATATTATCCAAATGATATGCCGTTTCGATTAATTTTTGATCTTTATCATTAAAAGTAATGACTACATCAGCATTTTTACAAAAATCCTGTTCCCAATGATGGATCAGCTTCAATTGCCATTGTAAAAATTTTCTTTTTATCTTCAAAGTCTCTTTTTCAATCTTTCTAGTATATAACTGTTCTGTAAAGTCATGTTCTGTAAGAACAAAACGTATATTTGGAAATAACTTTTTTATCCAGATATATTGTCCCATGGAAGCGTATTCCGCATGAATTGCTTCAATATGTTTCTCTCTCACAATTGACAATAGCGCTTTTTTAAACCTAACTGAACTTCGAGTAGAGAAATATGCAGGATACCAAGGGTGAGTTATTATATTAAATAACTTTTGCAGTTTTGATAATGATATGAAATAGTATCTGGAATCTCCTGCACTTCCTTGTTGCAGCTTCTCAGCGAGTTTTTTGTCATGTTTAGTTATCACAAATGACAATACACTAACTTCATGTATTTCTGACAGTGCTTGGATCTGCTTTCCCATACATACTCCACCTGCATGATTTGCTTCCAATGACGGCAGATATGGAGAAATATGCAATATCCTCATATTTTCTAAATCCTCCAGCCCCATTTATTAAAATATAGTATCATCGATTTAACCTCTCTTTTAATACCTCTGACCTTTTTTACATTTTCCCGTTTCCATGTATGATATACATCCACTAACGGATAATACACAACCCGATTTCCACGTTTTCGTATCGTTCTCGATAAATCCGCATCTTCAAAATACATAAAATACCGATTATCAAATCCTCCCACTGCTTTATAAGTCTGGCTACGGATACAAAAAAAGCAGCCCGTACAGAATTCAATGTCTGTTGGAACTGTCATATCTTCTTCCTGTCTGGTATACTGTTTTCGCAAATAATGAAATCCTGGTATTTTGCTTATGATAAGGTACCGAATTGAGGGATCATTTTTAGGCAAATATTGTATACTCCCATTCGGATTTCGAATTTCAGGAGTAACTATATGTACTTCTGTGTTTTTTTCCATATAATCAATGAGGGAACTAACCACATCTTCTTTTATCTCAATATCTGGATTGATAATAAAATGATATCCTTTGGTCATATATGGAAGTATCTGATTATGTGCTCTTCCAAAACCAATATTTCTTATATTTTGAATAAGACGAATATCCGGATAATTCTCTTTAATCCATTCTTTAGTACCATCTGTTGATCCATTATCAATTATATAAAACTTCATTTCAGGTTTCATAGAATAATTGTAAATGGATTCAATGCACTTCTTGATTGTCGCCATATTATTGTAAGTCACAATAGCCATCGATATTTCCATTCTGGATTCCTACTCTCAATTTATTCTTCTCATGTAAAAGTTACAATTATATTTTTCTCTAAATATATCAATACTCCTAAATAGCACAGCTATGAAAAGGGTTCCTGCAAGCAAATACATGGGCCAAAGTTCGTTAGAGTAAGCACATACAAATTTGCCATAAATTTCCTTGTTTATTTCTCCTATCATCTTAGCATATATAATATCAACAATCTTTGTTGTTAGGAAATGGCATGCCATGATCTCGAAAGAATATTTTCCTATTAATATAAAATATTTAGACAATATATGTGTTTTTTGAATTACTTTTGCAGCATACATACAGAGATATATTCCCACAACGGAAATCACATAAAATTGCCATGGCCCAATAATCTGTTCAGCTGCCAAATCTACCCACCAATGAAGTTTATTAACAGCATACCAAAATCCTATTGCTAATGGTACAGCCGCCCAAAACTTCAAAATAATTCTTAAATCCGCACAAAATACTCGCAGAAAGTATCCACAGACTAAAATCGGCATAACCAAAAATGATGTATGAATATGATAACTAAGAGATATTCCTTTTAAGTTAAGCGCTATCCCAAGAACCCCTAAAACTATCCCTTGCAATACAATAAGAAAATATTTTATGTATTCCTGCTTTAATATATGTGATATCTGTCGGGCTATCCAGACCGTCATTCCAAGCAGCCCTGATGCTACAATCATAACCGGGATAAACCAGAGAGCCCCCGCCATACGGCCACCTCCCTGAAGCAATATTGTATTACATATACCAGCTAAATAATCTCTCCTTGAGTATCTCGGTAAATTAATTATAATTCCCAAATCCAAGAATAAATTTTGACACAATGTAAACACTGCCGCAAAAAGCACGTATTTAATCCACGATTTTCTTAATCTGGATACTACATTTTCCCAGGGTCTATCCCCATATTTTTCTTCTGAATATAAATACCCCCCCACAAAGAAAAAAAGAGCCAAATGGTATAAATAAACATATTTTGCTTTCCAAGTATGACCTATAACTACCGATAGTATTCCTATTCCTTTTATTATATACCAGTAATCTCTATTCTTAATATTTATCAATGGATTTGGTAACAAATATTTATCTTTCTGCATTTCCATTTTCTTCTTTTTCATATATCTTTTCAAACCCTTCCGTACTCTCCTTCATAAATAGCACCTTAATCGTCTGCAGAATGATTTCTATATCCAACAGCACCGAATAATTCTGTATATACATCAAATCCAGTTTCAGCTTGTCATACGCCGTCGTATTATACTTTCCATACACCTGAGCGTACCCGGTCAGACCGCCCTTCACCTTCATTCGGTATGGAAACTCAGGGATCTCCTTCGTGTATAGTTCCACATGTTCCACCCGCTCCGGGCGAGGCCCGACAATACTCATATCACCCTTCAGGATGTTCAAAATTTGCGGCAACTCGTCAATCCGCGTGGCGCGGATGATCCGACCCACAGGCGTGATCCGAGGATCACCATCCGTCGCCGGAATGGAATGTCCTTCCTTCTCCGCATCCACGATCATGCTCCGGAACTTGCAGATGGAAAATACTTTTCCATCCTTCGTACAGCGATCCTGCCGGAAGAACACCGGACCACCATCATATACCTTAATCGCGACAGCTGTGATAATGAACACTGGCGATAATAAAATCAGTGCCACTAGCGATAATACAATATCCATCAGCCGTTTCACAAATCTCTGGTCAAAAGTCAGTCCCACGTTTCTTGAAAGTAATAAAGGCGTGTCAAATAGATGCAGCTTCTCCGCGCTCCGCAGAAGGATGTCCGAGATCTTTGGCGTCGTGTAGGTCCGCACTGATTTCCCATAGCAGTATTTCAAGAGGAGATTTCGAATACGTGAGGGAATATCGCAGATGACCACCCCCTCATACTGACTAATCTTTCGCTTGATCTCCTCCCACTCCGCCTGAGCACTTTCCGGGATTGTCGTTTCTATTTCAGTGTTTGCAGTTTTGTCTGAGCGGCAAGCTTCGTTTCCCTCCTCCTGGGCTTCTGTCAGATCGTCCATGCCGGTTGCATTTCTCTGCTCCACAGCATTCCAGTCTTTATCTGCGCTGATATGTATTGCTTCGCCAACCACAAACCGGTCATTGCGGGTACTCATCTTCCCCATCAGACTGGCTACTGGATGCTCTCCATATATTAATAAAACCCGCCTGGGCGGGTAAAGGATCCGATATAATCTCGTGCTAATCGTACTCCAAATGCAGATGACTATAATCTGTACAGCAGTCATTGCCAGAAGCGGACCCACATTCAGGAAATGCTTTGTCAGAAGCGTGATCTGCAGATAGATCATAAAGTTGGCGCACAAGTCTGCCAATGTCTGCGAATAGATCATGTTTCTAGTCCGCAGGTAGCCGACACGCCAGCCTCCGTAGATGATATTGAAAATGACAAGCAGGAGGCCGTACACTGCAACCATCAGCCAGTGGCCGGTACGGTTATATGGAACTTCCATATGCTGGTTATAATAGTTCACCCACACATACCAGTAGGCGACCATTTCCAGCGACAGGATAACTACGCCAATAACGAATCTAACGATACGCTTATACTGCTCGTACCGGTTTCGTTTCTTACGGACAGCGCTCATGCAGCCACCTCCAGTCGGATGACTCCGCAGAGTATGGCCGTACATGGTATTACCGGGGTTCTGGCTGTACCTCTATCCTCTGTTATTCTCCGCTTCCAATACCCCCCCGAACTCCCGCGGGGGGGTCATTTGCCATGGCAGAAATCCTCTCCGGCTCCTTCGTCGCCGTCGTCTGCCCCACTGCAATCCCTTCCGTACTCTCTGGCATGAAAAGTATCTTCACCGTCGTAAACATGATCCTCAGATCCTCCACGATACTGGGATGGGCCAAGTACATCAGGTCCATCTGCAGCTTGTCATATGGCTCCGTATTATACTTTCCGTATACCTGCGCGTATCCGGTCAAGCCAGCTTTTCCTTTCAAGCGCAAAGCGAATTCGGGCAACTCCTCCATATACTGCGCTGCGATCTCCGGCCGCTCCGGGCGCGGTCCTACAATTGTCATTGAGCCGCCCAGGATATTAAAAAGCTGCGGCAGTTCGTCGATCCGACATTTCCGAATGACTCGCCCCACCGTTGTGATTCTGTCGTCATTGTCCCCAGCGGACAGCCTGGCAATTCCGTCTTTCTCCGCATCCACACGCATGGAACGAAACTTGAATACATAGAATTCCCGTCCGCCTTTTGTCAGACGTTTCTGCTTATATAATACCGGGCCGCCATCTTCCACCTTAATCGCTATGGAGGTTATCAACATAAACGGCGAAGCAATAACCAGCGCAATCCCTGCAATCACGATATCCATAATTCGTTTTACAATCAGATATTCTGCCGGAGGATTCTGCCACTCCACATTCAGGATCGGAAGATGCAGCATGTGCATCTGCTTCGCCCCGCTCATGATCGTGTCACCGATTCTCGGAATCACATAAATCTCAATTCCATCCTGAACACACCTCTTCAAAATGACATTTCTCTCATGGCTATGAATTCCACTGAGAAAAACCACTTCCATTCCATCCAAAATCTTCGGATTTTTCAGATACTCAGTTACACTTGCTGTCACAAGGATATCAAATTTTCTCCGCAAACCATACTCACTGACCAGCATCTCCAAACCGGGTCTTTTGTCATAGATTACCGCTGTACGTTTCGGAGGAAACACTTTAAAATACCACCTTCTCGCTGCCAGCGTCCATATCCCAGCCAGAATGAGCTGGCACAGGAATGTCAGAAGAATCGGAACCGGATTCGGGACAAATTTTGTCAGCAGAAATGTAACCACATATAGGACGGCATCTGCGATCACGATCGCAAGAGCCTGACTGTAAACGACTTCTGACGTCTGGTTAATCGAAATGATTAGAGCATCGTATACCTTGCAGTAAGTTATGTAAATAACAGCAAACAACGCGACAATGGCCCAGTTGCCCTTGTTAAAAAATGGAGAATATGTCCGAGGCGCATAGTACAGATACCAGCATACAGCAAAAGAGGCCGTGATCAGCGCTACATTCAGTGCTTTCATGGCCCGTAACCCCAGATCATGTTTTACATCTGCCAATATTGATTGTCTCCTTTGTATGGCTTATAATCTTATCCCCTATAAATTGCTATAACAAAAATTCCCCTGCCAGATAGCCTTATCACCTGCAAGGGAATTTTTATCATTTTCATTAATATATCTTTCTGAATATGTCTGTCTCAATATTTCTATTCTTGTTTTTTTCAAACTATAACTTTTCATTCTTGTCCTGCCAATGCCTTCTAAGATCCCCATCTTCTCCGCCTTCGCCAAAAGCCGCGCCGTCTTACTCTGAACATTAAGAAGTCTCTGGAGCTTTCCAATTCGGACATTGATTCGGACTTGACACCCTTCTCCTCGATGATATTCGTCTGGATATAGTTCAGAGCATCCCGAACCTGGTTCCAGATAGGTGTGTAGAATGTCTTCCAGCGTGCTTTTGCTGTCACGCAGAAAATCTTCCAGATATCCCCGGCGGATATCTTTGACAGAGGCCTTGCGGTTAATGCGGTCATTATTCCCCCATCTACCCCGCCAAATGCATCTTCTCCTTCTCCTGCTCTTTCTCCTTCACCAGCTCCGGCTTCCCTGTCCCTTCTCCCCGCGGGATGATTGTCACGGTTTCGCGCACCCGGTAGGTGTTCTTCCCCGCGTCGTCTTTCGCGACCTCCAGGACCGTATAATGGTCTGCCTTCGGCGGTTCAGCTACGGCCTCTACGCCTTTATAAAGGGCCTTTGCGCCTACATCCACATCCAGCAGGAGGCCCAGCGGAATTATCGTGTCCTCTCCCCAAAGATTCTTATGGGTCTTTGCGAAGCGGCTGGAAAATCGGATCTTTTCGATGTCGTCCAGCAGATATTCAAGCGGTCCGTAGACCCGGCAATAGGCGCTTCCTGCGGACTCGCGCAGGACGTAAGAAAGGTGCACCACATGGTCTTCGCCGGAAATCGCCTCCAGAAACCTGGCGTCCTTTTCCATCAGCGGGAACATGGACAGATACCCTGTGGCGATCAGCCGGGAGATGGCCGGGATTTTCTCCAGACGCCGAAACAGCGGCTCTGTCCCCTCGCAGGTGAGGAAAACACAGCCTTTAAAAAGCGGCTCCAGCTCGATCACACTTTGCTGCTGACGCCTTAAATTCCGCTCGTTGTAGATCACAAATACGTCCTTGTACAGATAAGGCGGGACAGTTCGCCGGATTTCTTTTACCAGCGCTTCCTCCCCGCCGTACCAGGTCTTCATTTTATACCAGAGCACCCGTTTTCCTCCTTCCTCATTTCTGACCGTCATGCCCTTCATTCCACTTTCCTTATATTTATTGCCGGAACTTCCACAAAAATGTCTCTTCCAAACATATGCACGGAAATCCGCACATCATTTTTTCTAATCTGATTGATAACAGCCACATTTCCCTCAAATGCTCCCCCGATCACGGCCACCCGGTCGCCCGGCGCAAGATCAGCTGCCGGCCTCTTCAAAGCGGGAAGCTCATATTTCTCCGGGGTACGAACCGGCGCTTCCACCTTCCCGTAGGCGGTCTCCCGGCGCACATCGTCGTTCAGAATGATCCCCACGCGCGCCGCCTTCTCCCGCCCCGCAATCCGCAGCCGAACCTGAGCGAACCGCTTACGGAATTGGTAGTCCTGGATATGGTCTTCACATTTCTCCAGGGGCCCGGACAGGTACGACACATGATTCCTTCCATCGGTCGCCACATACGTCAACCGCACGATGTGGTCGGAATCCATCATCTGCAGGAGGAATTCCGCCTCGCCGTCATACATCGGGGTAAATTCAAACGCCCCGGCCGTTAGGACCTTCGACATGGCCGGAACCTGTTTCAGCCACTGGAAGAGCCGCCCGATATCGTCCGTGGAGAAGAAAATGTAGCCGGGAAACAGCCGCAGCACGCGGATCTGATTCTGCTGGTGCCAGCAATGCAGCTGCTCAAAATATGGCACAAAGCATTCTCCTATGCATTCTGCCGGCACGATGCGGCGGATCATCTCCGCCAGCTTTTCCTCCCGCCCCGTGTAAGTTTGTATCGCGTACCACAGCATAAGCAGCGCCGTTCCCTTCCTGTGTCTTTCTTATCTCGCTGAAAGCGCTGCAGGCTTCGTCGCCTGCCGTGTCCCTTCGGACAGGCAAGGCTTCGCCATCCTGCATCATCCCTCCGGAACAGGCAAGGCTTCGCCATCTTGCCCATCCTCCCGGAACAGGCAAGGCTTCGCCATCCCGCTCCGTCCTTCCGGACAGGCAGGCTTCGCCGCTCCGCCCCGTCCTCATCGGACGACGCGGATTACATTCGCCGTTATAACCCCTTTCAGCGGAACCATCACCCAAGGCTCACAAGTCCCATCCAGGTTTTGTAACCGAAGAAACAACTCCTCGGCTATGACAAAGCGGTTGAAGTATAATAAACCTGATCAGCGCGCAACCTAACTTCGGCAGATCCGCCGCTGAAAGGGAAGCTTGTCGTGGAGTACCCTACTCTACGACAGCTCCGTGCCTTCTCAAATCGCCCGAATGTCAGGAGCTTCCATTTTCACCAGCCCACAGCCATCAAAGGCGACAGTTTCTGCATGTTCCTCCGTTTCAGTTCCATCGTCGGATGGACATAACGGTTCAGCGTGATGTTGATATTCGCATGTCCCAGAATCTCGCTTAGACTCTTCACATCAAAATCCATCTCCACGCAGCGCGTCGCGAACGTGTGGCGGAGCGCGTGAAAATTTACATGCTCCATGCCAAGGTGCTTTAGAACCTTATCAAAATGCCGCTCCATTGTCCTCGGCTCCGCATAAACGTCCGTTTTGCCGGTCAGGACATACCCCGTCCGGTTCTCACGGAAGGAATACAGGAGCTTGAGAAGCTCCCGCGGAATCGGAATCCTGCGGACGGAGCTGCTGCTCTTGGGGGAAGTGATAACGATTTTTGTCTTCCGGTTCGGATCCTCCCGCGTCTGGATCCGCTGCATCGTCTGATGAACATGGATGGTCTGTTCGGAGAAGGAGATATCTTCCCACCGAAGGGCGCAGATTTCTCCCAGGCGCAGCCCCGTAAACATGCAGATCAGAAGCCCCAGGTTACGGTCAGATAAATTGACGCGCAGGTAGCGGTACAGTCTGTCCTGCTGTTTCCTTGTCAGGTATTTGATTTCCTTCTGCTCCTTTTTAATGGTGATTGCGGAGAGCTGGAAGGGCAGCGCCGCCCCATGATCGGCCGCATAGCCGGCGATACGGCGCAGCACGGACATAATATCCGAAACGGTCTTTGCCGAAAGGCCGCTCTGTTTTTTACCGCCCGCGGTAAGAAGTCTGGTGCAGAATTTCTCCGCTGCGTCGCGGTTTAAGGCAGTCCATTCCATATTGCCCAGCTCCGGAATAATGTAGGAATGGAGAAGATTCCAGTATTTCATATAGGTGGATTCCTTGATATGGGCCTTCGCGGCGGCCAGCCAGTTCTCCGCAAATTCCGCGACCGAAACCGTACACAAAGCCGCTTGCGGCTCCGGCCAGTCGGCCCCGCAGGTGAGAAGAATAAATTTTCCGTCCGCTGTTTTTTCAAAGATATACTTCTTTCCCTCCTGCATTTCCATCTCAAGATTATTATTTACCGCGCTCTTTATCATCATAACGACCTCCTTTAGAACTCAATTTTTCGGGTAATTGCGCAGCATCTGTCCTGCGCTTTGACAATCTTCTACAAAAAATCTTAAGAAGTTTTCGGGCGGCCAGTGTTGACAAAACGCCCGTTCTTTTGTACAATCCTTTTGATAAAAGCGATTGGTAAGAAGCTGTCGTAGAGTAGGGTACTCCACGACATTTTCTTTATGGAAAATATAAAATAGGACATCCCGCCGTGGCAAGGATAAGCGCGCTCCCACATCGCCTGTCGACCGACAGGAATCTGGGGGCTTGTTTTCGTGGCTGAAACGCAAATAAAATT
Source organism: uncultured Lachnospiraceae bacterium (assembly GCA_947630485.1). Classification (GTDB taxonomy): domain Bacteria; phylum Bacillota; class Clostridia; order Lachnospirales; family Lachnospiraceae; genus UBA3402. Next base: position 24,486 of record CANRHU010000036.1, read on the forward strand.
TTCATAATTATGGAAGAAACAGACAAGCCGCGGGCGCATAGGTTTGCAGAGAGTCAGATTTCGAGGCGGCCTGTGAAGGGAAGCAGATTAACGCGCTATTTGTGGAGAAATGATTTTGACTCCGAGGAAGAATATGAGAATACCAAACAATATTATCGTAACCTGGGGTATCGGGTTGTCTCATTCGCCTGCAATTCCGGCTGCGGCGACATGAGCGTATTTTTCAGGCAGCTCGTGAAACACCATACCGACAACCCGGCATGACGGCCGGCACGTAAGAAGCGCGGAGGAGATTTTGCAATATGAATGCGGGATATTGCAGGTTGTCGCGGGATGACGACCGCAGAAACTATGCGTCGATTGAAAACCAGCGTCTGATCATCAGCCAGTACGCGGCGGAGCACGGCGAAAGCATTGACCGCTGGTACGAGGACGACGGCATTTCCGGATATATTTTCGACCGGCCCGGCTTTCAGACGATGATGGAGGACCTCGGCCGGGACATCGATACCGTTTTTGTGAAAGACTTTTCACGGCTTGGGAGGCACAACGCCAAAATACTGCTCCTCCTCGACGAATTCCAGGAACGGGGAAAACGCCTCATCGTCATCGACGACAATTACGACAGCCGGCTGACGGACGACGACACGATCGGAATCAAAACCTGGTATAACGAACGCTACGTAAAGGATACCAGCAAAAAAATCCGGCGGGTTCTTACGGCGAAACAGAAGGACGGCTCGCTGGTTACGCAGCTTCCTTTCGGTTACCGCAGAAGCAGCACAAAGGGCAACGCATTTGAAATCGTCCCGGAACAGGCGGCCGTCATCCGCCAAATCTATGCGATGTATATCGCCGGTTCCGGATACCGGAAAATTGCGGAATCTCTTACGTACCGGCAGGCCGAAACCCCTTCGATGTGCCGGCGCAGGCAGGAGCTTGCAGACGGCAAAAATACGAAACGCCGCGTGATCCCGGAATGGTCGGATTCCATGGTGAAAGATATCCTCGCCAATGATTTTTATATCGGAACCTACCGCCTCCATAAACGGGCCAGGATGAGCGTCCACGGCAAGGACCGAAGAGTTCCCAAAGACGAGCAGTATGTCTTCGAAAATCATCATGCGCCGATCATTGATCCGGCCACGTTCGAGCTGGTGCAGGAGATAAAAAAGAAACGGACGCGCAGCAGATACAAGGGCTCGCAGACGCGCGGGCGCCGGGAGAAAACGGCGGCGCAGGATCCGTTTGGCAGCTGCCTGTATTGTAAATGCTGCGGCCACAAGATGACGCCCATCGTGCGTGACCGCGAAAAGACGCGCCGGAAATATTATGTCTGCAGCCTCTATAACGCCCAGGGGAAACGGCGCTGCGGGAAATCCCATTTGATAGAAGAATCGCAGCTTGCGGAAGATATTTTGGCTTATCTTGGGGCCTGCAGAACTATTTTTCAGTCCGCCATCAAGGCGATCGAGATAGACGTCGCCGGGCAAGAGGGACAGGAGCTTCCGCGCAGGCGCCTGGAAATCAAACGGCAGCTGGAAAAGGAAAAGAATCAGCTGCGGCTTCTGCTCTCGCAGAAGATCAAAGACATTGCTTCTCACCCGGAAAATGAGGATATCATTACCGAAGGTTATCAGACCGTCCAGGACGATTTGTCCGCCAGAATCAGGGCGTTGGAAAAGCAGTATGAAGATCTGGGCGAACGAAACGACGAGCGCGGCCCGGCGCAGACGAAGCTTATGTCAGCGCTGGATATCATCGACGATACCCTGACGCGCGGCGCGCTGGACCGGTCCGATATCGAGCGCCTGATTGACAGGATCGACGTCGATGAATACGGTTTCCCGGAGATTCACTTAAGATACGGATTGTCAGAAGTGGATCGGCGCAGCGTCGCGGAGGAAATTTCCAAAAAGCATGATAACCTCATTCTCTCCACGCTCCGTCTGATCCGGGATGATAACAAAGGTTACACATCCGTTCAGTCGCTTCTCTCCGGCCTTACGGCTATGGGCAACCTAGTGACAAAGGCAAACGTAATTACGGTTGTAGCTCTCCTGCAGGATATGAAGGTTATAGAAGCTTCGGAAAATAAGCGGAAGCCCTACCCCATCGCTATGGGAAGGGAGGAGCTGGAGGAATTGATTGTTCATTTTCCGCCGCATGAAACGGAATGTTTTTTACATAACCGCGCGGCGGACTGGCGGAATGCCTGAGATGGTTTTTGAATATATCCTGAAGAAAAACGGCATCGACCCGGCCGCGGATCTGTCCATCGACCAGAGCATCAGCTTCGGCCTGACCGCGGCGGCATTTACCAACAGCGACGCGGACTACACGGTGGAATTCGAACCGTTCGCCACAAGCCTGGAGCTGGACGGCAGCGGCTATGTGGTCGCGTCCCTTGGCACGGACTCCGGCTATGTCCCCTACACGGCCTACAGCGCGAAAAAGAGCTATCTGGAGGCGCATCCGGAGATCATTCAGAAGTTCACCAACGCAATCCAGCGGGGATTGGACTACGTCAATTCACACACCGCCGAGGAGATCGCGCAAACAATCCAGCCGCAGTTTGAGGAGACGCCGCTGGAAAATATCACGATCATCGTCGGCCGGTATAAGGATCAGGACAGCTGGAAAGGGGACACCGTCTTCGAAAAGGAAAGCTTTGATCTGCTGCAGAATATTCTGGAAGAAGCCGGCGAGCTGCCGGAGCGGGTGCCGTATGAGGAACTGGTAACGACTGCGTATTCAGAGGCAGCCAAAAAATAGATCGGCCCGGGGCCGCTGCAAACCGGCGTTTCCAATCCCGCTGTGCATTCGCAGCGGCCCCGGCAGTTACTGCGCCTTCAGCAGTCGCAGCGGCCCCGGCGATTGCAGCCGCCTAGTCCGCGGCCTGATTTCCCACGCTCCACTCTGCAAAAAACGCTTTCAGATAATCCAGATATCCCGCCTCCTGCACATCTGCGGCCGCCAGAACCGGTATCTCCCCCAGCTTCTGCTCTCCCAGCATGTATTCCAGCGTGCCGACCGGCTGCCCCTCCTCGACAGGCGCCGCAACAGACTCCGGCAGCGCCAGCTTCTTCTCCACGGCCGTAAAATCCTCGCCGTTCAGTCCCAGATAAGCAAATGTCTCCCCATACCGCAGGGCAACTTCATCCTCCACGCCTCCCTTTACCGTCAGGGCCGGAAGCGCCGGCGGCTCTTTATCCTCATAGAGCCTGCAGTTGGCGTACCCATAATTCAGAAGCGCGGCCGCATCCGAAAATCTCGCTTTATAATTCGGAGCCGCCATGACCGAAGCGATCAGCCGCACCCCGTCCTTCTCTGCCGTGGCCGACAGACAGTATTTTGCGATGGAGGTCGAGCCGGTCTTAAGGCCGGTCACATTGAAATTCGTAGCCATTTTCAGAAGCTTATTCGTATTGGACAGGCCGAATTCCTTCGTCCCCTGCTTCGTCACATGCGTGATCGTATCCATCCAGATCGTCGAATAATTGTGAATCTGCGGATACCGGTTGATCAGCTCCCGCGACATAATCGCGATGTCGCGAGCCGTCGTCAGATGCGACGGCGATTCCGTAAGGCCGCAGCAATCCTCGAAATGCGTTCCTGTCATACCCAGTCCGGCCGCCCGTTCGTTCATCCGGTTCACAAACGTCCCCTCATCCCCGGCGATATACTCTGCCATCGCCACACAGGCATCATTGCCGGAGGCGATGACGATGCATTTGATCAGGGTCTCAACAGTCTGGACCTCCCCCTCCTCCAAAAACACCTGGGAACCGCCCATGGACTTGGCGTAAGCGCTGGTAACCACCTGATCGGTCATCTGAATCCGGCCGCTCTCAAGCGCGTCAAAAATCAGAATCAGCGTCATGATTTTCGTGATGCTGGCGGGACTGCGCTGCTCATCAGGGTTCTTCTCATAGATCACCTGCCCCGTGGACGCCTCCATCAGAACCGCCGATGGGGCTTCGATTGCCGGGCCGTCCGTCCGGGCGGCGACGGCCTCCGCCAGAGCGCTGCCTGCCGGAATCGCGGGCGGCAATGTCTCCGCCCGCAGCAGGTTCCACACCGCGGGTAACTCCGTACTCAGCGCACCTTGCGCCGCGGGCATCACCGCCCCCGGCACACCTCGCAACGCGGATATCACCGTCCCCGGCGTATCCCGCACCGCAGATATCTCCATCCACTCTCCCCGCGCGTCGCCGGACGGCAGCCCGCCAAGCGCAAGCCCCAGCGACAGCAGCCACGCGGCCGCATATTTTCCATAATGCTTCATACGATCCTCCAAATCAGATTTCTCTTACTAATGTATGGACACAGTCTCATCTTTTTTCTCATTTCTTCGAGACAAGGATTTACATTGCGCGACAAAATATGGTATACTGTCCAAAAGAGATACCAACTATGTGGGGGACATCATGGGCAGCGGAAACAGGCAGAACGCTTATCGACAAAAAAGACTTGCACAACGGAAACGGAGCCGCCTGATCAGACAACTCCCTTATTTTCTGATCAGCCTGCTGATCGTCGGGATTCTGGGCGGAATCACATACCGGGCCGGCGCGGCGATTCTTCCCATCCTAGAGAAGACGAAAAGGGATGAATCGTCCGCCAACGAATCGGATGCGGCGAATCCGTCCGCCGATTCCGGCGCTTCTGCAGACGAAACAGGTGCAGGCGGAGCGGACGGCACGGGAGCGGACGGAGAGCCTGTCGGGACAGATCCTGACGAGGAGACGGTTTCCCGGACGGACGCCCTTTTAGACGATGCGCAGCTTCTGGCTGCCGGATATGATTACGACGCAGCGATCGAGCTGCTGAAAAGTTCGGAGGACTATGGAAACGGAGCAGACGGCGCCGGCGACCCGCGGATTGACAGCGCGATTGCGGAATATGAAGCGGTCAAGGCGACGCTGCAGCCCGTTGAGACCACGGAAATCACGCATGTTTTTTTTCATTCTCTGGTCATGGACGAATCGAAGGCATTTGACGGGGACGGCGATGCATCCGGTTATAATCAGGTCATGACCACCAAAGATGAATTTCTGAAAATCCTGGATTCCATGTATAAGAAAGGTTTCGTACTCGTGCGCCTCCACGACGTCGCGACGATGTCTGACGGCAAAATGGTCAGAGGGCGGATCCTGCTGCCGCCTGGCCGGAAGGCCTGCGTCATGTCGCAGGACGATGTCTGCTATTACGAGTACATGGAGGACGACGGATTTGCCCGCCGCATGGTCATCGGCGACGATGGGAAACCCGCCTGCGAGATGGTTATGGACGACGGCACCGTATCTGTCGGAGCCTACGATATGGTGCCTCTTCTCGAAGATTTTATCCAGGCGCACCCTGATTTCTCCTATAAAGGCGCACGCGCTGTCATTGCATTCACAGGTTACCAGGGTATATTAGGTTACCGCACGGCGGCCTCCTATAAGAATACCAACCCCAACTACGCCGCGGACTGCGAGGCAGCTGCGGCGGTAGCCAAGTGTCTGCGCGACAACGGCTGGGAACTTGCCTCCCACAGCTGGGGGCACCGCGATCTGGGCGATATTTCTTATGACAAATTTAAAACCGACTGTGACAAATGGAAAGCGGAGGTGGAATCCCTGATCGGCCCGACAGACATCATCCTCTATCCCTTCGGCGCCGACGTCAGTGACTGGCACGCCTATTCCCATGACAACCAGCGGTTCATGTATTTGAAATCTCTGGGATTTAACTATTTCTGCAATGTGGATTCCAGCCAGTACTGGGTCCAGCTGGGCAATGATTACCTGCGCCAGGGCCGCCGCAACCTGGACGGCTACCGGATGTGGATGGATATCGCTGCCGGGAAGGGCAGCTCCAGCCGAAAACTGGACGACCTTTTCCAGGCTGAGGATGTCTTCTCCTCCAACCGGCCGACGCCGGTCGTCTGGAACTAAAACAGGTCTCTGGCCGCCAGCTCCTGGCACACCCTCGCGGCGGGCAGGCCGACCACATTATTGTAATCCCCGCGGATTCCCTTGACATACGCCGCGAAATATCCCTGAATGCCGTAGGCGCCGGCTTTATCCATGGGTTCGCCCGTGGCCACGTAGCGCCTGATCTGTTCCGGCGTCATCGGATAGACCTCCACCTCTGTTCCCTCGGCGAATGTGACGCGCTCGCCAGACGGCAAAAAAATCATCGTGACTCCGGTGTAGACAAAGTGACGGCGGCCTGCGAGAAGCCGGATCATGTCGGCGGCCTCCTCCTCGTCTCCCGGTTTGCCCAGAATGCGGCCGTCCACGGACACCACGGTATCCGCGCCGATGACCACCGTATTCTCCGGCGCTAATTCTTCTTTCCGGAAATCTCCCGCGCTTCCTCCGGCTATCATCACCGATACGTCCTCCGCTTTCAGCCGGGACAGCTCCATCACCATCTGCTCGGGCGTTCCGCCTATACCGCTCTCGTCCACATGACTTGGCATGACAAGCGGTGCGATTCCCACCTGCCGCAGAAGCTCCTGCCTGCGCGGGGACGCCGACGCAAGTACTATCTGCGTTTTCATTGATTCTTCTCCTTCCAGGACGCCGCCTTTGCCGGCTGCCGGCGCCATGCCGGCAAAACCGGAGAAAACTTTAACGTCTCAACTTTCAGAAGCAGCCCGCCGAACCGATCTTTCTTTTTACGATTCCTGACGGGCTGCTTCCAATTTTCCATGCGGCTTCTTCCATGCGGGCTTCTTTTTCCATACGGGCTTCTTCCACACGGGCCTCTTCTTCCATACGGTCTTCTTAAGAGACCGAGGATTCGCTCAGCCGGAAAATCCGCCTCAAACATAGCGATCAGAACTGTACAATATCCCGGATCGGCTCCGCCTTCTCCACGCTCTCCGCGTAGAGCACGGGACCGACGCCGTCGTAATCCTGCCACTCTTCGTACTCAATACGGGCGCGGACCTTCACCCACTGACGGGTGGTCAGATTCCGCGCTTCCCGCGCTTTGCAGACATAGCCCAAGAACGACATGTCCGCCTCGCAGCAGGTCATGGCCATCCGGCCCGGTACGAAATAATTCTTCGGGAACTTGGCGGATTTGAGTACCATTCCGGTAAACTCCACCACCTTGCCGCGGTAGCGATCCGGCTTGTCCATACAGTCAATGTACCAGATTCCGTAGTCCGCGGGCGCAATCTGAATCACATCCGCCGACATATCATAGGGCAGATCCGCTTCCGAAATCTCCGAAATCTCGCCGTCCTCGCCCTCAAACACGATCTCCGCCTGATTATTCATCGCCAGGAGCGTGCGGCGGTACCCCTCCAGATCCGGAACGTCGTCGCAGCGGTTGCAGATGACCAGCTCGGAATTGCGGACCATTGCTCCCAAAAGCGGTTTCATATTTTTTACATACAGATCAAAGGTCGAACCGTCGATGATCGTGATCTGCTGATACACGGTCCAGTCCTTTGGAATGCGCAGCTCATCCTGATTCCACATGCCGTTCCACTCCATCAGGACGCGCTCCGGATTGTATGCTTTCTTATACTCCGTCAGCTTCTCCGGCGAAATCTGATCCATACTGTCCACAGTGAGCAATGTCGTGCGGTTTGCTTTCAGAAGCTTCGCGTCATATTCTGTATCGCCTTCCTCACAGACGATCAGAAGCGTCCGGCCATCCGTCTGAAAATAATCCTGGCTCATGGTAAACTGCAGAAACTGCGTCTTACCTGCCTCCAGAAAGCCATTGATGATAAATAATGGCGTTACGTCGTCTTCAATCATAGGTCCCATATCCGTCTGCCGCTTCCTTTCCCAATCTCAACCTTGCGCCGGCGCCGCTTCTTATCTCTCGGCTCTTCCGAACGCCTTGCTCAGCTCGTCTTCCTTAAGCTTCGCTCCGATGACGCAGACCTTGCCGGTGTAATCCGGTTTCCCGATGCGGATCTCCGCCTCGTCCGGCACGATATCAAAATAGTACCATTCCCCTGCCTTCTCCGCAGCGGGAACCATTCCCTTGGCGCGGAGCACGTCGCCGTAGGCGTTGCCGTTAGCCAGTTCGTCAAGGATGGCTTCCAGCGCGGGGCGGCTGATGGCTCCCACATTCTCCAGCCCCCAGCTGACAAAGACTTCATCGGCGTCATGGTCGTGGTCGCAGCCGCAGTCACACTCGCCGTCGTGATGATGGTGATGATGATGATGCTCGTGGTCATGGCCGCAGCCGCACTCCTCATCGTCATCATCGTGGTGGTGATGGTGGTGCTCGTGGTCATGGCCGCAGCCGCACTCCTCATCGCCGTCATCATGGTGGTGATGGTGATGATGCTCATGCTCGTCTTCTTCATCATGATGGGCGTGCTTCTCACGCACTTCCTTCATCAGATCCTCAGCCATCGTATCCGGCTTTTCGATAATTTCGAGAAGCTGGGCTCCGCTCAGCTGCGCGCACGGCGTCGTCACCACGGATGCCGTCTGATTGTGCTGACGGATCAGCTCCACAGCCTGCTGCACCTTCGCCGCATCCAGCACATCGGTCCGGCTCAGCACGATAGTGCCCGCATTTTCGATCTGGTTATTGAAGAATTCGCCGAAGTTCTTCATGTACATTTTGCACTTGGAGGCGTCGACAATGGTGACGGCGCTGTTCAGCTTCACATCGACGTCAGCCGCCACATCGATGACCGCTTTCATCACGTCGGACAGCTTCCCCACGCCGGAAGGTTCGATGATCACACGATCCGGCTTATACTTGGTCAGAACCTCCTGCAGCGACTTTCCGAAATCGCCCACCAGCGAACAGCAGATGCATCCGGAATTCATCTCCCGGATCTCGATGCCCGCATCCTTAAGGAAGCCGCCGTCGATGCCGATCTGACCGAACTCATTCTCAATCAGAACCACCTGCTCGCCGGCGATGGCCTCCTCCAGAAGCTTCTTGATAAATGTAGTTTTTCCGGCTCCCAGGAATCCGGAGACGATGTCAATTTTAGTCATGATAATCAACCTTCTTTTCCAATTTTTCTAACATCCTATTTTGTCACAAAACGCAGGCAAAGTCAAGACAGCAGGCACGGGTGTTTGACACTTCTTTCAGCCGCCGGGGCACATGCCTTTTCCCCTCGCAGTTCCGGCTGCCGGATATATCTGTAAATTTTCCCATACCGCCTGTCTTTACAGCAGCGGCGCCACCGCCTTCATCACGAACCCGGTCAGCTTCACGGTCCATTTCTCGTTCCTGACCGTCTCCGGCGTCACCTGTCGGCACTTCGCAAGCGTTTCCCGGAAGTCCTTCTCGATATCGGGAATGCACCCGGTCCGGTACATGTAAGCCGCACACTCAAAATGATGATAGAGGCTGCGGTAGTCCAGGTTGATGGTGCCCACCACGGCGCGGCAGTCGTCGCTGACGAATACCTTCGCGTGGACGAATCCGGGCGTGTACTCGTAAATCTTAACGCCGGAAGCCAGCAGAGACCGGTAATGGCCCTTGGCCAGCGCATAGGGCATTGGCTTGTCCGGAATGCCTGGCAGAATCAGCTTCACGTCGACGCCCTTCTCCGCCGCGAATTTCAGCGCCGTCTCCATCTCGCCGTCCAGGATCAGGTACGGCGACATGATATGGACGTAGCTGCGGGAACGGTTCAGGATATCCATGTAAACCCGCTCGCCCAGTTTGTCGCTGTCCAGCGGACAGTCGCCGTAGGGAAGGACGAAGCCCGTGGCGTCCGGGGTGTCTGCTGATGCCGGACTTGTGGTCTTCGCATCGGCCGGAGCAGGCGCTGCCGGACTCCCGGCTTTCTCATCTGCCGCTTCCGCCGCTGCCGCTCCTTCATCTTTCGCAGCCGCATCAGCCGCAGGCGGCTTCACGGCTTCCGCGTCCGCTATAACCGCCGCGTCCAGGTACTTGTCAAATTCCGGTGTCCGCTCCGTGATGTTCCACATCTGCAGGAACATAAGCGCGAAGCTCTGCGCCGCGCCGCCCTCCAGCATAATGGCGGTGTCCTTCCAGTGGCCGTACTTTTCTCTTTGGTTGATGTACTCATCCGCCAGGTTCACGCCGCCTGTGAACGCGGTGCGGCCGTCGATTACCAGGATCTTCCGGTGGTCGCGGTAATTATAGTGGGTGGACAGAAACGGCGTCACCGGCGAGAACATTTTACACTGGATCCCCAGTTTTTTCAGCTTTTCCGGATAGTTGTGGGGCAGCGTTGAGAATTCGCAGGTGCCGTCGTACATGACACGCACCTCCACGCCTTCGCGCACCTTCTCCGCCAGGATTTCCAGGATTTTCCCCCACATGAGGCCTTCCTCAACAATGAAGTATTCCATGAAAATGTACCGCTTCGCCGATTTCAGCTGCGCAAGCATCTGCCCGAACTTGTCCTCGCCCAGCGGAAAATACGTAACCTTCGTATCCGCATATACCGGGAAACACCCGCTGCGGCGGACGTAGCGCGCCAGGGAGACCTCGTCCGGGTTCGCACCTTCCAGCGCCTCCATCACTTCCGGATCCTGCGCAAGTCTCTCCTTCGTCTCATCGATCAGCTCCTGCAGCCGCGCATGGACCGCCCGATGGCCGATATCGCTCTGGGTGTACCAAAACAGCAGCGCCCCAAATACCGGCAGCAGCATGATGACGACCAGCCATGTGATCTTGGCAGTCGGATCCAGCCTGCTGTTTAAAAGATACAGCACCATGAATACCGTAAATACCGCCGCGCTGCCCAACACATGGGGCAGAAACTGGGCGAACCGGAAGAACGCCATGAACAGAAAAAGCGCCTGCAGCACCAGAAGCACGATCATAATCCCCACGCGGCTGAACACCGCGTGGAAGAATCCCTTTTGTCCCTTTTTCAGCAAACTTAATCCCCGATCAGTCGTATCCATCGTTGTCCTCCTGTGATGATAGAATTCTTCCTGCATGGAAATACAGAAAACGTGCCACTGGCACCTTTCCTGCATGGAAATACTCAAGGCGCTATACCGCGGATGCTTTCAGCACCTGCGCACAGCGCCTCTGTTCTTTCTTCTTTTACTTCTGTTCCCGGCTCATGAACCGCTTGATCCCCTGAAACGTCTCCTCGCTGATGATATGCTCCATCCGGCAGGCGTCTTCCTCGGCCGTCTCCGCCGATACGCCGCTGACCTGCCGTAAAAAAGCCGTCAAAAGCTTATGCCGTTCATAGATCGCCCCGGCCTTCTGCATGCCCTTCTCCGTCAGCTCCAGCTCGCCTCCGGACTCCATCGTAAGATAACCGTCCTCTTTTAAAATTCCGACAGCCCGGCTGACGCTGGGCTTACTGAAATTCAGCGATCTGGCAATGTCAATGGAACGGACCACGCCCTGCTTCTCCTTCAGCATCAGGATCGTCTCCAGATAATTCTCCCCCGATTCGTACATCTGTCCCCCTCCAGTTTGATGCCGCACCCTCCTGCTTCCTCTGACATTATACCCTCAATCCGCCGTTTTGTCAAATCGGCCGGTCCTCTGCCCTTGCCGTCACGTCCCGATCAGACCGGAGATCAGCCCTGCGGGCGCGCTTATCCGCCCCGGCGCGCGGCCGCGCGCCGCAGGAATCAAATTCATCAGGATGGATATCATTATATTATCTGGCGGCATGGATTGCAAGCTAAAAATTTGCCGCGTCCTTGTTGTATTTTCGGACAAAACGTGCTAAAGTATGTTCAGACACAGGCGGCGGATAACCGCGCGAGAAAGGAGTCATACCGATATGGAGATCACCAAGGCGACAACGATGGGCGAGATGCTTCAGTTTCAGCCGGGCATC
>CANRHU010000037.1 GCA_947630485.1 uncultured Lachnospiraceae bacterium
ATATTGACAAAAAATTTCCGCTAACCACAAGGGTTTGCGGGTGATTTCGTCTATATTAAACTTCGGAACTCAGGATAGCGAAGAAATAATCTGTCGTCGGGGAAGAAGTAAACGGCAGTTCGAAAGGGGTGGATATCATTGCCTCAGAATGATCATGTGTTTCTGCTGCGCGCGGCCGTCATGGAGGATGGATGTATCGCAGGAATGGTTCACAGCTTTGGGCGCAGAACGGAAGACGTGTCTTTTGTGGGTCTGGATTCGGTGTTTCTGGCGATGAATGACTGGATGGACAGGGAGGGTTCGCCGGAGATCAGCGCCGGGCTCCGGTCATTTAAGGACGGACAGCATACAGAGACTGTATTGTCAGTACGCCGGAGCCGAACGGACACCACGGAATATCCCGGTCAGGTTCGCAGAGGAGCTGCCCGCCGGAGGGAAGCGTTTCTGGTGCGGATTATTTACCGCCAGCATACCAGTTGGCAGGGAGAGGTTCGCTGGAAAAGTCAAAGACTGTATTTTCGAAGTACGCTGGAATTGATGGCGTTAATGCATTCGGCGCTGGCGCCGGGGGGAGAAAGAAGACGCGATATGAGTATGAATAGCAGAACGGAATCGTGAGTGATTGAAAGAAATAAAAAGAAGGAGAGAGGATATTATGAAAGAGAGGATGAGTCTGTCGGGAATGTCAGGGCGAGCACCCCGTGCTATGGCCAGTCTGTTGGCATTGGTAATGATAATTACGAATGCTGCGGCAAATGTTCTTCCGGTAAGAGCCGCTGATGGATTTATGGGTTTTCAGCGAGATGGAGACAGTTTTATTCCTGTTGCGGAGGAATACGAAGAGTCGGAGAATACGAAAGAGATGCCGTATGATTATCTGGTGAGCGCATATCTGGATGAAGAGACAGGAGAATTTATTCCCTGGATATATGGTGTGTCTGAGAACCCGGAATTACAGGGGGCATCCGAGACATTGGGGCAGGCGCTGCTTCAGACGGATAAGTACCGGGATCTGTATGGAGAACTGGATCCGGGGATGTCCGGCACCTGGAGCGGAGATAATAAAGAGGTGCTTGAAGTGTATCCAGACGGTTCTGCGCTGGTGGCAGGCGAAGGCTATACGGAAGTGATATTCACTTATGCAGGCGGCATAGGTGATGAGGAGAATAATGAAACGGATGAAATGTCGGATTTTCCGGACGACATTTCATCAGAGTTTGGAGAAGATGTCACGTCTGCGGATTTTCCGAGAAGCACGGACAGTAACGCGTCTTCGTTCTGGCAGGAAGACGATGTTTACAGCGATATTCTTAAAAGTACGGATAGCAATGCTTCTTTGGACAGGCCTGATGCAGATATCGACAGAGATAACCTGAAAAGCGCAGGCAGCGATACTTTCGAAGAAGAGGAAGGCGGTCCAGCCGGTACGGAAACACTGCTTACGACAGGGGCGCAGCTGAGCTGGATTGTAAAGGTCGCGATTGTGAATCCGAAACCACTGGCATTGGGAGAGATTCTTACAGCACAGGATTTGCAGGACGCCATCACCGCAGCGGAGCCGGGCGCTGTTATAGAATTGACACACGATATTGATATGACAGGCGTGACGGTGGTAAATGGGAAAGGCAAAACCAAAGACAACAGCAGTATATTGATTATGAAACCGGTCACGCTGACTTCCGCTGACCCGGCTAATCCTGTGACTATAAAGAGGGGGTGGACAGACGAAGCCGCTGGAAAGTTTTATTATAAATATCTGCTGGAGGTGAGCGCAGGAACGGATAGTGACAGTATCGGCAGTCTGACTCTTAAGGATATCATTCTGGATGGCGGAAGCGAAGAGGGAATGTCCGCCGCTTCCATGGGAACTACGGCGATGAATTCCCTGATCGGAGTCGGAACAGATTCCGGGGCAGGCAGCAGCACGTACAAGCTTAAGACAGTATTAACGATAGAAAACGGTACGATTCTTCAGAATAATGATGTGCTGAACGCGAATCTTGGATATAATTCGACAGCCGGAGGGGCAGTTTATTCGTACGGCCATATTATCATGAATGGCGGCCTGATTACAAATTGCAGAGCCGGTTTTGGCGGCGGCGTGTTTATTGCAAAAAATGCAAGCAGTCAGGAAAATCCAACGTTCGGGATGAATGGAGGAGAGATAAAGGGAAATATAGCGGGACCCTATATTCAGTATAATCCGGCAGTCGGGAAATATACGACAGCGTATGACCAAAGCGGAGGCGGCGGGGTATTTGTATATGGATCGGGAGAAATGACGCTGAAAGGCGGAATCATCTCAGGCAATGTGGCCGCGTATGGCGGCGGGATCGCGCTGAACAATGCGTCCGCGCCGGGCGCAGGCTATGATCCGACAAAAAAGGGATCAAAGGAACAGCTGATCATGGAAGGAGGTACGATCGGCGGGGATTCGCCGGAAGAAGGGAACACAGCCCGAATTAACGGAGGCGGCATCTATATTCATACGAAGAGTGCGGCCCGAATCACAGGAGGCGTTATCAGCTGTAATGAAGCAGGGACGGAATATGCGATTGCCACGGACTACCGCCCGGATTCTTTTGGGAAAAAGCTGACAAACGGTTATTACGGCGGGGGCGGCATCTATGTCAATGGACAGGTACAGAATTCCCTGAATGTAGGCTATCTGAAGGTTTACAATGTGGAAATCAGTGATAATACAGCGCAGTTCCAGGGAGGAGGGATCGCCGGATGTCCGGCTTCCAATGTTACGGTCAGTCTGACAAGCGGCGGAGTAATCTATGATAATACGGGCGGATCCGGTCCAAACGGCGACGCGGATTACAGCGGCCAGGAAATATTTATTACAAATAGCAGAAGCTACAGCGACAACGGCGATACCCGGGAGAGAAATCCGAAGGTGAATATCTCTCCGAATATGCTTGGCGGCGGTTCGTATGACTGGAAGGATTCGGAAGGAAATCCCATTGATGAAACCATTCTTGAGGAAAATGAACTGCACAAAGAAGTGGCAATTTATTCGGATGTAACCGCGGAGGACGATATTGTAAAAACCGCGGTCGGTATGGCGACTACCCGCATTACTCATAATATTTCTCATGCGGCCGGAGGCGGCATCGGCACCAATGGAGATTTGCAGATAGGTACTTTCGAACCCGGCGAGGAATATATTACGCTGTATGTCAAGAAAGTATGGGCAAACGATTTCCCGGAGAACCGGCCCAAGGAACTGACATTTAGGCTGTATCGGGATAACGAAGAAGAACCGATTGAAAAAGTAACGGTTCCGATCGAGAAATTGTCGGGCAGCAGCTATACACCGTTATTTACAGTGAAAAAGTATAAGATATATGAAGAAGGCGGACGTGTCCAGACGTATACATACAGGATAGAGGAAGACCCTGTAGATGGCTATACAAGCGTAGTAACGTCGAGCGGCGATCGCACCAAATGGGATATCACCAACACCGCGCCGGTCAGTCTGAAGCTGCAGAAGAAAGTAAAGGGCGCGGTTCCGGAGAATGTGGAATTTTCCTTTGATATCAGTCTCAGACTGGCGGATGGCACGCCCTTTGAATCGGTGGATATGCGCAGATATAATGGAGTGACAGAGACGATTTCGTTTACAGACGGGAGGACCACTGTGACATTGAAGGCAGATGAGTCGGTACAGCTGATAAATCTTCCGAAAGGGACGCAGTATGTGATCACAGAAACTTCAACCGGGGCTGCCACGAAGGTCACAGTTGATAAACAAACCTACAGTACGGCAGGAGATTATGGCTTAGGCTATAACAGTGAAATCTCCGAAGGGACGGAAGTACAGGGAACTATGGAGGATATCCGTCAGGCGGTCGTCTATACAAACGCCTGGTACAAATCTGTGCCTGTGCAAAAGGTATGGCGGAACTGGGACGGATCCGAGATAACGTCAGACCTGCCTGAATCCATTACCGTGAAACTGCTGCAGAATGGCGACGAGTACAGAACCGGTGAGCTGACTTCACAATCAGGATGGAGATATACATTTGAAGATCTGGACATTAAGGATCCGGAAGGCAACGATTATGTATATTCTGTAAAGGAAGAAGGTATAGAGGGCTGGAAAAGCGTTACGGACGGAAATGCCGATGAAGGCTATACGATTACAAACACACGTATTCCGCCGGATACAAGCCGGTCTGTGATCAAGGTCTGGGATGATGACGGGGACAGCGACGGGCTGCGTCCGGAGAGCGTCATGGTTCAGCTGAAAGCGGATGGAGAACCTTATGGAGAACCGGTTGAACTGAATAAGGACAATGATTGGGGTTCTATCTGGACAGAACTGCCGTCAGTTCACGAAGACGGAACCTGGATTCGTTATTCACTTGAGGAACTGACGTCCGTGGATGGGTACACTTCCGAAGTAACATATAGTGAAGACACATGTACTTACACGGTGACGAATACGCATGTACCGGAGCCGACCGAATCAAAGCCGGATGAATCAAAGCCGGATGAATCAGAGCCGACTGAATCAGAATCATCTGAACCGACGCCGACGGAACCGGCTCTGACAGAGCCGTCCCGGCCTTATCCGGATTCGCCGGGGTATCGTGAACCCGTCCAGTCGTCGCAGTCAACGCAGCAGCCGCAACCCTTTAGGCTGGAACCCGTCGAGATTGAGGATGAAGGTATTCCGCTGTCTCCGACGCCGGTTTTGACAGAGATCGAGGATGAGGACGTACCGTTGTCGTTTCTGGCCCCATTGACGGGTGACGACAGGCCAGTGGGAGCGGCAGTTCTTTTGGGAGTGATCGCGCTGGGAATGATGGGAGTGTTTGGAATCCTAGCTTCGAAGAAGGATAAAAAAGACGTATAGCATAACAAATAAACTTTTGGATAAATATCAAAAAGAAAGAAGCCTGGATTGATAGGAGCGTTTCGCCAGGCTTCTTTTTATTACGTCAGTATGCAAAAAACGCGCCAGTGGCACGCTTTCTGCATTACGATACAATCTCCCGGATCGGCTGCGCCTCCGTCCTGTCCTCACTTTTCAGATACTCTAAAGCCAGACTGTATGCCTGAAGGCGTCCGTCTTTCAGGTACTGATTAAGTTCGTCCTTCATTTCCAGGAATACGGTTACCATTTCCGGGGAGAACCGCGTCCCCGATTTCTCCTTTATTTTTTGAAAGGTCTCGTCCAGAGTGAGGGGCTTTCTTGTGTAGTCGATCGTGTCGTCCAAAAGCCGGTTAAAGTATGCCGCGATTCCCACGATATCCACGACAGGCTGATTCGGATGTTCCCTGGGATCGTATTCTTCCGGATAGCCGCCCAATGTGTCGTAGTAGAAATGGTGTCCCTCCGCGGCGTCGGCAAACAGCCTGGTGGATTCGCATCGTCTCAGGATGCGGGCGCCGATCTTCACGTGATAGCGGAACATTTCCTTTTCTTCCTTTAGCCAGCCCCGTCCTGTCATCGTAGTGATGCGGGAGAAATTCAGCTGGCCGATATTGTGGAACATTCCGCAGTCGTATGCAAACTGCTCCAGCCTATCCTGGGACGCCCGGACCTCTTCAATGCTTTGGCAGTCTAAAACGCCGATCAGCAGCTCCGGCTTTTTGCTTATGAGCTGCCGCAGAAGCATTCTTGAGACGCAGGCGGTCATCTGCAGGTATACGAAGGCCTCGGGATTGCGGCAGACCGCGAGCTGGAGAAGGAAATCCCGCTGCTGAATGCCGTCCGGATATTCAATGAAAGTGATAAAGATATTCATCAGGTTACGGACGAAGTAGAAGGTCATTTTTTCAGGCGGGACGCTGCGCACATAGCGGAGCATCATCCGGTACATGTGGCCCTGGACTTCCTTCTTGGCCGCTTTATACCGGTTGTTCTTTAACAGATATTCCGCGTAGATTGCAGGGAGGAACAGATTGCTGTAGCAGCCGTCGTCCGAGAAATCGGATACGTCCCTCTGCATATACAGCTCTTCCATGCGGGTGAGAAGCTGTTCAAGCGTCAAAACACCGCAGTGGTACTGGGCGACCTCATAGGTGACATGCCAGCGGACCGCGAGAGGGCGTCCGGTCTTCCTGCTGGATTCCTGCTGGCGTTTCCACACGTACTCCGCGGACTCCATGACTTCCCGGGTTGTCTGCGCGTCGGCTGTGCCGTTGCGCAGAAAGGAGATGCTGGTGGTCCGTTCCTGATGACTTTTGTAGATGTAGGTACTCCATGGCAGCGACGGCGTTTTCTGCTGGTAAACAGGGTCGTTCAGAACCTGAAGGGATTTGCGCAGGATCTGCATCTTCTTGTTGCTGTTCGCCGCGGTCTGCGTGGTGTAACCTAAGGCCAGGTTGCCCATGGAGCGGTGGATGTAGCCGCGCGTCTCCGGATCCTTAATATCGTCGTAGACCTTAATGTAGGCGGCCGCTTCGCCGAACAGCATCTGCATTTTCCAGAGGTAGCGGTACGGATCCGTGGTCTCGATCAGCGAGTTCACATAGAAAAGGGCCATCCCGGTATTATAGAGCTCGCGGATCAGCATATCCCGCAGGTTATGGTGCCTTGCGTACACAATCAGCGCGTTATGGATCGTATAGTTGAGCATGACGTCCAGCTGGCCGGCCATCAGGGCGTCGGCAAATTCCAACAGCTGCCTGATGTCCTGTTCGGAGGTCGTGATGATATCGTCGAGAGTCGGAAATAAGTATTTGCGCAGCAGGGCTGTATTTTCCTCTACCAGGACGCTGATTTTGCGGCGCTTTCCGTCGCGGATGCTCAGGAAGTGTTCGGCGTCGAGCCCGAGATCCGGGGTCGTGTCGCTTAAGCTTATGGCCTGCTTGAGGTTGGCAATATATGTTTGCTGATAGTCCTTCATTGGCCGCCCCTCCTGAGAAAGAAATCCAGGGTGGAATAGACCTGGTTCATGTCCAGGGGCTTAGCGATATGGGCATTCATGCCGGCGTCCAGCGAATTCTTCACATCCTCGACGAACGCGTTGGCCGTCATGGCCACGATCGGGATGTCCTGGGCGTCGGCGCAGTCCAGCGCGCGGATTGCCCGGGTGGCGTCCAGTCCGTTCATCACAGGCATCTGGATATCCATCAGAATCATATCATAGTAATCCGGCGCGGTCTGGGCAAATCTCTCTACCGCCTGCCTGCCGTTTTCCACGGTCTCGATCTGCAGGTTGGCCATGCCGAGAAGCTCCAGGGCGATCTCGCGGTTGATTTCGTTGTCCTCTGCGAGCAGGACGCGTTTGCCGTTAAAATTCCATCGGTGTCCGTCCCCGGCCTCCTGGAGGGCGCGCCGGGCCTCCTCGGTGAAGGCGTAGAGTCCGGCATAGAGTCTTGTCCGGAACAGGGGAAGAGGAATAAAGGCATCGACTCCCGCGCGCGTATAGACGTATTCCATCTGGCTCCAGTCGTTCTCCGACAAGAGCAGTATGGGGAAATTCACACCCATCCGCTGGCGGACCTGCGGAAGGAACAGAAGCATCTCCGAGTCCTTCACCTTGTCCACGGTCAGCAGGGCGAAATATTCTTCATCGGAAAAAGCCATATCGTTGATCAGCTCTACGGCCTGCGCGGCGGAGACGGCCAGATCGGTTCTGATCTCCAGGCGGTTCAGCATCCCGATAACGATATCGGAACGTTCTTTCCGGTCGTCAAAGAGCAGCACTCTCTTTCCGGAGAGGGCCTTTCTGTGGCGCTCCTCCTGGTCGGGGCTTGCCGTAAACGGAATCTCCACGCGGAAACAGCTGCCCTCGTGGAGCCTGCTTTCCACCGTGATCGTGCCGCCCATCAGCTCTACCAGACTCTTGGTGATGGCCATGCCGAGGCCGGTGCCCTGGATCTTATTGACGGTCGATTTCTCCTCGCGCTCGAAGGCGACAAAGACTCTTTGCAGGAATTCGGGACTCATGCCGATACCGGTGTCGCGGACTGAGATCCGGAGGAGAACCCGGCCGGGCTCGTTTGCGGGAACCACCTCCAGGGTAAGCTCCACATCGCCGCCTGCCGGCGTAAATTTGATTGCGTTGGACAGAAGATTCAGACAAATCTGCTTCAGACGGACGCTGTCCGCCCGGAGGCGTTCCTCGGCCATCTGTCCCAGCTTCAGCGAGAAATGCAGTTTTCCCGCGTCTGCCTGCGGGCGGATCACGGTCAGGGTTTCATGAAGCAGATCCGCCAGATCCACATCCTCCTCCTGGATCAGGATGCGTCCGCTCTCGATGCGGGACATATCCAAAACCTCGTTCAGCAGCGACATCATGTGGCCGGACGCCACTTTGATTTTGTTCAGGCATTCTCTCACACGGGCGGGTATCTCCTCCTGCAGAAGGGCGATGTCTGTCATGCCGATGATCGCGCCCATGGGCGTGCGGATATCGTGGGACATCTCCGACAGGAAGCTGGTCTTGGCCTCGTTGGCCATGATCGCCTCGTTGAGGATGCGCTGTTTTTCATTGTAATAATGGGTTACCTCATGGAGCATACAGACGCGGTAATCCTTCCAGGAGAAGGGCACCAGCGAATACGCCCATCCATGCAGGTGACAGAAGAAGGGAAGTTCTCCCTCCGCCGGGCACTGGCCGCCCCCCAGCAGCCGGGCAACGGTTTCCTGGGGGAGAAAATCCACCAGGCAGCTGTTCTCGCCCTCGCAGAGTGCCTCCGCCGCGTCATTCTGATAGACAGGACGGTAGCCGTCGCCGTCTTTTTCCAGGACGATTACCGGCAGCTCTGCATTTCCCCATACAGATGCAAGTTCATCATGCTTTTTCATACGGTTTTTATTCTCCTTGCAAATTGAAGGAAAAAGAAATAAAAATTCCTACAATTAACATTATATACCTAAACTTTATATTTGGCAATAAAAAATAGCGCCGCGCGGGGCGCGGAAGCAGGGCTCCGGCAGTCGGCGGCGGTCTCGGAGGATTGATACGAATCTGTCTGTTTTTGTTGCGGAAGGATGATATTTGGTGTAAGATAAAGTCGGCGGGCAGCGGTTCAGGATGCTGGGCGGCGAAAAAGTCCGCGGGGTGAGGATGAATATGACGTTAGATGAATTTTTCAGGGATAATCCAAATGTGGCGGTGGCTTTTTCCGGTGGCGTGGATTCCACCTACCTGCTCTGGGCGGCTGTCCGGGCGGGGGCGCAGGTGAAGGCCTTCTATGTGCGGTCTGCGTTTCAGCCGCAGTTCGAGTATGAGGACGCGCTGCGCGCCGCAAGGGAGATCGGCGCGGATCTGCGGGTGCTGCAGGCGGATGTGCTGGCAGTCGGGCATGTGGCGGAGAATCCCGCCGACCGGTGCTATTACTGCAAGCAGGCTATTTTTACGAAGATTCTCAATGCGGCCCGCGAGGACGGTTTTCCGGTGATTCTTGACGGTACGAACGCCTCCGACGACGCGGCGGATCGGCCCGGGATGCGGGCGCTTCGGGAGCTCTCGGTGCGTTCGCCCCTGCGGGAATGCGGACTGACGAAGGCGGAGGTGCGGAGACTGTCGCGGGAAGCGGGGCTGTTTACTTGGGATAAACCGGCTTACGCCTGCCTCGCGACCAGGATTCCGACCGGGGAGGAGATCACGCCGGAGAAGCTTGCCCGGACGGAGAGAGCGGAGGCGTATCTGTCTTCGCTGGGATTTTCGGATTTCCGGGTGCGTCTCCTTGACGGCTGCGCCAGGCTCCAGATACGGCCGGAGCAGATCGGGCTGCTGACAGAGCGGCGGGAGGAGATTGTATCGGAACTTAAGAAAGCCTATCGGGCGGTGCTCTGGGATCTGGAAACCCGATGATCATCGGCCGGCTGCGCGGCCGGAAAGGGGAATGTGATTGATGAACAGCGAGATCAAACAGATATTGGAAGCGGTAAAAGCGGGCGGAATGTCCGTGGACGAAGCGCTTCTCAAGATTAAAAAGGAGCCGTTTGAGGATATCGGCTTTGCCAAAGTGGATCTGCACCGAAAAGTGCGTCAGGGCGCGGCGGAGGTGATCTACGGCGCGGGAAAGACGCCGGAACAGATCATCGGGATCATCGATACGATGAAAAGCCATGGGCAGGGAAATATCCTGGTCACGAGACTTTCGGAGGAATCGGCGGAAACAGTGCGCGGGGTTCATCCTCTGGAATATCATAGGGAGGCGCGCGTGGGGATTCTCGGGGAGCTCCCGCAGCCGGACGGCATCGGACGGATCGTGGTGGCGACTGGCGGGACCAGCGACATCCCGGTCGCGGAGGAGGCCGCCCTGACCGCCTTAATTCTTGGCAACGAGGTGACGCGGCTTTACGATGTGGGCGTGGCTGGGCTTCACCGGACTCTGGCCCATCTGGACGATATCATGAGCGCCAGCGTCATCATTGCCATTGCGGGGATGGAGGGCGCCCTGGCCAGCGTCCTCGGGGGCCTGGCGGACTGCCCGGTGATCGCGGTGCCTACCAGCGTCGGATACGGCGCGTCCTTCGGCGGCCTGTCGGCGCTTCTGTCGATGCTGAATTCCTGCGCCAGCGGCGTGTCGGTGGTGAATATCGACAACGGCTTCGGCGCCGGCTATCTGGCAAGTATGATCAATCATATGGATGTGAAAGGGTGACGGTGACGCGCCCGGCCGGCTTTGGGCGGCCGGAGAGAGGAGTGGGAAGCGCGGTGACGCGCCGGCCGGCAAATCCGAAGCTTGAATGAAAAGGAAAAGAAAAGAGGTATATGGAATGAGAGTTTTGTATCTGGACTGCGGAATGGGGGCTGCGGGCGATATGCTGACGGCGGCGCTTCTGGAGCTTCTGCCAAAGGAGGAGGCGGACCGCTTTCTGGCAGAGATGAATGCGCTGGGGCTGCCGGGCGTGCAGGTCGCGCGGGAACAGTCGGTGAAATGCGGGATCACGGGGACGCATATCGCGGTGACGGTGAACGGAGTTGAAGAGGAGAGCCACGATCACGGGAGCCACGAACATGAAGGGCATGAGCATGAAGGTCATGAGATTCACGAGGATGCGAGTCACGGACATGAGCTTCACGATCACGAAAATCATGAGCATGGGCATCACGGCCCGCACCACCATCATCACAGCGGTCTTCACGATATTGAACATATTGTGCGGGATCATCTGGTCCTTCCGCCGTCCGTCCGCGACGGGGAAAAGGTGCGGGCGGATATTTTGGCGGTCTACCGCCTGATCGCGGAGGCGGAAAGCCATGCACACGGCGTGCCGGTGACGGAGATTCATTTTCATGAGGTGGGGACGATGGACGCTATCGCTGATGTGGCGGCAGTCTGTCTTTTGATGGATCGGCTTGCGCCTGACGAGGTGGCGGTATCGCCGGTTCATGTGGGAAGCGGGAGCGTCCGCTGCGCCCACGGCATTCTTCCGGTACCTGCGCCGGCTACGGCTTATATCCTGCGGGACGTACCGGTATACGGCGGGAGCGTGAAGGGCGAGCTGTGCACGCCGACAGGCGCGGCCCTTCTTAAGCACTTCGCGGCGCGCTTCGGCGATATGCCGGTGATGCGTGTACAAGCTGTCGGTTACGGTATGGGGAAGAAGGATTTTGAGGCGGCGAACTGTGTCCGCGCCATGCTGGGCGAGACGGAAGAACAGACAGACCTGGTGCTGGAACTTTCCTGCAATGTGGACGATATGACCGCTGAGGAGATCGGCTTCGCCATGGAGCGCCTGCTGGACGGCGGCGCGCTGGAGGCCTATACGATCCCGATCGGCATGAAGAAGTCCCGGCCCGGCACGCTTCTGCGGGTCATGTGCCGCGAAGAAAAACGGGAGGAGATCCTTCGGCTTCTCTATCTTCACACGACGACGATCGGCGTCCGGGAAGCGAAGACCCGCCGTTATGTACTGGATCGGAAGGAGACGGCAGTGCATACGCCATACGGCGATGTCCGCCGCAAGGATTCCTCCGGTTACGGCGTCAGCCGCTCAAAACTGGAGTATGAAGATCTTGCGCGCATCGCCAGGGAGCGGGGGATGAGCCTGTTCCAGGTACGGGAGCTGATAGATCAGCGGAGCCACAGATAAGCCGCGCGTGCGGAAATGCCGCGCCGCCTCTCATACAGCTATTCATACAGATATCGGATATACGCCGCGGCCGTTTCGGCCCGCGGCGTGTTGGCTATGATGCCCAAATAGACGCTGCCGTTGAAGCCCGCGCGGCGGATCACCGGCGACTGGGAAAGCTCCAGCGCCATGGGAAAGTCTTCGGTGACGGCATGGTACTCGACGGAAGGGTTTAGCTGGACGTCCGTCGCGTTGTCTTCCAGGACGGCGGTGCCCGTGGTCAGGGCGGCGCGCAGCGTCTCCGTTTTTTCATAGCCGGAGAGATGTTCCGCCAGAAATGTTTCCATATTGATCAGATAGCCCTCCCGCGCGAAGGCGTCGAAGGCCTCCTGGTCCATGAGAACCACGTCAAGTTGTTCTCCGTCGATTGTGGCCAGCAGCTTCACGCGCGTCGCGTAGGTGTATTCAAAATAGGGACTGTTTTCGTCCGCGGTAAGATAGAGATTGGTGTAGAGCCGCATCCTGTTTTTGGAGGCGTCTGCGCCGGTATAGGTCAGAAATCCGCTGTCGAGGTCGCTAAGGAGATTGTCTCCCGCGGCGACATTGACCAGGCCGGTGTAGAGGACGGTGTCCTTGTGGGTCGCCCTTCCGTAGATGTTGTAGCCGACAATGTAAGCCAGGATCAGGAAGACGGCGATGGGAAGCTTATAGTAATCCCAGATATAGCGGACTTTGGCACGGCCGCCCAGCGACCTGAATTTGCGTTGTTCTTCTTCCACGACCGGATTTTTCATTCGGGTGCTTCCTTTCTTTTGCCCGCCGGAAGTTTTTCGGATTCCAGGAGAGGGCGCCGGCGGAGCGCTCTCTGGGTTTCCATGTCATTTTCATTCCTCGTCGTTATGCCGTGTTTCCTCATAGTTGGAGGCCTTCGTCTCCAGCTGGCCAAGCACGTTGTTCATCAGAAACGAGCAGAGGAAGGCACAGGTTCCCTCGCCGAATACGATGACGGGGAGGAAGACATTGATGATGACAACCAGCATGGCGAAATGGATCGCCGCCGCCAGGGCAGTGCAGAAGAGAAAGCGCATTCCTACCATCAGGGCGTTTTTGATCGTTTGAAATGTGGTGTTTTCGAAGCGCGACAGGATCGGAAATACCCAGAGAAGGATGATGCAGTACCCCACGATGAGGACAAGGAACGCGGCGGTTCCCACAGCCCAGAAGACATTCTCAAACCGCATATGGTAGAATACATAGCCATCCACGCCCAGCAAGATTCCCAATGCCAGCAGAATCAGCCAGACGATGGTGGACTGGCGGAAATTCTCCTTAAACGCGTTGAAAAAGCCGGACGTCAGACGGCCCTCCTCGTTTTTCGCCATCTTGAGGGTCATCTGGTAGAGGGCGGTGGTGGACGCGCCGATTGTGACGATGGGGATACAGCAGATCATCCAGAGAATGTTCAGATAAGCGCTGTACACCAGTCTTGTGATCAATGACATGGCCGGGCCTTCCGGATCCAGTAAACGACTCATGGGGTACCTCCTTACTCCTTGCGGTTGTTCTGCGTTTTCTATCCTTCCGTCGACTCCCTGTAGATCAGCTCCGTCTCCGTGTGCATGATCCGATAGTTCAGTTCCGGCTCGCGGATGCGGGACAAAAGAAGCTGAACCGCCGCGAAGCCCATGATCTGACTGTGAATGTGAATGGTAGTCAGCGTCGGCGTCATGATCCGGGACTCCGGGGAATCGTCGAAGCCGCAGAGCCAGACGTCCTTCGGGACGGAGAGGCCCAGCCGCTTGAGAACGGTGACGACGTCGATGGCGACGAAGTCGTTGGCGCAGAGAAAGACATCGGGCATTCGGTCAAGCCCGTCCAGCTGCTCGGTCAGATAGGCGCGGTAGGCGTCCCGGTCCAGGTGGTTTAAGCCTTCCTGGGTCCGGGTCAGGCAGAAACGCTCGTCGATGGGAAGCCCCAGAGTGAACATGGCGCCTCGGAACGCCATATAGCGCTCATAGAAGGACTGGCAGTGCAGGTATTCGCCGATGAAGCCGATCCGCGTCCGTCCGCGCCGTGCCATCTCGCTGACAAAGCGGTAGATCTCGGTCTGGTTGTCCATGTACAGCCGGTCCGCCTCCAGCGGGTGGTCGAAGCCGTCAGCGGGAGCGTCGATGAAGAGCGTGGGAATCCCCTGGCCGCAGATCCTATGGCTGTACGCGTGATCAAAGATCTCCACGCACACGATACCGGCAGTCCGGTCCGGATTAAAGGAAACAGGAAGCCGCTCCGTCGCCTGATCTTCATAATAGACCCGGTGCAGGGTCAGGCTGTAGCCGGCCTGCGTCAGCTCTCTCTGGAACTTGTCCAGGATAACGGAGGCAATATGGGAACTTCCCAGCGCCGAACCGGTCAGAAGAGCAATCTCCCTCTTGTCGTCGGGCCCCGGAAAAGAGGGAGAGGTCCTGGCCGGATCCGTGAGGGCCATGTAGGAAAACTGCTTGTAGCCCATCTCCTGCGCCTTCTTAAGAACCTTCTCCCTGGTCGCGTCGGCCAGGATTCCGGTATTGTTGATCGCTTTGGAAACGGTATTGCGCGAGACGCCCAGCGCGTCCGCGATGTCCTGGATCGTGACTCGTTCTGCCATGTAACCCCCTCCTGAGAATTTTCCTTATATATGTGCCGCCTGTATTTCCATGCAGAAAGGGTGCCGGTGGCACGCTTTCTGTATTTCCATACAAGCAGGGCGCCGGTGACGCTCCGTTTGTATTACATTGCGTCAACTTGTGCATATGCCTAATTCACTGTTTCTATTATAATGTACAAATCAGAATGTGTCAAATGTAAAAATGTAAATATTTTAGTATCATTGTATGTACAACATGCAAAATTCAGACAATGACTGACAGGCCGATTTGAAAAAGATGTGCATAGTGCGAGACAGGGATGGGAGATAACCAATATAAATGAAAAATAATTTGTGCAAATGTTAAAATTCATATTGACTAAATGTAAAAACAGTGGTATAAATGATTTACACAAATCCGAACGACATTTTTACAAATGCACAAATAAACGGCCGACAAATCCATTTCCCATTCCCATCGGCCGCGAAATTCGGAGAACGTGTGAGGAAGGAGGAACACATTCTATGAAACAGAAAAAAGAAGCGGCGGGACTGCACAACACGCTGGTGTATGTGAGACAGCACTGGCAGCTGTACGTATGCTTCCTGCTGCCGGCGCTCGCGCTGACCGTCATCTTCAAGTACATACCCATGGGCGGCATCCTGATCGCGTTCCAGGATTACAACCCGTTTAAGGGTATCCTGGGCAGCAAGTGGGTCGGATTCAAGAGTTTCACCCGGTTCTTGTCGTCGCCGGACTTTATGTCCTACCTGGTCAACACGCTGAAGCTGAGCGTATACGGCCTTTTGTGGGGCTTTCCGGTTCCGATCATTCTGGCGTTTTTGCTGAACCGGATCCAGAGCAAGGGGATTAAGAAAAAGGTACAGCTGATGCTCTACCTGCCCAACTTCATTTCCGTCATCGTCCTCTGCGGTATCGTAAGGATCTTCCTCTCCGTAACCGGACCGGTGAACCTCCTTCTCGGTACCCAGATCAATTTCATGACCATGCCGCAGGCCTGGCGTACCATTTTCATCGCCAGCGGCATCTGGCAGGGCGCAGGCTGGGGCTCCATCATTTACACGGCGGCTCTTGCCAACGCAAGTCAGGACCTTCGGGAAGCGGCGGTCATCGACGGCGCCAATATCTTCCAGCAGATCAAGGTGGTCGAGTGGCCGGCCATCAAGGACGTGGTCATCATCCAGTTCATCCTGCAGGCCGGCAACATCATGAGCATCGGCTTTGAGAAGGCATACGCCCTGCAGACCGACTTAAACCTTGCGAGCTCCGAGATTATTTCCACCTATGTGTATAAACAGGGTCTGATCAGCGGCGACTTCAGCTTCTCAACGGCGGTAGGTCTATTCAACACGATCATCAATGTAATCCTTCTCGTGAGCGTCAACACGATCGTGGCGCGCATGAACGAAGGACAGGGACTGTAGGAGGTGCGGTATGAAACAGGTTAAATTTTCCAAATATTCCCTTCAGGATAAGATCCTTGTGGGAACCGGCTATGCTCTGATCGGTCTGTTTGTCCTGGCGATCATCGTACCGGTGCTCTACATTATCGTAGCGTCCTTCATGGACCCTGTCACCCTGCAGAATAAGGGCATTACTTTCGATTTCAGCAAGTGGACGATGACCGCTTACGAGCGGGTTATGACCAACTCCCAGATCTGGGTCGGCTTTAAGAACGCCGTGGTCTATTCGGTGGTCTTCACCGTGGTGTCCGTGGCGGTCACGCTTTTGTGCGCCTACCCGATGTCCAGAGAGGATTTCCGCGGCAGGAAGTTTTTCAATGTGATCTTCATGATCACGATGTTCTTCGGCGGCGGTCTGATCCCCACCTACCTGCTGATCAGCAACCTGGGACTTCTGGACAGCATGTGGGCCGTGATCCTGCCCGGCGCGTTCAGCGTCTGGAACATGACCATTGCCAGGACCTATTACCGCGGGATTCCGCAGGATCTGCGCGAGGCGGCGGATGTGGACGGCGCCAACGAGCTGGTGTTCTTCTTCAAGATCCTTCTGCCGGTCTGCGTGCCGATCATCGCCGTGCTGGCCCTGTGGCAGTTCGTGGGTATGTGGAACAGCTATTTTGACGCGATGATTTATTTAAATGATTCGGCCAAGCAGCCCCTGCAGCTGGTGCTTCGTTCGATCCTGATCCAGAACCAGCCGGAGCCGGGCATGATCGCCGATATGCAGAGCACCGCCCAGAGAGCCCAGCTGGCGGAGCTTCTGAAATACGCAACCATTATCATTTCCAGCCTTCCGCTTCTGGTGATGTATCCGTTCTTCCAGAAGTATTTTGACAGCGGCATCATGGCCGGCGCGGTCAAGGGCTGACGGGCAGAAAGGAGTCGGATTATGAAGAAGAAAATAATAGCGCGCGCGGCGGCTGTCTGTCTGGCCGCGGCGGCGGTGGGTTCCCTGACCGGCTGCGGCAGCCGGGTGGAGATCAATCCCGGCACGGAGATGCAGGTGGTGGATCCCGCCACGCTCCAGTTTCCGTTAGCTGAGACGGCGACGCTGACCGGCATGATCAGCTATCCGCCCAGCACCGAGTCGAACCCTAATAACCGCACGATCTTTAAGCGGCTTCAGGAAGCCACCAATGTGGAAATCAAGTGGACGGCGATCCAGTCGGATCAGTGGGGCGACAAGATCGTGTTAAATATGTCCAACCCCAACATCCTGACGGATTTCGTGTTCACCGCGGGCTTCAGCGACAACGACCTGCTGCGCTACGCGGACTACGGCGCGATCATTCCGCTGGAGGAGTACATTGACACCTATATGCCCAACTTAAAGAGCGTATTTGACAAATATCCGGAGTACCGGAAAATGTGTACCGACGTCAACGGCCACATCTGGGCGCTGCCGTGGATCGAGCAGCTGGGTTCCAACTACACGGCAATCCAGACCATCGGCGACATGAGCTTCATCAACAAGAAGTGGCTGGATTTCCTGGGACTGGAGATCCCCACGACCGTGGATGAGTTCGAGCAGACGCTGATCGCGTTCCGCGACAACGCGTCCAGGCTGCAGGCGGAGTTCGGCATCGACGGAAGCATCATTCCCATGTCCTGCATCGTCAACGACGGCGACCAGGATCCGGCGATCCTGATCAACGGTTTCGGCGAGGGCTACGGCGACGCGGATCGCGGCCGCCACATCGCGGTGACCGATGACCTGAAGGTGATCTGCTCCGGAACCCAGGAAGGTTTTAAGGACGGTATCGCGTGGCTCCACAAGCTGTATGATGAAGGCCTCATCGACCCGGAAGCATTTACCCAGGAATGGTCCACCTACGTGGCGAAGGGCAAATCCGGACGTTACGGCGTCTGCTTCAGCTGGGACGTGGCCAACATTGATAACCTTGTAGACTGGGTTCCCCTTCCCGCGCTGACGGCCGATGTGAGAAATATCACGCCGTCCAACGGTTCCTTCACCAGCGGTTTTGACCGCGGCCGCTGCGTGGTGACTTCCGTGGCAAAACAGCCCGCGCTGGTCTGCGCATGGCTGGATCAGATGTACGCGCCGCTCCAGTCCCCGCAGAACAACTGGGGCACCTACGGCGAGGACGACGAGTTCGATATCTTTGAGATGGGCGTCAACGACGCGGGCGAGCCCATGCTGCATCACGCGCCTCTGGGCGACGCTTCCCCGGTGGAAGTCCGTGAGGCAGAGTGTGTCGGCGGCCCGCTGGCCGTGCTGGATGAGTATTACGGTGTGTACGTAACCTGCCCGGACGACGCGCAGTACCGTCTGGATTGGATTAAGGATTACTATACGCCGGATATGCATACCAAGTATGTCTACCCCAACGCGTTCATGAGCCGTGAGGATACGGAGCGCCTGTCCAACCTGCAGGCGGACATCACCAAGACCATCAACGCGAAGAAGTCCGAGTGGATCATGAACGGCCTTACCGACGCGGACTGGGACGCGTATCTGAAGTCCCTGGACGCTTACGGTCTGCAGGAGTTTTTGGGAATCTATCAGAAGTATCTGGATTCGTTCTACGCGGAGTAAACGCCGGGAACAGGCAGATTATGAAAAATGAATCCGGATCGAACGGTTGATTCATCCGGGAAAGAAAATGAAAGCTCCGCCTTCGGTATGGCTTAACTGCCTGCCGGGGGCGGATGTTTTGTTGCGTCAGTATGCAAAAAACGCGCCAGTGACACGTTTTGTGTATTTTACATCCTCCAAAAAGAGAACCAGGTTGGCCTGCGGGTCGGCGCGCTCAGAAGATTCCGCCGTCCGCGTCTTGAAGCTCCTGGGCGGTTTCGCTTGTCGTCCCGCCGTAGGCATAGCTGACCGGAAGACAGACAAGAGGAGGCCGCAGGGCCGCGTTGTCCATCAGAACCAGTTCCACGCACATCTCAGCGATGGCGTCCGTGGGCTGGACAATAGTGGAACAGACGTAGCGGCCGTCGCCGAACATACGCGCTCCGTCGAAACCGATGATCTGTACGTCTTCCGGGACTTTAAGTCCCATCGACTCCAGTACCTTCATGATCTGGAACGCCAGGTTGTCCGTCACGCAGAACAGCCCGTCGAAATCCAGCTTTCTGTTATGGAAATGTTCTTTCAGGAAATCTATGAAACCGTCGAACGGATCGCCGTCGTCTAAGATCTTCATCTCATAATTCAGTTGTCTGGCCAGGCAGCCGTTCTCGAAGCCGGAGCGGCGCTTATTGGGTTCGTTGGTGAGGGAGGAACCGATCCGCAGGAAGGCCACTTTTCTGCATCCCAGATCGGCCAGCTTTTCGGCGGCCATCTGTCCGCCAGCGTAATTATCGCTTGCTACACAGGGAATGCCGGGTCCCATATAGCGGTCGATGGTCACGTAGGGCGTATCCGGTTCCACCACCAGGTTCGGGTTGTAGGTCAGGCCGATGATGCCGTCCACCTTGTTCTGCCGGACCATGTTGATGTACTCCTGTTCTTCGGTCGGGTTATAGCCCGTGCAGCACAGAAGCATCTTATAGCCGCGTCTCTGCAGCGCCAGATTGAGCTGGTACGCCAGATCTGCGAAGAACGGGTTGAATGTATTCGGAAGCAGTACGGCTATGGAATAGGTGCGGTTTGATTTCAGCCCCTGGGCATAGCTGTTTACCTGGTAATCCAGCTTCTCGATGGCGGCCTCCACACGGATCCGGTAATTCTCGCCTACGGGCAGACCGTTGACGACTTTCGATACGGTTCCGAGGGCCACGCCTGCCTCGCGGGCTACATCCTTCATAGTTGGCGCCGAACTCATCTTTTTCATAATAATAATCTCCGTTCCTTCGTCAAAAGCAGTTTCTATCGTTTATTGTTTGATAACTATGGGGTTAGTATAGCATATTATTTGATATTTGTAAAGCTGAAATTTCATGAAACGTTTCACAATAAATGAAGAAGAAAACCAAAACAAGAATTAGATAAAATGCACAAAATATAGACGAAAATATAGTAAAAACACCCAAAACATAATTTCAAATATAAAAATAATAAATTTTCTATTGACATTCCTGTCAGATGGTGCTATCTTAAACACAACAAAAATAAAATAACGTTTCACGAATATATGAAACTTATTTCACGAAAACCTGTGGCTGCGGCCGTATTTGTTATAATGATTCTTACATAGGCGAGCAGACAGGATTTTGCGGGAGGGCTTCCGGATTCGGGAAACGCAGCCCGCGGGCCGGGACTGATGAGAGAAGAGAAATTCATTTTCATGCAGGCGCCTTCCCGACGGACAGAAAGGAGAGGTTCGTATGAGTAAGAAACAGGCCGCGAAAGCAGTGGCCGCAGCGAAGCCCAAATCGGGCAAGCCGCTCAAACAGCGCATCATCGAGAACTGGCAGTTGTACGCGATGCTGGCTGTACCCTTCGTACTGACGCTGATTTACAAGTATCAGCCCATGTACGGTATCCAGATCGCCTTCCGTGATTTCGTGGCGTCCAGAGGATACTGGGGCAGCGAGTGGGTAGGTCTCCAGTGGTTTCAGAGGTTTTTCAAGGCCCCGACCTTCTGGAGGATGATCAAGAACACGGTGCTTTTGAGCCTGTTCAGCCTCCTGTGGAGCTTCCCAATCCCGATCGTACTGGCGCTGATGATCAACCAGCTGCGGTTCCAGAAGTTCAAGAGAGTGACCCAGACCGTCCTGTACGCGCCGCATTTCATTTCCACCATGGTCGTCTGCGGTATGATCCGGATCTTCTTAAGCCCCTCCGGCGGTCTGATCAACCTGATCGCGGGGACGAACATTGACTTCATGACGCAGGCCAACGCTTTCCGTACCATTTATATCGCGTCCGGCATCTGGCAGGACGCAGGCTGGGGTATCATCGTCTACATGGCGACGCTGTCCAACATCGATACTTCCCACTATGAGGCGGCGAAGATCGACGGAGCCAGCATGTTCCAGCGGATTCTTTACATTGATATCCCGGAGCTGATGCCCACCATCGTGCTGATGCTGATCATGGCGGCAGGCGGACTGATGAACGTAGGCTTTGAGAAGGTATACCTGCTGCAGACGGATCTGAACAAGGCCACCAGCGACACCATCGCGGTGTATGTGTACCAGCAAGGTATCGAGCGCGCCCAGTACAGCTACTCGACAGCGATCGGCCTGTTCAATACGGTGATCAATATTATCCTGTTAATCATTGTCAATAAGATTACGAAGACGCTTTCCGAAGACGTCAGCTTCGTATAGGAGGTGGAAGAGATGGCAAAAAGAAAAAGTGGAGAGCTTCACGGTTTCTCTGAGCGGACCAGCGATATCGTTCTGGTTGTGATCTGCGCCATATTCCTGTTCCTGGTGGCGTACCCGCTGTTCTACGTGCTGGTCGCCTCCATATCGAACCCTTACGATGTGTATGCGGGCAAGACATTCCTGTTCCCCAGCGGCTTCACGCTGGACGGCTATAAGGCGGTGTTCGCGGATTCCAGCATCCTGACCGGTTACATCAACAGCATTAAGTACACGGTCATCGGTACGGTCTTTTCCGTGACCATGCTGTATCTGACGGCGTATCCGCTCAGTATCCAGGAACTGCCGGGACGGAAGTTTTTCAGCCTGTTCTTTATCTTTACGATGTACTTCGGCGGCGGCCTGGTTCCTACTTACCTGATCGTCAAGCAGACCGGCCTGATCAACAACATGTGGGCGCTGTTTCTGCCGGGCGGCGTGGCAGTCGGCAATATGATTATCGTGAGGAACTTCTTCCAGAACAGCATTCCGAAGGAGCTGATCGAGGCGGCGGAGATCGACGGAGCGTCCAAGTTCCGCATCTTCCTGCAGGTGGTCATTCCGCTCAGCATGTCCATGATGGCGGTTATGGTGGTGTTCAGCATGGTCGCCTACTGGAACGACTGGTTTACAGCCCTGATCTACTTAACCGGACCGGAGAAGGCTCCGCTTCCGCTGGTTCTCCGCAACATCCTGATCAGGAGTTCCGCTTCCGCGGCCCAGGCGAGCACGATCTCCGGAGGCTACGCGGAGTTAAACAAGCTGACCGAGATGATCAAGTTCTCATCGATTATCGTGGCGGCGGCCCCGATGCTGATCATCTACCCGTTCGTGCAGAAGTATTTCGAGAAGGGCATGATGGCCGGCGCGGTTAAGGGCTGATTACTGCCGACAGTAAATAAAGCTTTGCGGCGCAGAGCGGACGTTCGGAACGGATACAGCCGACAGAAAAGAGTTCCACCCGCGCAGCCCTTCGGGCCTGAAAACGCGAAGCTTCGATGTGCATCGGAGCCGCGGAAGGACTGCGCGGCAAAAATAAACTTTCATCAACAAATCATGTATGAAAAGGAAGGAAACGTATTATGAAGAAGACAGTTAAAATGCTGCTCTGCAGCGCACTGGCAGTCAGTATGGCGGCTTCCCTCACGGCGTGCGGCGGTTCCGGCAGTTCCGATTCCGGCGCGGCCGCGGCTCCCGGCGAGGCCAACGCGGATACCTCTCAGACCACGTTCGACATCATCGGCGGCATGAGCGCGCTGAGCAAGGGATATCAGGACAACACCGTGCTGAACGCGATGGCGGAGGAAGCCGGCGTTACGATCAACTGGAATACGATGAGCGATTCCCTGGCCGAGCAGGTCAACATCCGTATCGCCGGTCAGGAGCTTCCGGACGCGTTCTCCGCGGTAGGATTTTCCAACTACGACCTGACCCGCTACGGCGAGGACGGCACATTTATCGATCTGACTCCGTATCTGACGGAGGAGTATATGCCCAACCTGGCCAAGATCCTGGAGGAACATCCGAATATCAGGAGCGCCATCACAATGAGCGACGGCAAGATCTACGGACTGCCGGCCGCGGAGCAGATGGGTACCGCCGGTATCGGCAAGGATGAGGATTACAGCATTTACACGATCCCGCAGTTCTCCATGATCAACAAGGCATGGCTGGACGACCTGGGACTTGAGGTTCCGACCACTCTTGACGAACTGCATACGGCTCTGAAGGCGTTTAAGGACAACGACATGAGCGCCAAGTACTACGGTAACGCCGCGGGAACCACGATCCCGATGAGCACCGGCTTCGATCAGTGGTGCTGGGGCCAGAACATTTTCTACGCGGGCTTCGGCTTCACCAACTGGCCCAACGACGTCATCAACGACCTGCGCTTAAACGACGACGGCAAGGTGGATTTCGTCTGCGCCAGCGACGAGTACCGCAAGGCGATCACCTATTTCCATGACTGGTACGCGGAAGGGCTGATGGATGTGGAAATGTTCAGCCAGAGCGATACGCAGCTGATGAGTAAGTGCCAGCAGGGTTATGTGGGCGTCTCCACCTGGTGGTACATCGAGGAGCTGATGGGCGATTACGCGAAGGACTATGTGTTCCTTCCGGTTCTGGACGGCCCGGACGGCACCCACAATGTGACCGTGAGAACAGGCGGCGGCACCAACTCCGGCCAGCTGTCCATCACCAGCGCCTGCAAGAGCCCGGCGAATTTGCTTAAGTTCTTCGATCTGTGGTATGAGCCGGAGAACGTGATGCAGCTGCAGTACGGTCCGATCGGCGTGTACTTCAACGAGCAGGACGAGAACGGTGTATGGCTGAGCATCACCGAGGAGGAGAGCCAGGCCAAGTACAACAAGGGCGCCGGCGAGCTGAAAGGCGAGAACGAGGTTCAGGGACCGAAGCTGATCTTGAGCGACTACTACAGCACCACCTTCAAGATGGAGGACCGCGCGATCGAGCGTCTGACCGATCTGTATGATTTCTGGATGCCTTATGTGACAAGCACCACGACCTATCCGGTCGACTGCGTGTACACAAAGGAAGAGCTGGATACCATCGATATGTATAAGTCTGATTTCGAGAGCATCGTAGCCGAGAACGAGGGCCTGTGGCTCCGCGACGGCGGCCCGGACGACGCGGCATGGCAGTCCTATCTGGACACGCTGAACAATAACTGCGGCATGGGCGAGCTTCAGGCGGTGTATCAGGCGGCTTACGACCGGTACGCGGCGACGCAGGCTCAGTAAGAACCGCGAAGGATTTCCCTGAGAGGGGAAGAAGCGGCGGACGTGGTACGCATAGACCCGGTTGTGCACGTAGACCATGAACGCGCCCGGCTTAGAGGAGAACACAGGCGGCAAAGGCCGTCTGAAGGTTGAGAAGTGAGGTAAGGAAGGCAGCAGGGGAGCGTCTTTTGCGGGGCGCTCCCCTGTTGTCGAAAGAGGAGCATTCTGCGGCAGGTTTGCATGGGAATTGCCGGATTGAGACGGAAAATTCTCTGCAGAACAGCCGGGAGAAAAGGCAATACGAGGAATCAGAGCAGACGCGGCGGAGATAAAATTGATCTGCCGGCAGACGTGCCGAGGCGGCCGGGAAGTACAAAAATTTAAGAATAAGTTTACAAAGTATGTGCAGAAAACCAGTTGCATACTTTGCGGGCATCATGATAAAATGTTCGTAAGAAAGTACGCTGAAAAGCATGAAAAGGCGGAAAACTGCGGCCAGGAGCGGCAAAACCGCATAAGCCGGAAGCGGCAGAACCGTGTAAGACAGAAGCGGCAGAACCGCGCGGGACGGCGCGGCGCATAAGATCGGAGGAACAGAGAAGCATGAGCAGCCAGACATTGCGTGAGGCACGCAAGTATGAAGAAGTATACGATAAAATGATCCCCCCGGAGAACCGGCCCAAGTTCCATCTGTCGGCCCGGGTCGGCTGGATGAACGATCCCAACGGGTTTTCCCGCTACAAGGGCGAATACCATATGTTCTACCAGTATCATCCGTATTCCACCCAGTGGGGTCCCATGCACTGGGCTCATGCGGTCAGCGACGACCTGCTCCACTGGAGGCTTCTGCCCGCGGCCCTGGCGCCGGACGAGATCTACGATAAGGACGGGTGCTTCTCCGGAAGCGCCATCGAGCTGGACGACGGCCGCCAGCTTCTGATGTACACGGGAGTGCAGAAACAGCAGCAGGCTGACGGTACGTTTCAGGAGGTTCAGACGCAGTGTCTGGCCGTAGGCGACGGCATGGATTATGTGAAATACGCCCGTAACCCGGTGCTGGATGAGAGGGATCTTCCCGAGGGCGGCAGCCGGTATGATTTCCGGGATCCGAAGATGTGGAGGAATGAGGACGGTACGTTCAGCTGCGTCATCGGCAATCGACCCGCGGACGGCAGCGGTCAGCTTCTGCTGTATGAGAGCCCGGACGGCTTCCACTGGAGCTTTAAGCGGATTCTGGCGGAGAACCATAACCGTATCGGCAGGATGTGGGAGTGCCCCGATTTCTTTGAACTGGACGGCAAGGCGGTCATTCTTACGAGTCCCCAGGACATGATGCCCCAGGGTTTTGAATATCACAACGGCAACGGCACTTTGTGCCTGATCGGCCATATGGATCCGGAGAGCGGGGATTTCGTGGAGGAGGCCAACCAGTCCATCGATTACGGCATTGATTTCTACGCGCCCCAGACGATCCTGACGCCGGACGGACGCCGGGTGATGATCGGCTGGATGCAGAACTGGGATACCTCCAACCTGCGCACCGTGACCCACCGCTGGTACGGCCAGATGACGATTCCGAGGGAGATTTGGCTGCAGGACGGAAGGCTCTGGCAGCGGCCGATCCGGGAGCTTGAGAGTCTGCGGCGTTCGAAGGCGGAGTATAAGGATGTGGCTGTTACGGACGGAGAGGTCCGGCTTCCGGGCGTGGAAGGCCGCTGCGTGGATCTGACCGTGACCGTGCGCCCGGCTGACCCGGACGCGGTTTACCGGAAGTTCGCGGTTCGCTTCGCGCAGAATGAGGAATTCCGCACTTCCGTCAGCTACCATCCGTCCGAGTCGGTCTTTAAGATCGACCGGAAGTTCTCCGGCTCCCGCCGCGCGATCATCCATCAGCGCCGTTCCCAGGTGCGCAGCCGCGGCGGCGAGATCAAGCTGCGCCTGATCCTGGACCGGTTCAGCGCCGAGGTCTTCATCAACGACGGAGAGCATGTGGTGACCGGCACCATTTATACCGACCTGGCGGCCGAGGGAATCAGCTTCTGCGCGGACGGCGGAGTGGTGATGGATGTGGAGTGTTATGAGCTGGAGGGGTGAGGAGTGAGATCCCGATCGAAAAGAGAGTCAATAGCAGAATAGAGAATACGAACAGAGCGTCTGCTGGCGCTCTGTTCGCATGGAAACAGACAACGGGCTGCGGCAGACGAAGTGCCGCAGCCTGTTATATCTCAGTCCGTAATGGACGTTCCGGCCTTCCCCGCAAGCCCCAGAACCGC
The DNA here is from genome assembly GCA_947630485.1 of uncultured Lachnospiraceae bacterium. Classification (GTDB taxonomy): domain Bacteria; phylum Bacillota; class Clostridia; order Lachnospirales; family Lachnospiraceae; genus UBA3402. The sequence continues at coordinate 26,395 of CANRHU010000037.1, forward strand.
CTTCTCCGGCGACGTGATGACGGCGCGGCGGCCCTTGCCGCTCTGGATGAAATCGACGCTTGCGACCACCTTCGGCAGCATGGAGGCGAATTCGAACTGGCCCTGGGAGATGTAGTCGCGGGCCTCCTCCAGATTCATCGTGTGGATGGGGCGCTCGTCGGGCTGGCCATAGTTGAGCGTCACGTTGTCCACGGCGGTCAGGATCATCAGCACGTCGGCGTCGATCTCGCGGGCCAGAAGACCGGCCGCCAGATCCTTCTCAATGACGGCGCTGGCGCCTTTCAGAAAATGGCCCTGGACCATGACCGGGATGCCGCCGCCTCCGCAGGCGATGACGATCTGTCCGGCGTCGAGAAGGGCGCGGATGGCGTCGATCTCCACGATGGCCACCGGATTGGGTGCTGCCACCATGCGCTGGAAGCCCTTGCCGGGAATTTCGCGGACGAAGTTTCCCTTCGCTTCCTCGGCGGTGGCTTCCTCCGCCGTCAGGATGCGGCCGATGGACTTGGCGGGCGTATGGCTGGCTTCGTCGTAGGGGTCTACGGTAACCTGGGTCAGAATTGTGGATACTGGTTTATAGATGCCGCGGCCCAGGAGGGCGGCGCGGATGGCGTTCTGAAGATCGTAGCCGATATAGCCCTGGCTCATGGCAGAGCAGACGGACATGGGAGCGGGCGTGTACCCCTCGTGCATTTTCCCGAACTCATTCATGGCGGTATGAATCATGCCGACCTGGGGGGCGTTGGAATGGACGACCGCTACCTGCCATCCCTCCTGGACAAAATCGGCGATGATTTTGGACATGTGCTGGGCGGCTTCCTTCTGTTCCGGCAGGTTCGTTCCCAGCGCCTTGTGGCCCAGGGCCATGACGATGCGTTTTTTCGGCATATGCGTTACCTCTCTTTCTTTGTACCAATGCTAAAAACAGTATAAACTTTATATGGAAAAAAAGCAACTAATAAGTGAAATATGCGGAAAACTGTGGTATACTCTACACGAAGGCAGTAAGCAGCATGGGAAACCGCGTTTTTTGGGCTGCACGCTTTCGCGTACCGGAAGAGAAGGCATGGCGACAGTCTTTCTTCCGGGACAGGCGGCAAGGGGGGATACTGGCAGATGAAACTGGTGTGGCAGATTATTTATCCGATCGCTGTGTATGAGATTCTGACGGCGGGTATTTTTTTGCTGTTTCCGGATCTTAAGGCGCTCCCGGCGCAGGGAATTTCCGCGGCCGCAGCGCTGGCGGTTCTGGGGATTTTGTATGCGCGCGGATGTGCGGAAGGGCGCTATTACAAGGGATGGCCGGTGAAGCGCCTGTTTCCGGGGCGTTTTCGGGGCCGCTCCGCGGCGGGGGAGCCGGCTGCGCCGCGGCAGGAGGAGACGGATTTTGACAACCGCTTCCGCGTTCCCAAAGATCCGTTTGCCCGTATTTTCCAGTGCATCTGCATCGGCAGTGTATCCTGTATCCTGTTTAATAACCTGATCGTTCTCAGCGGATTAGAGCAGATGTTTACAGGTTATCAGGATCAATTGGCGCGGATCTACGCTCCGCCTTTATGGCAGCAGGTCGCGCTTGCGGGACTTCTGATCCCGGCAGCGGAAGAGCTGGTCTTCCGCGGGATGGTCTACGGGTCGCTGCGGCAGCGGTTTTCATTTCCGACCGCAGTGATCGTGTCGGCGATTGTTTTCGGCTTCTACCACGGAAGCGTGGTTCAGGGGCTTTACGGAATCTGCATGGGGTTGGTCCTTGCGGAGAGTTATGAACACCGAGGGGGATTTTGCGCCGCGGTGACCGTCCATGCGGCGGCCAATCTGACGGCGGTTTTCGCAGAACATTTTGCATAATGAGGAGGAAGAACACTTGAAACTGTTATCAATCGCGGTACCCTGTTACAACTCGGCGGCTTACATGAGCAAATGTATCGAATCCCTGCTGGTTGGCGGCGACGAGGTGGAGATCCTGATCGTGGACGACGGTTCCGTGAAGGACGATACGGCACGGATCGCCGATGAATACGAGAAGAACTACCCGGGCATCTGCCGGGCCATTCACCAGGAGAACGGCGGTCACGGCGAGGCGGTGAATACGGGGCTTCGCAATGCTTCGGGCGTCTATTTTAAGGTGGTGGACAGCGACGACTACGTGGATGCCGGCGCTTACCGGGCGATCCTGGATACCCTGCGCCGCTATGTCTACGGCAGCCAGACGCTGGACATGCTGATCAGCAATTTCGTCTATGACAAACAGGGCGCGGCCCACAAGAAGGTTATGAATTACCGGACGGCCCTGCCCAAGGACCAGCTGTTTACATGGAAAGATGTGAAGGTATTTATTCTGGGGCAATATATCCTGATGCATTCGGTGATCTACCGGACCCAGCTTCTGAGGGACTGCGGCCTTGAGCTGCCGAAGCACACCTTTTACGTGGACAATATTTTCGTCTACCAGCCGCTGCCCCATGTGAAGACCATGTACTATCTGGATGTGAATTTCTATCGGTATTATATCGGACGCGAGGATCAGTCGGTCAATGAGCAGGTGATGATCGGCCGCATCGACCAGCAGCTGAAGGTGACGAAGCTGATGTTGGATTATTACGATATGGGTAAGATTCCCAACCGGAAGCTGCGCCACTATATGGTCCGCTATCTGGAGATCATGATGGTGATTTCCTCGATCCTGGCGATCCGCTCCGGAACCGAGGAGAACCTGGCGAAGAAGAAGGAGCTGTGGCAGTACTTAAAGAAGAAGAGCTTTCCGCTGTGGCTGCGGCTGCGGTTCGGCTTCCTGGGACAGGGCATGAACCTGCCGGGCAAAGGCGGACGGAAGATCTCCGAGGCAGGGTATAAGATCAGCCAGAAGTTTTTCGGGTTTAATTAAGAATCCGCGAATGCCGGATACAGTGTTTCTGATAACTGTATCCGGCATTTTAATCTCCATGCAGAAAACACTCCAGTGACGCGCGGCTTGTATTTACAACATATATCCTGTGAAAATGACAATAATAATAGTGATTGCAATTGTGACCTTATAGGAGTATATTGAAGGTGGAATGGAAACAGGGAAAGCGCGGCGGGGAGCCGGATTTAGGCGGTGGCTGCGCGGGCGGTATTTTAGGAGTATACAGGAGGCGGCAAAGGGGCTGCGCAGAAAAGAGACGGACGGAGTTTAGACGGAAGTCTTGTTTTTTGTGCGTCCAAACCGAATAAAAGATGGCGAAAGATTTTAAGAACCCGGTGAAGAATACGGTATGGGAGTACGGGATGATCACCTTAAGCATCATGGTCATGGTGGTGGGCGTCTATTTCTTTAAATTCCCCAATCATTTTGCGTTTGGAGGCGTCACCGGCTTCTCGGCGGTGGTCAGCGAGGTGACGAATCTGTCGGCGAGCCAGTTTACGTTTGTGGTGAACATGGGACTTCTGGTGATCGGTTTCATCTTCATCGGGAAAGGGTTCGGCGTGCGCACGGTTTACGCCAGTGTGCTGATGTCGGTGCTTTTAGAGGTGTGCGAGGTGCTCTGGCCGCTTTCAAAGCCTCTGACCGGCGAGCCGCTTCTGGAGCTGGTATTTGCGGTATTTCTGCCCGGCGTGGGTTCCGCGGTGCTGTTCAATATCGGCGCGTCCAGCGGCGGTACGGATATCATCGCGATGATCTTAAAGAAGCATACCAGCTTAAATATCGGCACGGTGCTTTTCCTGGTGGATCTGTTGTCGGTGGTGCTGGCGTTCTTTGTGTTCGATACCACGACCGGTCTGTTCTCGGTGCTCGGCCTTCTGGCCAAGTCCCTGGTGGTGGACGGTGTCATCGAAAGTATCAATCAGTGCAAATGCTTCAATATCGTCTGCGACGACGAGGATCCGATCTGCGACTATATTATCAACAAGCTGCATCACAGCGCCACGGTCTACCGGGCGGAGGGGGCGTTCACCCATCACGAAAAGACGGTGATCATGACGACCATGCGCCGCGGCGAGGCCATGCATTTGAGGAATTATATCCGTCAGGTGGAACCCACGGCGTTCATGCTGATCACGAATTCCAGCGAGATCATCGGGAAGGGATTTTTGACGAATTGAAGCAAATTTTTCTTGCCACAAAATATATCTTCGTGCTATACTGATTCCATAAGCAGGAATGCTTTCGGAATACAGCGGGCAGGAATGCTTTGGCATGTGAATTCAGGAATAAAGGCAGGTGAACAGAGTGGACGGCAGTGACAGTCACGAACGATCGACTGGCTACGGTCAGATAAGACCGGAAGAAGCAGGATTTTCCATGGCAGCGGGCGTCCGGTTCTGTGCGCCTGATTGTGTCGTGTGTGGATTTTAATGATCTTCCGGCCGTTTCTGGCATTATTTCCGATGTTTTCATAACTGAATAAGGAGGCTTTCCGACATGGAAAATGAGATGGAACGGACAGAAGAAATGACTTCTGCCAGACCGGATTACGCGTCAGAGATTGTCGGGATCATCCGCGGCAACGCCTCCCCCAAGGTCATGAGCGAGAAGCTGGAGGACTACCACGAGAACGATATCGCGGAGAGTCTTGACCAGCTTACAGGGGCAGAGCGGAAGAAGCTGTACCGCATCATGGATGTGGAGATTCTGGCTGGGATTCTGGAGTATGCCCAGGAGGATATGGCGGGGCAGTATCTGACGGAAATGGACGTGAAGAAGGCGGCCACGGTGGTGGAGCACATGGAGTCGGACGCGGCTCTGGCAACGCTGCACACAATCGACAAGGAGAAGCGGGCGCTGATCATCGACTGTATGGATGAGGAGTCGAAGCGGGACCTGGTGCTTTTGTCGTCCTTTGACGAGGATGAGATCGGCAGCCGTATGACGACGAACCACATCGTGATCCGGGAGAATCTGACGGTTAAGCAGGCGATGGGCGAGCTGATTGCCCAGGCGCCGGAGAACGACAACATTTCCACGCTGTTTGTGGTGGATGAGAACGGTGAATACTATGGGGCGGTGGATTTAAAGGAGCTGATCATCGCCCGCCCGGGGACGGAGTTTGAGGATTTGATTATGACGTCGTATCCCTATGTGTACGGTCATGAGGATATCGACGATTGTATCGAGAAGCTGAAAGATTATTCCGAGGATCTGATCCCGGTTTTGGACAACAATAACCACCTGTTGGGCGTAATCACGTCCCAGAGCGTCATCCAGGTGGTGGACGACGAGATGGGCGAGGACTACGCCAAGCTGGCTGGTCTGACCGCGGAGGAGGATTTGAAGGAGCCCCTTCGGGAGAGCATGAAGAAGCGCCTGCCGTGGCTTTTTATCCTCCTGGCCCTGGGCATGATGGTGTCCACGGTGGTGGGATTGTTTGAGCAGGTGGTCTCGAGGCTTACAGTCATCATGGCGTTCCAGTCGCTGATTTTGGGCATGGCCGGCAACGTGGGCACCCAGTCGCTGGCTGTGACGATCCGTGTGCTGACCGATGATTCGGTGACCGGGCGGCAGAAACTGGGGCTGATTTTTAAGGAGATGCGGGTCGGATTTTCCAACGGCGTGCTGCTGGGGCTTGCTTCCTTTGTGCTGCTAGGTCTGTACGTGATGGTGGTAAAGGGCCGGCAGGGCATGATGGCGTTTGCGATCTCCGGCTGCATCGGGATCTCGCTGGTGGTGGCGATGGTATTTTCCAGCGCGGTCGGAACCATGATCCCGCTGTTTTTTAAGAAAATAAAGATCGATCCGGCCGTGGCGTCGGGACCGCTCATCACGACGGTCAACGACCTGGTGGCTGTGGTGACGTACTATGGGCTCAGCTGGGTATTGCTTCTTAAAGTGATGCATCTGGCGTAAAGACAGGAAAATGCGCGCGCTTTGATTCTATCGGGTGGCTTCGGCGGCCGGCAGAGAGAGCGGCCGTCTGCGGAGATAGCAGCAGGCAGATGGCAGGAGGCGGCTGAAAGAGATAGCGGTCGGTTGCCCGCGGAGATGAATAGAGAAAGGAGACGGGCAGAGTGGAGAAGGAATATCAGAACGGGAAAGAAGCCGTTCGGAATTTGGAAGAGAACTCCGGCGCGGCCTCTCATGAGGAGCTTTCGGAGACCGCTGCCCGTCCGGACTACGCTTCGGAAATTACGGATATCATCCGCAGCGGCATTTCCCCGAAGGCCATGAGCCTGAAGCTGGAGGATTATCATGCCAATGATATCGCGGATGTGCTTGACCGGCTGACGGAGGCCGAGCGGAAGAAGCTGTACCGTGTCCTGGATACGGATTTCCTGGCGGAGATTTTGGAATACGCCGAGCGGGAGGACGCGGGGACATACCTTACGGAGATGGATGTGCGCAAGGCGGCCGTTGTGGCGGGGCATATGGAATCGGATGCTGCGCTGGAGATTCTGCGCGAGATTGAGAAGGCCCGGAGGACGCTGATCATCAGCTGCATGGATGAGGAGACGCGCCGCGACCTGACGCTTCTTTCCTCCTTTGACGAGGATGAGATCGGCAGCCGCATGACGACGAACCATATCGTTCTGCGGGAGAACCTGACGGTGAAGCAGGCCATGCGGGAGCTGACCAGGCAGGCGCCGGACAACGACAACATTTCCACGCTGTTTGTGGTGGATGAGAATGGATATTACTATGGGGCGGTGGATCTGAAGGAGCTGATCATTGCGCGCTACGACGCCAGCTTTGCGGATTTGATCATGACGTCGTATCCTTATGTATATGGTCATGAGGATATTGACGACTGCATCGAGCGTCTTAAGGATTATTCCGAGGATCTGATTCCGGTGTTGGACAATGAGAATCATCTGTTGGGCGTGATCACCTCCCAGAGCATTATCCAGGTGGTGGACGACGCGTTGAGCGAGGACTACGCGAAATTCGCCGGTCTGGCCGCGGAGGAGGATTTGACGGAGCCTCTTAAGGAGAGTATGAAGAAACGTCTGCCCTGGCTTTTCATCCTGCTGGGGCTTGGCATGATCGTGTCCACGGTGGTGGGGCTGTTTGAACCTGTGGTGTCGAAGCTGACGCTGATCATGGCGTTCCAGTCCCTGATCCTGGATATGGCCGGCAATGTGGGAACTCAGTCCCTGGCAGTGACGATCCGCGTATTGATGGACGAGTCCCTGACCGGCCCCCAGAAGCTGGGACTGGTGTGGAAGGAGATCCGCGTGGGCTTTTCCAACGGCCTGCTCCTTGGGATTGTGTCCTTTGTGTCCCTGGGCGTCTATATTGTGGCCTTTAAGGGTTACGGCGGCGTTACGGCGTTCGCGATTTCCGGCTGCATCGGCGTCGCGCTTCTGGCTGCCATGGTGATTTCCAGCGCGGTGGGAACCCTCGTTCCGCTGTTTTTCCACCGCGTCCATGTGGATCCGGCCGTGGCCTCCGGGCCGCTGATCACCACGATGAATGACCTGGTGGCTGTGGTGACATATTACGGGCTCAGCTGGCTGCTGCTCCTTAGGGTGCTGCACCTGGCGGGGTGAGATTTTTTTCAGTCGATTTGCCGGCAGCGCCGCGGATGAAATCCACCTGCCGGACAAAAAGAAATTGCTCATAATGATTCCGACAAACCCCTGAAAATTCGTCTTTCCCTCATCACCGCAGTCCCATCACAAAGATTACCAGGGCCATAACCGCCAGAATCGTCCAGCTGATATATCTTCCTGCGATTTCCCAGTCGGACGGCTCCATCGGATCAATGACATTGCCGTTTTCATCCCTCTCGAGCCCATCGCTGGTCACATAGGAGAATCTGATGTTGTCCAGAGTTCCATCCTCATTGAGCAGCAGATAATAATCCCGGTTTCTGCGGACGCCCCCGCGAAACAGAACATCTTCTCCCTGACGAAGTTCCACGCCGGTCATAGCTTCTGCCGTTTCCGCATCCTGCGGAATCGCTGTCGGGTCTTCTTTTGCCGTATAAGGTCCATAGGTTTGACTGCCGCACTGAAATACAACGTTTTTTTCCTCCGACACCGTAAAGCGGGCCTGTTGGCCGCGGCATTTACCGGAATACACAGTGCTGCCGTTTTCACGGGAAGGGATAAGAATCGCATCTTCATATTCGAATCCGACCCGCTGAACCGTCACGAAATAGAATGCCGCAAAAACCAGGTCATAGCGGTCATAAGTATTAAAAGTGTAAATTTCGTTCAAAATATCCGGAAATGCGCACAAAATTCTCGTTCAACGACAACATTGCACATGCCATAACAACGACATCGGCGGTAATTGGAAATCCGGAATATAAGACCAAACGCCCGTTTTCGGCGGTTGAAACGTGTCAGCCGTATCGGAAACGGCGCTTTATCATGTAGAAATTGAGCAAAAAAGGACAGGATAAAACGACGGGGCCGTGGTATGCTGGTTGTAGCAGAACCGGGACGGCCGACCGGGCCATGCAAAACACATCAGAGGAGGGATCGGGCGATGGACAGACTGGACACGGTGCGCCGTGCGGTGGAATACATCGAGGCGCACCTCGCGGAGGACATCACCGCGGCGGACGCGGCGCGGGCGGTACACCTTTCGCCGTTTTACTTCTCGCGGGAATTCACCGCGATCTCCGGGTACAGCGTCGGCGAATACATCCGCGGGCGCAGGCTGTACCTTGCGGCGCTGGAGCTCGTGCGGACGTCCGCCCGGGTGCTGGACGCGGCGCTCGACGCGGGTTACGACAGCCCCGAGAGCTTCACGAAGGCGTTCCGGAAGCAGTTCGGCGTTTCGCCGATGGAGGTTCGACGCACGGGGCGCGTGCCGAAGCCGTTCCTCCCGCTGAACATCACAGAACAGGTGCAAGGAGGCACAGCGATGGACGTACGCATTGAAAACATGGACGCATTCAAGGTGGTGGGCGTTTCCCGCCGCTTCTCCGGCGAAACGAGCTACCGGGACATCCCGGCGTGGTTCGACGAGCTGCAGGCCGCCGCAAAGACCGCCCCGGCGCTGGCGTTGCTCGGCTCGGTCGCAGTCTGCGTCGACGACAACGGGACGGAGGACTTCGCATATTGGGCGGCAAGGCCGTACATCGGCGGCGCGATCCCCAAGGGGCAGGCGGTGCTGGAGATCCCGGCGCACACCTGGGCCATCTTCACGGCGACGGGCCCGCTGCCCGGCGCGCTGCAGACCGTCAACACGGCGATCTTTGCCGAATGGCTTCCCGGGAATCCCGACTGGGTGCCGGACGGCGGCATGACGGTGGAGAACTACCTGCCCGGCGACATGGGCGGGCCCGACTACCGCTGCGAGATCTGGCTCCCGGTGCAGCCGCGGACGTGAACAAAAAAAGCCCCCGGTCCCGGAAGCGCTTATTTTCCTACCGAACTGACATTTTCCCATGGCGTCGAAATCCTTTCGGAAGCACAAATTTTTCTTCTGAAAGCAAATATATCTCTCCCCATAGCAGCTGTGCAAAGCCGAAAACACTTGTATGGAACAATATCTTAAACGCCCTTCCATCGGAAGCGGAACTTCCGAAAACAAGGTTTTTCTACATTGAAAGCTTCCCTAACCTGCGGTAAGATAAGGGTGGGAACAATCATGTCACTGCAAGGTGTTGGCCTTCCATCCTACATAGATGGGAGGTGGTGCGG